>JBAVGF010000204.1:0-3330 GCA_049684675.1 Thermodesulfobacteriota bacterium | reverse complement strand
CTGACACCGATGACAGCCGCCTCTGCCACCTGAGGAAGCTCAAAAATCGCATTCTCCACCTCAGCGGGGTAGACATTTTCTCCACCGGAAATGAACATGTCTTTTTTCCGGTCGACGATGTAAAGGTCACCTTCCTCATCCATCCGTGCCATGTCCCCTGAATGAAACCAGCCTCCTGAGAAGGCCTCTTTGGTAGCGTCCGGCCGATTCCAGTATTCTTTCATCACGTTCGGTCCTCGAATGACGAGTTCGCCCACTCCGTTCGGAGGAACGTTCTTCACCTTTTCGTCAACAACCCGTGCCTCCACGTGAAAGAGGGCCCTTCCGATGGAGCCTGCCTTCTTCAGGGCGAGATCTTTTGGGAGTGTGGAAATGCTCGGTGCGGCCTCACTCATTCCAAATCCCTGTTGGAGGACGATCCCTGCCTCGTGATACTGACGCACGAGGCTTATGGGCAGGGGTGCGCCACCGCTCATGATGAGCCGGACGTTTCTGAAGGCTTCAGCGCTAAATGCCGGATGCTGGATCAAAAAAAGAAAGATTGCGGGGACTGCGAAGAAGAGGGTAATCTTCTCATCTCTCAGAAGGCGCAATGTTGCCCCCGCGTCAAAAGATCGCTGGATGACGACCGTCCCGCCGACATGGATCATGGGAAGGGTAAAGAGGCCGATGCCTCCGATGTGGAACATGGGCAAAACGAGGAGATCACGATCCATGGAATGGAAGCTCATGTCAAGTTCAAGGTTGACGGCATTCCAAAAACTGCAGCCCTGGGTGAGGACAGCCCCCTTGGGAAGGCCTGTGGTCCCTGCGGTGTACATGATGATATGAGGAGTATCGAGGGTAACCTTTTCCATCGTTCCCGGCTCTTCGTCCGAGCCCTGTGCCAAAGCCTTCTCGTAAGGCTCGGTCTCTTCGGCTTGTCCTCCGATGACTACCTTCCGCTTGATCTTCAACCCTTTGTCTTTTTTGAAAGCCTCTACGGTCTTCGTGAATTCGGCATCGAAGAAGAGGGTCTCCGTCCCGCTATCTGAGAGGATGAAGGAGAGCTCCCTCGCAGCCAGGCGCCAGTTTAAGGGCACGAGGATCAAGCCGATCTTTGCTGCTGCGAAGATCAATTCTACGACCTCGATTCCGTTGTAAGCCAGGTAGGCACACCGATCCCCCTGTTTTAGACCGGCGTTCAAAAGCCATATCGCCAGCCTGTTCACACGGCGGTTAAGCTCGCGATAGGTCAGACGTCGTGGCTTTTCCACGATGGCTTCCCGGTCTCCGCTGAGTAATTCTCTCTTGGTCAACCAAGATCCGATTCCCGGCATCGCCCGTTCTCCTTTTCAGAAGAAAATCTTTTTCATCAGTCTGGCCATATTTGAGGCAAAGTTCGTGACCGTCTCAAGACCTTCAGTATCCTTCTCCGCATCGCGTGCTCCGCCTGCTCCGGCGGTGCCCACGTTCCAGTAGGTGGAGCCCGGAACGATGAGGCCGTTAATAAAGAACCAAAGCAGGAGCTGCGAGAAGGCCATGTTGTGCCCGGCCCTTCGGGCTACGGTAATCGGTCCTCCCACCTTGCCAGCAAGAAATTTATTGTTCCAGTAAGCGACGAAGGTTGCCCGATCCAGAAGGGCCATCATCTGGGGGACGACGGAGCTTAGATAAACTGGAGATCCAAGGATCAATCCCTCTGCGGTGCGCATCTTCTCGAGGATTTCGTCAAAATCATCTCCCTCAATGGTACAGCAGCCCTGCCGCGTGCAGTCATAACAGCCCGTGCAGGGCTTGATCTCCTTTCCCTGCAAGGAGATGAGTTCAGTCTGGATCCCGTCCTTCTCAAGCACCTCTAAAGCAGTCTTGACATAGTAGAGAGTGTTGCTCTGAGGTCTTAAGCTCCCGGCGATTCCTAGGACCTTCATAGTTCCTTCTTCTTTTCTTCAAGCACCCATCCGGGCAGCTTGACCGTGGTCTTCAGGACTCCCTCCTTGAGCTGTTTGCGCATTAGCTTGACGAAGTAATCGTGGGAGAAGCAACGTCCGAAGGCTTTCCTTTCCACTCTCAGTCCATCGGACAATGGCCCTCGGGAAAAGGCCCTTACTGCGCGTTTGGCTTGGGAGAGGGCGTACTGGGGGTTGCGCAAGATGGGCTCCAGGATCTTCTCGGCTTCCTTGTAAAGTTGATCAGGGGGAACCGCGGAATGGACCAGCCCCAACTCGAAGGCTTCTCGTCCTTTGTAGAGCTTCCCGCTCAGAATCATCTGCATGGCCCGCCCCATCCCTACTAATTGAGGCAGCCGCTGAGTACCTCCTCCTCCTGGGATGATACCTACCTTAACCTCCGGCAGGCCGATGCTGGCTTCTTCACTTGCCACGCGAAGATCGCACGCCATGGCGAACTCAAATCCTCCACCGAAACAAAGGCCATTGATCGCGGCCACCAGAATGAGGGGAGAGGTTTCCATGCGATTGAAGAGCTTCTGGATCCGGGTAGAGAAGGCAAGTGCGCCTTTGGGGTCGTATTGCATCATCTCGACGCCATCCGCTCCGCCGATGAAATAAGTATCTCCCATCCCTGTAAAAATGATGGCCCGGGCCCCGGTCCTTTCCACTTCCTTCAGCATCTGCCCCAGCTCTTTCATGAGTACCGAGTCGATGGAGTTGCGGTCACCGGGGCGATTGATCCTTACCCAGCAAAGCTCTCGCTGGCTCTCCACTAAGATCCGGGAGTATTCCTTGGCCATTCCGTTTCTCCTTAATTAATTAGTATCTGCCTATAAAGTGACATTTTCCAAGAAGATTGTCATTCCGGCGAAAGCCAGAATCCAGTCTTTTCAAAGGCCCCTGGATGCCGGATCGAGTCCGGCATGACCTACTAACGGACTTCATAATAAACGTACTCTATTTAAATCACTAATCCTCCGTTGGGACTGAAAACCTGGCCGGTGAAAAAATCGGCTTCGGGTGAGGCCAAAAATGAGACCAATGCCGCAATTTCATCAACCTCCCCAAGACGTCGTATAGGTGTCCTTTTGATAATGTAATCAGAGAAACCATCCGGAAGGCCATTGAGCATAGAAGTTCGGATGTAGCCCGGGGCGATAACATTGACCCGGATGTTGTACTTCGCTACTTCCTGAGCCAAAGTTCTCGCGAGCATGTTGACCGCTCCCTTGGCCGCGCTGTAATGCAGGGCCCCGGGAGTTGGGGTCAAAGAGGCTACCGAACTAAAGAGAATGATGCGGCCTGACTGGTGATCCTTCATCCAGCGGACCGCCTCGCGGCAGCAGTAGAATACTCCATCAAGGTTGATAGCTATCATCTGCCGCCACTCTTCGTCACT
>JBAVGF010000203.1:0-29425 GCA_049684675.1 Thermodesulfobacteriota bacterium | reverse complement strand
TATTCCACCAGCATTGGCCTCGCACCCGCCTCCTTTACGAAGGCAATGCTCTCCTCAACCTCCCCTACCCTTTGCCCTGGTAATCCTGCCATTATATAAACCCCTATTTCTTCGCTCGAGTATCCTGCCCTCTTTAACTGCTTAATCACCCTCAGGAATTTCTGATTGTCCACCTTCCCTCCAGTTTCAACCTGTGTCTGCTCAACCGATGTTTCAAAACCAAGGCGGATGGTTTTAAACCCGCTTCTATAAAGAGAATCTGCGACTTCCTGACTTATCTCTCTGATATGAAGGCCGTTGGGTGTGTGGAAATAGCAGTGAATACTTCTCTTAACTATCTCTTTCAAAATTGGAATAATATGTCTTGATGGCTCGATCAGAAGGGCATCATCATAGAAAGCAATATCATTAACTCTATATTTACCCGTCCAGTATTCAATCTCATCAACCACTTCGAAAGGATCCCTTCTGAAAAAACCCTTTGTCAAAAATGGAGAGGCGCAATATGAACATCTCAATGGACATCCCGTGGAAGTAGAAATACAGACGTAATCAAGTTGAGAATAAAGGTCGAAGGCGGGGTAATAATCGGCTCCGAGTGTGGCACGGAATGGTTTGATACCGTTCCGTACTGGGGTTCGGAGTTCACAATTAGTTAAGTCTGAGATTAGCTTCAGAACTTCTAACTCCCCTCTTCCATTGAAGACGATATCCACGCCCGAATGCTTTTTTGCATGCTCAGAACAGAGAGTGGCATAAATTCCCCCCAATATTATGGGGACCCTTTTAAAGATATCTTTTGTAATTTCAACGAGTTTGAATACGCCTGGATACCAGTAGGTCATCCCTGAAGTGATAGCAACTATATCCGGCTTTTCTTCAATCATTGAGAATCTTTTCAACAGCATTTCTACAGGAATTCCATATCGGCTATAATTTCGTGGCATAAACCTGAGTGGAGAGGGTTTCTCAATCTTCGTCTTAAAAAAGTTCCCATCACCGTATTTTCTTGTTTTTACTGAACAATCCAGGCAATCGATCAGGGTGACCCGAAATCCGTTCACCCTCAAGAGGCCAGCAATACGAAGGAGGCCTAAGGGCTTTATCCAGAAATTGTAAGCTGCAAAATCAGTTATCCAGGGGTTGATGAGGAGGATATGGGGGGCTATATGTTTCACGTGAAACATTATTTCCCGATGCAGAACTTTTCAAAAATACGATTTAAAACTTCCTCAGTGGCTGTCTCTCCAAGCAAATCTCCCAGAACCTCCAATGCAGACCGGATTTCAAAGGCGATGAATTCAAGGGAAGTCCCGTCTTCCAATCCCTTCACCACATTGGAAAGATTATCCCTTACCTGAGTGAGAGCTCTCTTATGGCGAATGTTTGCCACAACCAAGTGCTCTGGCGTTGCCCTCACCTCTCGGTGAAGTAGCGAGTTAAAGATGGTCTTCTTGAGCTCATCGATCCCTTCTTTATTAAGAGCGGAGATCGAGATGAGCGGCTCGTGCTTGAGTCGCTTCTTCACTTTTTCTAAGGAAATTCTCAGCGGCAAATCATTTTTGTTGAGTATAACCACCTTCTTTTTTCCTTCTGTCTCTCCGAAGATTTCTATATCATCGGCGTCGAGCTCCCGGCTCCCGTCGAGCATCAGCAGCACGAAATCAGAGTCAGCCACCCGTTCTTTTGCTCTCCTAACCCCTTCTTGCTCAATGGAATCTGTGGGTTTTCTCAAGCCTGCGGTATCCATCAAACGCACTGGAATTCCATGTACATTCAGGACCTCCTCAATCACATCTCGGGTCGTCCCTGGAATCGATGTCACAATCGCCCTCTCCTCTTTCAGCAACACATTTAGAAGGCTCGACTTGCCGACATTGGTTTTCCCCACGATTGCGCAGGAGATTCCTTCACGAAAAATCTTTCCTTCTTCGTAGGAGTTAATCCATTCCTCAACCTGGCGCACCACGGCTTCCATGTCTCTTTTCATCTCTCCAAAAGCAATCGGTTCAATCTCTTCTTCTGGAAAGTCGATGTGTGCCTCAATCAAAGCCAGGTCCTCGATCAGCCTTGCCTTGAGCTCTCCCATTTCTCTATGAAGAAGTCCTCTCAGTTGCTGGGTGGCAATCTCAAGGCTGGTTTGAGTTTTCGCCCTGATCAGATCAATGACAGCCTCAGCTTGAGTGAGATCGATTCTGCCATTAAGAAACGCCCGCTTTGTGAACTCCCCGGGTTGGGCCATTCGGGCCCCTTCTCCGAGTACCAATTCCAAAATCTTCTGTAAAACGAAGTATCCCCCGTGGCAGTGAATCTCCAGAATATCTTCCCTGGTGTAGGTTCTTGGAGATTTCATCAGGACGATCAACACTTCATCAACAGCTTTTCCACTTTCTTTATCAACGATTTCCCCAAAATGGAAGTGATGGGAAACAAAATACGATTGGTCTTTTTTGGGCCTAAACAATTTCCTGGCAATAAGTTCGGCAGAGGGGCCGCTGACACGGACAATGCCAATACCACTCTCTCCAAATGGAGTTGAAATGGCAGCAATCGTCTCTTCTTGAGGAATTGGGGTATTTTTCGAAGAAATGAATGAGGAACTTCTGTTCACATTTATCCAAGTCGTTTCAAGGTATTATCCCTATTTCTTCATCGGGATAATTTTGACCTTCTTTAACTCCCCTTCCCCAATGCTCTCCGTTTTGAGGAAAGGGTCTTCCTTAAGTGTGAGATGGATGATCCTCCTGTCGTAAGCATTGAGTAGTCCGGCGACTTGGGAATGACCCGTCCTTTTTGCCTCGTCACCCAACCGAAGGGCCATCAGGGTCACGCTGTCCGCTCTCCTTTTTCGATAGTCATCGATATCCAGGATTACTCTCATAGCATTCTTCAACCGTTTGTTAACCATCCGATTGACGAGCATCTGGAGCGATTCCAGGGTGCGGCCATGCTTCCCGATAAGAATCCCCTCCTGGTCCCCCTTGATCTCGAGATAGAGATTCCCCTCTTTTAAAAACCCATCGACTTCTGTCCTGACGCCCATCCGCTCCAGCAATCCCTTTGTCAGCTCTTTGGCAATCTCGATTTCTTCCAAGGCTCAAACCTCATGTCTTCTTGTTCAAATAATATTGATGAGCTATGGATAAGACATTATTCACCAACCAATATAAAACCAGACCAGAAGGAAAATTGAGGAAGAGAAAGGTGAACATCACGGGCATCAACAGAAACATTTTGGCCTGGGCTGGATCGGCTGCGGAGGGAGTCATCTTCTGTTGGATGAACATGGTTGCGCCCATGATGATCGGAGTAATATAGATCGGGTCTTTTGCCGAAAGATCCACAATCCAAAGGAAGAAAGGGGCATGTCTCATCTCAATCCCGTTCTGAAGGGCATTGTAAAGGGCGATGAAGACCGGAATCTGAATGAGCATGGGTAGGCAGCCGCTCATGGGGTTGATCTTTCTCCTTTTGTAAAGGAGCATGATTTCCTGCTGGAGCCTCGCCTTATCATTTTTGTACTGTTCCTTGAGCCGGCCCATCTCCGGCTGAACCTTCTGCATCTCCTTCATCGATTTCATGCTGATCTGTGTCAAAGGAAGGAAGATGATCTTGATCAGAATGCTAATAATGATGATATCGATCCCGTAATTACCCGTGACTTTGTGGGTGACCCTTATGAACCAGAGCAGGGGTTTTGCAACGATCGTAAAAAAACCGAAATCTGTCAGCTTTTCCGCGCCAACACCCAATGACTTCAACCGATCTTCATCCTTGGGACCCAGGTAGATCTGGTAGGTAGCATTCACTTTTCCTTGGGGAGGAATAGAAATAGAGGGGGTCATGACGTCGGCCCTCAGCGGTTCCTTTTCAGACCCCTTTACCGACACGGTAATCTCTTTCGAAGGGGGAGGGATTAAGAGGGCGGTGAAATATTCACCGCCGAAGGAAAACCATTTGATGTCGCCTCGTTCTACGGTTTCGAAAGGCTCGACGGTCGTCTTTTGAGTTCCACAACCTGGGACACAGCCTGAGGTTCCCGATCCTCCGAACTCCTTCTTCTCCACCTTTTGATTCCTGAGAAACGAGTATCTCAAGCCGAAATCTTTATTCTCCTCTTTAGCCAGCCTTGCCAGCTCAATCTCTCCTATCCATTCAAGCCCCAATTGATTCGTGATCTCTTTTGAAGAGCTGTTTTGAGCCTCCACCTCAAGATTGATAGTGTATCGATCAGAGCTAAACTTGAAGCGCTTCACGATTTTCAACCCGTTCTCCAGACTTCTTGAAAAAGTGATTTCACCCTTTTCTCCGTTTTGAAGCAAACGCAGCTGGTCTTTGTCGACCTCCCAGTTCTCATGAAGAGGTAGGTTCGAGCCGTTAAAGGTCAACCCCAAAGGAAGATCTTTCTCCTCCCTTGTATTGACGAGATCCAGGGGCTCCGGTTTCTTCGGCTCCTCGACTTTCTTACCAAGGATTTCATCAACGAACTGAGTCAACTTTATGGTGATCGCACTCTGCCTTACTCTGTCTTCATATTCTTTAAGCTTGAAATGCTTCAATCTTGCATCGTCCGAGGTGAAGACCGCCCAATAATTCTGGGTTTCAACTCTCACCTCCTTTTGGGGAACGGCCTTTGGCCTTACAGGGGTCTTCCCTCTTTCTACGGGTTTTCCTCTTATTATTTCTGCCTTCTTCTCGGATGCTTTCTCTTGCGGAGATACCTCCTCCTTCTTTACTTCCTGAGGTGGCGTTTTACTGGGTGGGGACGGAAAGAACTTTGATTGGATGAAGGTCCAGAATACAATAATAACAAATGTAAATAATATCGCAAGGATAGCTCTTTTTTCCATATCTCCCTTGCCCTCAGTCTCCTTCCTAAGATTTTTTCATTATTTCGGGGACAGGATCGTACCCGCCGGGATGGAAAGGATGGCACTTCAGAAGTCTCTTGAACATGAGAAGGGTCCCCTCTATGATTCCGAAACGCTCAACGGATTGCAAAGCATAAGAGGAACAGGAAGGAGTGAAACGGCAGCAAGGCCCGAGAAGAGTTGAAAACGTATGTCGATAGAGATGAATCAGAATGATAAGTCCCTCTTTCATCAACTCGTAAGTTGTCCCCTTTTTCATAAAACGAAGAGCCTTTTTAGCTCTTCCTCCGCTTCCCGATACCCATTGACCGAACATCCCTTCTTAATCATCAAAACAATATCATAAGAGCCTTTGATCCGATGCTTATGGTGGCGAAAAAATTCTCTGATGTAGCGTTTCATTCGATTCCGAAATGTCGCCGGACCAATTTCTTTTTTTACCACGATTCCTAACCGATGGAATACATTCTCGTTCTTCCGAATGAAGAGGATGAAGCTTCGAGAGGAAACCCTCCTGCCAAGTTTCATGACCGTTCTGAAATCCTGAGGTTGAGTAATCCGCTCCTCTTTTGTAAACCTGAAGGATCCTTTCACGGCGGTCCCGATCGTCATCTCTGCTGAATGGCTTCCTGTACCGTCTTCAGGAATTGAAGCTCCCCGGCCACAGGCCGGGGCTTCCCGTAAAAGAAATTTCAAGTTTATTGTGCCCCTTCACCCCGTCCACAGCGCGGGGCTTGTGGGGCACTTGCCGGTCAGAATTCAAACGGTCAACCTTTTCCTTCCCTTCATTCGCCTCCGCTTCAGAACATTTCGGCCGCTCCGGGTACTCATCCTCTCCAAGAATCCATGAGTCCTCTTGCGTCGGAGATTGCTGGGCTGGTATGTCCTCTTCATTGAATCCCTCTTTATTAGAGTGGCTTATTTTTTGAAATGATTAAACTTTTTATTTAAACCATATTTATTGCCCATTGTCAAGATTGGCACTCAATTTTGTTGACAGAAGAGGGGTTTTTGTATTAGATTTCGTAATGAAATTTAAGCAGTTCTTCCAAAAGGGCAGGGCTTTCCGGAGATGACACATTACCCATCTCTTGCCTTTTAATTTAAACAAAAAGATGAGTTAAAGGGCTCTTTCCGGCCTCCGTCACTTCAGGAGTTTCCATGAACGTTGCCATTGAGCACATCCCCGTCAATATCGAAGACGAGATGAAAAAGTCCTACATGGACTATGCCATGAGTGTCATCATCGGTCGGGCCCTCCCCGACGTGAGGGATGGCCTTAAACCCGTTCATCGCCGCATCCTTTATGCGATGAACGAGTTAAATAACGATTGGGATAAACCCTATAAGAAGTCGGCAAGAATCGTCGGCGATGTGATAGGCAAGTATCATCCCCACGGGGACATGGCCGTTTACGATGCCATTGTCAGAATGGCCCAGGACTTCTCTCTCCGCTACCCGCTGATCGACGGCCAAGGGAACTTTGGCTCCATTGACGGCGATCCTCCAGCGGCCATGCGATATACAGAGATCCGGATGTCCAAGCTCACAGCCGAATTACTGGCTGACATTGATAAAGAAACCATTGAGTTCGTCCCGAACTACGATGAATCTTTGGTCGAGCCGGCAGTTCTTCCATCCAAATTCCCGAACCTCATCGTCAACGGTTCTTCCGGGATCGCTGTGGGCATGGCTACCAATATCCCTCCTCATAACCTCACGGAAACCATCAACGCCATCTTTGCTCTCATCGAAACCCCTACGGTCTCCGTGGCGGAATTGATGGACCACCTTCCCGGACCCGACTTTCCTACGGGGGGCTTCATTTACGGGAAGGAGGGAATACGTCAGGCGTATGAAACCGGGAGGGGCGTGATCCAACTTCGAGCCAGAGCCCTCGTCGAGAGGGACCGAAAAGGAGAACGCGAAAATATTGTCATCACCGAGCTTCCCTATCAAACCAACAAGGCCAAGCTCATTGAAAGAATCGCGGAATTGGTCCAAGAGAAAACGATCGAGGGAATTTCCAATATCCGGGACGAATCGGATCGGGAAGGGATGAGGGTGGTTGTCGAACTGAAACGCAATGAGGTGTCCGAGGTCATCCTTAATCAGCTCTATAAACACACCCAGATGCAAACCTCCTTCGGGATCATTCTTCTGGCCATCCATCAGAATCAGCCAAAGCTTCTCACCCTCAAAGAGATGCTTCATTTTTTTATCCAACATCGCCAGGAAGTCGTGATCCGCAGATCCCGCTTTGAGTTAAACAAGGCAGAGGCCAGGGCTCATATCCTGGAAGGTTTGAAAAAGGCGATTGACCATATCGACGCCATCATCGCCACGATTAAAGCCTCCAAAACCCCGAAAGAGGCGAAAGACCGTTTGATGGAAAAATTCGCCTTTTCGGATGAGCAGGCCCAAGCGATCTTGGAGATGAGGCTCCAACGGCTTACCAACCTCGAACAACGCAAAATCGTGGAAGAGTACGAGGAGACTATCAAATTGATCAATCGCTTGAAGGCCCTCCTTGCCAGCGATCGCTTGATTCTCAATTTAATCAAGGAGGAGCTTCTCTCCATCCGAGATGCCTTTGGAGACGAAAGGAAAACGGAAATCGTGGAGGCCGCCCCGGAAATCCGAGTCGAAGACCTTATCGCCGAAGAGGATATGGTGGTGACGATCACCCATACGGGATATATCAAGAGGAATCCGATTAGCCTCTACCGCAGCCAGCATCGCGGAGGGAAGGGGAAGGTGGGGATCAACGTCAAAGAGGAAGATTTTGTGGAAGATCTCTTCATCGCCTCGACCCATGATTATATCTTGTTCTTCACGGACGCTGGAAAGATTCACTGGATGAAGGTCCACGAACTTCCTCAAGCTGGACGCCTGACGCGGGGAAAAGCCATTGTCAATCTTCTTAATCTCAGCCCCCACGAGAAAGTAACCGCCATTCTCTCCCTCAAAGATTTTACCAAAGAGATGTTCATCAACTTTATGACCAAGAGAGGGACGATCAAGAAGACGGCCCTTGAGGCCTACAGCAACCCCAGGTCGGGGGGCATCATCGCCATTCACCTCGACGAGGGGGATGAGCTCATCTCCATCAAGCTGACCGACGGAAAACAGCATCTTTTCATCGGCACCAAAATGGGGAAAGCCATTCATTTCCCCGAAAGCCAGATCAGAGAGATGGGCCGCACGGCTCGCGGGATCAGAGGGATTAAAATTTCAAAACAAGATGAGGTGGTGGGTATGGAGGTGGTCGCCCCCCATACTCAGATCTTGACGGTCACAGCGAATGGCTATGGAAAGCGGACCCAGGCCTCTGAATATCGGATTCAGAATAGGGGGGGCTCCGGTATCTTTACGGTGAAGAGAACGCAAAGGACTGGAGATGTGATAGGTATTAAAACCGTTGTGGATGAAGATGAATTGATGGTCATCTCCAACAAGGGAAAAATTATTCGCTTGCGGGCCGTAGATATCCCCGTTCAAGGAAGGAGCACTCAAGGGGTGAGGCTCATCACCCTCGAAGAGGGGGAGAGGGTGGTCGCTGTGGCGAGATTGGCAGAGAAAGAAGAAATCTGATAAAAAAAGCTTGCTTTTTTTAAATAACGGATTTAATATTTAGGACGTGAATTCTCAGGAATTTTAATCCTCAAAATTTATCCCCTCTTTGTCTTTAATTTCATTTATCCACAGTTGTGGAAACGTTGTGCAAAGAGACTTATAACTAATTGAAAATGAAGATATTTTCTTTTTTGGGCCTGTCCTGCCCGTTCCATCGACACCCCTCGTCTGACACTTCAAATCATCAAGGTCGATTCCATGGAAGATTTATGGCCTAAGGCGATCGATGCCTTAAAGGAAAGAGTCGGTCAACAGAATTTCGACATTTGGATTAAACCGATTCACTTTCTCTCCAGGGAAGGAGAAAAGGTTGAGTTAGAGGTCCCGAACCGATTTTTCAAAGAGTGGATCAATGAACACTATTCCCTTGATATTAAAGATGTGATTTCTCTCTTCACCCATACGCCTTGTCAACTCCAATTCCGAATCAGAAGCGAAGGGATGAATGGAAAGGATCCGATCCCTCCACCTTCGCCAAGCTACGAACAGCCGGCGATCCATTCCTTCCAGCCGAACTTCAATCCCAAATACACGTTCGACCATTTTGTGGTGGGAGCCAGCAACCAGTTTGCTCATGCGGCCTGCCTGGCCGTGGCTGATTTGCCGGCCAAGAATTACAATCCCCTCTTTATCTATGGCGGGGTGGGATTGGGAAAAACGCATCTTCTCCACGCCATCGGAAACCATATCGTGCAGCATCGAATCCTTCCGGATGTGAGGAAGATATTCTACACCTCTTCGGAAGAGTTCACCAATGAGCTGATCAACTCGCTCCGCTATGAGAAAATGGATGAGTTTCGAAATAAATTTAGAAAGATGGATATCCTCTTAATCGACGACATTCAATTCATTGCCGGGAAAGAGAGAACACAAGCCGAATTTTTTCATACGTTTAACTCCCTCTACGAAGCACGGAAGCAAATTGTTGTCACCAGCGACAAGTTTCCAAAAGATATCCCTAACTTTGAAGAACGACTTCGATCTCGTTTTGAATGGGGTTTGATCGCTGATATTCAACCTCCCGATATCGAAACCAAGGTGGCCATCTTGAGAAAGAAAGCCGAGACCGAAAATATCGCTCTCCCCAATGACGTTGCTTTCTTTCTCGCCTCTCAAATTGATTCCAATGTCAGAATCTTGGAAGGGTCCCTCATTCGTATCGGTGCTTTTGCTTCCCTGACCAAAACACCGATCGATGTCCAATTGGCCAGAGAAGTTTTGAAGAATATTATCAAACCCAAGGAAGAATTTGTCTCCATCGACATGGTTCAAAAAGTGGTCTCCAATTTTTTTAATATTAAAATTTCAGATTTAAAGGTGAAGAGAAAATACAAGGGTTATGTGGTACCTCGACAGATCGCCATGTATCTCTCTCGAAAGTTAACCAATGCTTCGCTCCTTGAGATTGGAGATAAATTTGGAGGAAAAGATCATTCGACCGTTCTTCACTCCATTAAGAAAGTGGAGGAGAAGATGTCCAAAGAGACTTCCTTCAAGGAGATGATAGAGAATCTGCATGGTCGAATTAAATCGTGAGCCCTTCTTACTTTAAGGTCGGTGTTATTCCTCACAACGACATCTTAACATCGTAGGGTAAATGGGGTGGAAAGAGTGTGAATCGCTGAGGAGAGCAAGGAAGAGAGAATCCATTTTCTAATAATGAAATGAAATTCCCAAACCTATAGGCTGGGTATTCAACAGTCAAACGTCTTTTCTTTTTTTACGTTAGGGTCTTTTTCACCATTTCCACAGACATAGATGACGGTGACGTATTAAGTAAGATAAAGAATACAATTAGGAGGCAGACACAATGAATTTTGAAATTGACAAAAAGGAGTTCATTAAGGGATTGGGTCTAATGCAGAGTGTCGCAGGAAGAAAAACGACTCTTCCCATCCTGTCCCATATTCTATTAGAGTGGGAGAAACACTTCCTCTATCTCACCGGGACAGATTTGGAAACAGGAATCCGGGAAGAACTAATTGCGAAAATTCATCAAAAAGGAAAGGCCTCCGTTTCAGCAAAGAAACTATTTGAAATTGTGAGGGAGTTGCCCGAGGAGACCATCCACATCGAGAAGAAAGATAATCAATGGATCACACTTCAATGTGGAAAATCCATTTTTAATCTTGCTGGCTTAGATCCGGAAGAATTTCCTTCTCTTCCCGCCTATGAAGAGGAGAATTTTTCCACGGTTTCGAGTCGGCTCGTTCGAGAGATGATCGAGAAAACCGTTTTTGCTGCTTCCAATGAAGAATCCCGGTATCACCTGAACGGGGTTCTCGTTGTACAGAGCAAACAAGCGGGGAAGGAGGTGTTGCGAATGGTCGCTACGGATGGCCATCGCCTTTCCCTGATCGATCGGGAGAATCAAAAAGTTCGCGGTGTTGAGGAAAAAGGAATTATTCTTCCCAAAAAAGGAATATTGGAGATCAAGAAAATCATCGGAGATCGAGATGGGGAAGAGGAGATGGGAATCTATTTCAATTCCACCCACGGGTTCTTTAAAATGGGAAAATCTCTGAGCGTGATTCGACTGATCGATGGCGAATTTCCAGAATACGAACAAGTGATTCCAAAAGGAAATGACAAAAAATTAGTGATGGCAAAGGAGAGAATGGTTGGCAGTCTGAAGCGCGTTTCTACCATGGCCAGCGAGAGAATGGAGGGAGTAAAATTTTCTCTTAAAACGAATTCGGTGGAGTTGTCCTCCACCCACCAGGACTTTGGAGATGCCAAAGAAGAGGTCGAGGTGGTTTACGAAGGACCTCCCCTTCAGGTCGGATTTAACGCGAGATATTTAATCGAGGCGTTCAATGTGATCGATACAGAAGAGGTTCTGATGGAGTTGAAGGATGAAGGAAGTCCCGGGATCCTCAGGCCTTCCTCTTCTGGCGTGGGGATCTCCAATCAAATTTCGATCGTCATGCCCATGAGGCTTTAAATCATACAGTGTGGGTGAAAGGGGAGGGTGTTCGTTTCAAAAAAAACTTCACTCGTCGCTATTACCCGTCTCGATCAAGTAGTTAAGGAGAAAGGATGAAAGACCAGCCAGAAAAATATACGGCGGAGCAGATCAAAATTTTGGAAGGATTATCGGCCGTCCGTAAAAGGCCTGCGATGTATATTGGAAACACTGGAATCGAAGGCCTTCACCATCTGGTTCATGAGTTGGTGGATAACAGTATTGATGAAGCCCTGGAGGGATATTGCTCAAAGATTGACGTGATCATTCATATTGATAACAGCGTGACGGTACGAGATGACGGCCGTGGCATTCCCGTCGATCTCCATGAGAAAGAGAATCGTCCTGCGGTGGAGGTGGTCATGACCAAGCTGCACTCCGGAGGCAAATTCGATAATCGCAGCTACAAGATCTCCGGGGGTCTTCACGGAGTAGGGCTCTCGGTGGTCAACGCCCTTTCCGAATTTATAGATCTCGAAATACGGAGGGACGGGAAGGTTTATCATCAGATTTATGAGAGGGGAGAGGTCAAGAGCAAACTGGAAGTGACCGGCAAGACCAAACATACGGGAACTCAGATCCGTTTCAAGCCTGATAGCCAGATCTTTGAAACCGTCAATTTCAGTTTCGACATCCTCTCTCAACGCTTAAGAGAACTGGCTTTTTTAAACAAAGGACTCTCCATCAGCATTGAGGATGAACGTTCGGAAAAGCGGCACGACTTCTTTTATAAAGGAGGGATTCTCTCCTTCATCGAATACCTCAATAAGAATAAGAATTGTATCCATCCGAAACCCATCTACGTCCAGGGCGCTAAGAACGGAACCGAAGTGGAGATCTCCTTCCAGTACAACGATGGATATGCCGAAAATCTTTTCTCCTTTGCCAACAACATCAATACCCATGAGGGGGGAACTCACCTTATCGGCTTTAAAAGCGCCCTAACCCGTACGATCAATCAATATGCGACCAGCGCCAATCTGCTGAAAGGCGCTAAAGAAAACCTCACGGGAGAAGATATCCGAGAAGGGCTGGCGGGGGTGATCAGCGTGAAAATCCCGGAGCCTCAGTTTGAAGGACAAACGAAGACCAAATTGGGAAATAGCGAAGTGAAAGGCTTGGTCGAGGCCCTGGTCAATGAAAAACTGGGGAGTTACTTTGAAGAGAACCCGGGCATCGCAAGAAAGATCATCTCCAAGGTGGTCGATGCCGCTCGGGGCAGAGAAGCAGCTCGGAAGGCAAGGGAGCTGAGCCGTCGAAAAGGAGCCCTGGAAGGAGGATCCCTCCCGGGAAAATTGGCCGATTGTCAGGAGAGGGACCCCGCGCTCAGTGAGATCTTCATTGTGGAAGGAGATTCAGCGGGAGGCTCAGCCAAGCAGGGTAGGGATCGAACCATCCAGGCCATCCTTCCCCTCAAAGGGAAAATCCTCAATGTGGAGAAGGCTCGATTTGATAAGATGTTGGCCAGCGAAGAAATTCGCCTCCTCATTTCCGCCTTGGGGGCGGGAATTGGGAAGGAAGACTATGATATCCATCGACTTCGTTACCACCGCATCATCATCATGACCGATGCAGATGTGGATGGGTCGCATATCCGAACCTTACTCCTCACCTTTTTCTATCGCCATATGCCAGAGGTGATTGAGCGAGGACATCTCTACATTGCCCAACCTCCGCTCTTCAAGGTGATCGAAGGAAAGAGCGAGACCTACATCAAGGATGAAGAAGCGTTCAATCGATATCTCATGAACCGGGCCATCAACAAGAGCGAGGTCATCGTCCAGTCCACCGGTAAAAAGATGACCGACAAAAGACTCGGCTTGCTTTTAGAAAAGATTTACACCTATCATGATTTGATTCAACGGATCCAGAAAAAAGGGTATTCTCGATCCCTCATCAGATTTCTCCTTGAAAATGGAGTTCGGAACAAGTCGACTTTTGAGGAGAAGGGGAAAATTGCCGATCTTCAGAAGCGATTGAGAAAGAGTGGGTTTGAAGTCTTCGACCTTTCCTGGGATGAAGAGCATAACCTCTACGGTTTTGAAGTTCAAGAATCGAATGGAAAAGATCTGCGAAGCCGAGTTCATTGGGAACTTATCTCCTCCGTTGAATATCGCCATCTCTATCAGATTCGTCAAGAGATCCAAGAAATGGCCCCCCCTCCCTATACCTTGGTGGAGAAGGGGAAGAACGTGACCATCGATCAAGAGGAGGGATTGCTTCAATCCCTGAATCAATTGGGAAGGGAAGGGCTGAGCATCCAGCGATACAAAGGGTTGGGGGAGATGAACCCCGAACAGCTCTGGGAAACCACGATGAACCCGGAGACCCGGACCCTTCTTAAGGTAAAGGTAGAGGATGCCGTTGAGGCCGATGAAATCTTCAGTATCTTAATGGGCGATGAGGTGGAGCAAAGGCGCCAATTCATCGAGGAGAATGCCCTCTATGTTCAACGCCTCGATATTTAATATTAGAAAAATTACAAGTGTCAAACCCCCTGCCTGCGGTAGGCAGGGCAGGCAGGTAAATGCCAAATCACTGTCAAGGTCCAAAATCTGGTAACTCAACCCTTCCAGGGGTGATCATAATCAAGGCGAAAGCCTTGAGCTACAGCGTCATTTCGCATTTGCGGTAAAATGAATGCTCATCGTCGGATTGACCGGAGGGGTGGCGAGCGGAAAGACGGCTGTCTCCCGAGTCTTAAGAGAAGAGGGCGCTTATATCATCGATGCGGACCAGATTGCCAGGGAGCTGGTTCAACCCCACAAACCCGCCTGGAATGAGTTGGTCAGGGCATTTGGCAAGGAAATCCTTCAAGAGGATGGATCCATTCATCGAAGAAAATTAGCGGATAGGGTCTTTACAGATCCCGAGCAGAGGAAAGTTCTGAACCAGATTCTTCATCCTCGGATCAAAGAGGAGATGGATCGAAGGACAAAAGAGATCGGGCAAAAGGATCCCGAGGCCATCGTGGTGATCGACGCGCCGCTCCTTGTCGAGCTTGGAGTTTACCGTAAAGTGGATCAACTGATTGTGATCACTTCGACCCAGATGCAACAGATGGAAAGGCTGAAAGAACGGGATGGGAGAAGCCCCGAGGAGGCCCTGAGACTCTTCTCTTCGCAGATGCCCGTCGAGGAGAAGGTAAAACTGGCAGATTTCGTCATTCGAAATGAGGGATCCCTTGAAGAGACGAAGAAAAGGGCCAAAGAGGTTTTTAAAGAATTGAAAAAGGTTATGCTTCAAAAAAATAAAGGCCGGTAGGCCTGTCCGGCCTGTATGCCGGCCGGCAGGCGCTAACCCCTGAACACCATGCGGTGCAGGGCTATGCGGACAGCGATAGAGGAGGGTAAAAGGAAAAAATATGAACATTAAAGATTTGAAGAAGTTGAAGATTAACGATCTATACAAAATCGCCAAGGAGCTCAATGTCGAAGGGGCGAGCGGGATGAGGAAGCAGGAATTGATCTTTGCTATTCTTCAAGCCCAGACGGAGAAAAACGGCCTGATCTTTGGGGAAGGAGTCTTGGAGATCTTGCCCGACGGGTTCGGTTTTCTGAGAGCCCCCGATTACAATTATTTGCCCGGACCGGATGATATTTATATCTCCCCTTCCCAGATCCGGCGATTCAACCTTCGAACCGGCGACACGGTCTCGGGTCAGATTCGACCACCGAAGGATACCGAGCGTTACTTTGCCATGTTGAAAGTTGAATTGGTCAACTACGAAGACCCGGAGGTGGCTCGGGATAAGATCCTCTTCGACAACTTGACCCCTCTTTATCCCCAGGAGAAGATCCATTTAGAAGCGGGGAACGATTCTAAAAATTACTCCGCCCGGGTAATGGACCTTCTCACGCCCATTGGAAAAGGACAGCGAGGACTGATCGTCGCTGCGCCGAGAACTGGGAAGACAATGCTTCTCCAGGCGATCGCCCATAGCATTACCTCCAACCATAAAGAGATCACTTTAATCGTCCTCCTCATCGATGAACGTCCCGAGGAGGTGACCGATATGGAGCGGTCTGTCGATGCAGAGGTCATCAGTTCCACTTTTGATGAGCCGGCCTCGCGCCATGTTCAAGTGGCGGAGATGGTGATTGAGAAGGCAAAACGGTTGGTGGAACATCAAAAGGATGTGGTGATCCTTCTCGACAGCATCACCCGGCTTGCGAGGGCCTACAACACAGTCGTGCCGCCCAGCGGGAAGGTCCTCTCCGGAGGGATAGACGCCAATGCCCTCCAGCGGCCGAAGCGGTTTTTCGGTGCCGCCAGAAATATTGAAGAAGGCGGGAGCCTGACCATTATTGGAACGGCCCTGGTCGACACAGGAAGTCGTATGGATGAGGTGATCTTCGAAGAGTTCAAGGGGACTGGAAATATGGAGATCAATTTGGACCGTCGTTTGGTCGACCGGAGGGTCTTTCCCTCCATTGATATTCAACGCTCCGGTACCCGAAAAGAGGAGCTGCTCCTTGACCGCACCGATCTCAACCGCATTTGGCTCTTGAGAAAAGTCCTTCAGCCGATGAACACGGTCGAGAGTATGGAGTTTCTTTTGGAAAAGATGCAAGCTACCAAGAACAACCGAGAATTCCTCGACTCCATGAACCAATAACGGTGTTCGTGTTGACGATGGTGGTGAGAAATACCTTTCACCACCAATCACTATCACATGATTTGCAGAAATAGTTGAAAATTTGTGAAAAATCAGTAAAATAGAATGTTGGAGGCCATAAGATGAAGAAGGATGTGCACCCCAAGGTTTTTGACACGGTGATCAAATGCGCCTGTGGAGCTACGTTCGAAACGAAGAGTACAGAAAAGGAGATCCATGTAGAAATCTGCTCCAACTGCCATCCTTTTTTTACTGGAAAACAAAAATTTTTGGATACCGCTGGAAGAATTGAACGGTTTCAGAAAAAATATGCGAAAAAAGAAAAAAAGAATGAATAACTCAGACTTTCCCAGATATCATGGCTCCTCTCAATCCATCACCTTTGGGCTAACCTCTCTCGATGGGACCAGAGGTTCGTCCTATACTCCTGTCTTTCTGCCTGTCATTTCTTTAGCGGGCACTCAGCATTAGTTCACCCTGTTCTACAATAGCGTCTCTTGAAGAGGATGGATGTTTTCAGTCTATCTCTGAGAGGTTTGTATTGTTTGTGCGAATCCAAAAAGGGCGATGGCGCCCAATCTTTTGACGACAGGGTTCATGGGAGGGTTTAAATGTTCCTTTGGAGAAAAGATCCGGGGCAGGGAGATTCTCTATCCTGTCCGGCTATTTCTAAAAAGAGGGAGGACCGGCTTCGGGTGGGCGGACAGGCTGTCATCGAAGGGGTGATGATGAGATCCCCCAATTCGATGGCCGTAGCGGTCCGGAGGCCCAACGGGGAGATTGTGGTGAAACGGGAAAGATTGGACTTTTTTTCCGAAAAGAAATTCTTCTCCAAACTTCCTTTGGTCAGGGGGGTGATCAACCTGCTCTCCGCGCTGGTATTAGGGATGAAGGCTCTCAACTTTTCAGCCAATCAGTCCCTTGAAGAAGAACAAGAGGTCAGCTCCTGGACCATGGGCCTTACCTTTACCTTTGCCCTCTGCTTCGGCATCTTCCTCTTCTTTCTGGTCCCTCTCTTTTTGACAAAGTGGTTGCGGTTCACCATCCCCATGGTTTCCACAAGCGGGATACTCTTCAATCTGGTGGATGGAATGATTCGATTGATGATCTTTCTGGCCTACCTGTGGGCCATCTCTTTTTTTAAAGAGGTTCGAAGAATCTTTGAATATCATGGAGCGGAGCATAAGTCGATCTTTGCCTTTGAGTCCGGTGAGCTGTTGGTGGCCGATCGGGTAAGGAACTTTAGTTATCTCCATCCCAGATGCGGAACGAGCTTCCTTCTCATCGTCATGGTGGTGAGCATTCTGGTGTTTGCCCTCATCCCTCATCAGCTTGCATTCGGGTATAAAGTGGCCTCTCGAGTGGTTTTCATCCCCCTCATCGCAGGACTCGCTTACGAGATCATCCGATTCGCCGATCAAAAGCGGGAGAGGAAGAGCATGCAATATTTCATCAAGCCCGGTCTTTGGCTCCAACGGCTGACCGCTCGCGAGCCTTCTGAAGATCAGATCGAGGTAGCGCTCCGTGCGCTTCATGAAGTCCTGGAATTAGAGGGACATCGATAAAAGATAAGGGATAATGTCAAATTTCAAAGCCCAAAGTTCAAATGAAAGCTAAAGCTCAAATAACAAAATTTACCAAAAAAGAAATTTTGACATTTGTCATTCTTTTAAGGGGAAAGAGATGTTTGAGAAATTAGAAGCAGTTGAGCGTCGGTACGACACCCTCTCGCACCTCCTTGGTCAAACGGAGTTGATTGCGAAACAGGATGAGTTCCAGAAGGCCGCCAAGGAATACGCCGAATTGGGAAAGGTGGTCGATCTTTACCGAAGGCTCAAGAAATTAGAAGAGGAGATCAAGGGAAGCCAGCACCTCCTTGATAACGAGGAAGATGAGGAAATGAAGCGGTTGGCCAAAGAGGAACTCAGTCGGCTGACCCAGGAGAAGGAAAAGGTCGAGGGGGAGTTGAAAATGGCTCTTCTCCCCAAAGACCCTAATGACCAAAAAAACACCTTGCTTGAGATCCGTGCAGGAACTGGAGGAGAGGAAGCGGGGCTTTTCGCGGGGGATCTCTTCAGGATGTATTCCAAGTTTGCGGAAAAACAGGGTTGGCGAATGGAGATATTGAGTCGCCATTACGCGGGTGTGGGAGGGTTCAAAGAGATCATCGCCCTGATCGAAGGAAAAGGGGTCTACAGTCGACTGAAATTCGAGAGCGGCGTCCACCGGGTTCAGAGAGTTCCCGTTACGGAATCTCAAGGCCGCATTCATACTTCGACCGTGACCGTGGCAATTCTTGCGGAGGCGGAAGAGATCGATGTTCAGATCGACCCCAATGACCTAAGAATTGACATCTTCAGGTCCTCCGGACCGGGTGGCCAGAGCGTAAACACCACAGACTCCGCTGTGCGGATCACTCATCTCCCGACGGGAATGGTGGTGTCCTGTCAGGATGAGAAATCGCAGCACAAGAATAAGGCCAAAGCCCTAAAGATCCTTCGAGCAAGGTTAATGGATAAGGCCCAGCAAGAGAAACAGATGGAGATTTCGGAAAAGAGAAGAAACCAGGTCGGGACCGGAGAGAGGAGCGAACGTATTCGAACGTACAATTTTCCTCAGGGGAGAGTAACCGATCACCGGATTGGCTTAACCCTTTATCGGTTGGAATCTGTCCTTGAGGGAGATCTCGATGAGATCATCGGTGCATTGACCGCGCATTACCAAGCGGATATATTAAGAGGAGAATTGGAAAATTCCAGATTGCAATCTTCAAATGGCAGATGAGAGAGGAAACGACGAATTTTCCGGGTGACGATGTCAAGGCTCAAAGCGATATGAATCATAACTTTTTCCTTCTCCCAATAGGAAGAGAGGAAGAGTGGGGAGAGAAATTTTGCAGATGACCGGCTTAGAACTCCTCAATTGGTCGACGAATCGTTTGAAGGATCATCGGATTGAAAATCCTCGGCTGAATGCAGAGCTTCTTCTGGCTCGTTCTTTGAATCTCAGCAGAGAAGGGCTCTACAGGAATCTCCATGGGCAACTCAAGGAAAAGGAGAGAGAGACATTGGAGAAGATGATCCAAAGAAGAATTTCAGGAGAGCCTCTTCAATACATATTAGAAAAGCAGGAATTTTGGTCGATCGATCTTAAAGTGGATCCTCGCGTCCTGATACCCAGACCGGAGACGGAGCTTCTGGTCGAGCAAAGCCTCTTGATCCTTTCAGAAAATTCTTTCGGGGGAGTCCCCTCTATTCTCGAAATAGGGACGGGAAGCGGTGCGATAGCCATCGCCCTGGCGAAAGAGGTGAAGGATATCTTTCTGATAGCTACTGATATCTCAAGAGACGCCCTTGTCTTAGCCAGAGAGAATGCGAAATCTGCGGGCATCCAGGATCAGATAAAATTTGTGAACGGCGATCTCTTCGGCCCACTTCATCCTTCAAAGGAGAGAAAGCCTTTTGATCTTATCCTCTCCAATCCTCCTTACATTATCCGTCATGAGATTGGGTCTTTGGCAAAAGAGGTGAGGGAATATGAACCGACCATCGCTTTGGACGGAGGAGAGGACGGATTAGAATTTTACCGGCACCTCATCTCTCAAGCCCCTTTTTATCTGCGAGAGGGAGGATGGCTCCTGCTGGAAATAGGCCAGAACCAGCGTGAGATGGTTTCTAAGCTGATTGAAGAGGAAGGAACTTTTTTGAAATCTGAGTGCGTTCCGGATCTGTCCGGGTTTGAAAGGGTTGTGAAGGCACAAAAAAATAAGCGCCCGTCCCTTCCCTTTGGTAAAGGAGGGTAGGGGGGATTTAAAGGAGTTCCGATGGATAAAATTGTCATAAGGGGAGGGGAAAGGTTAATCGGAGAGGTGGAGGTGAGCGGTTCAAAGAACTCCACCCTTCCTATTTTTGTCTCCTGCCTTCTAAGTGAAGGAGAAAACGTCTTCTCTAATGTTCCGAACCTGAGAGATGTTCAGACCATCATCAAGGTTCTTAGGAATCTTGGTGTGGAAGTGTCGGGAGAAGATGGGGTTTATCGAATCAATGCCACAGAGGTTTCCAGCGATGAGGCCCCTTACGATTTGGTGAAGACCATGAGAGCCTCCATTCTCGTCTTAGGCCCTTTGGTGGCTCGTAGGAAGAGGGCCACCGTTTCCCTTCCAGGAGGGTGTGCCATTGGCGCACGGCCGATCAATCTCCACCTCATGGGTCTTGAGGAGATGGGAGCAAAGATTGAGCTCCGTCATGGATATATTGAGGCAAAAGCCGATGGGTTGAAGGGAGCCAATATCTCCTTTGACACCGTCACCGTCACTGGGACTGAGAACTTAATGATGGCAGCTGCGCTGGCTAAAGGAAATACCTCTTTGCAGAATGCCGCCATGGAACCTGAGGTGGTGGACTTAGCAAATGTCCTGAATAAAATGGGGGCAAAGATCAATGGTGCGGGAACGAATGTGATAGAGATCGAAGGGGTGAAGTCTCTTCATGCCATTGAGCATAGGATCATTCCCGATCGGATCGAAGCTGGGACGTTAATGGTAGCCAGTGGACTGACGCGCGGAAATATAAAGATTCTCCAGTGTCCTCTTTCCGAAATGGAAATGGTCGTCCATAAATTAAGAGAATCGGGCATGGAGATTGAATCCGAGGGAGATGGAGTGAGGGCGGTGGGAACCAAAAGAATTCGGAGCGTGGACATCAAGACGCAGCCTTATCCCGGATTCCCAACGGATATGCAAGCCCAGTTCATGGTCTTGATGTCTCTGGCAAGGGGGTTAAGTGTCATTTCTGAAACCATCTTCGAAAATCGATTCATCCATGTGAGCGAACTGAGAAGGATGGGAGCCGATATTCGCATTCAAGGCGATTCAGCCCTTATCCAGGGGGTGGAAAGCTTGAGTGGAGCATCGGTGATGGCGACCGATTTAAGGGCCAGTGCCTCTCTCGTACTGGCCGGATTGGCTGCTGAGGGAGTGACAGAAGTCTCGAGAGTCTATCACTTAGACCGAGGGTATGAGGGCCTGGACAAAAAATTGGCCAAGCTCGGAGCGAATATTGAGAGGATGAAAGAAGGGGAAGAGTGAGAGTTTTTCGAGCAGGAGACAAAGGATTTGAGCGATACCTCTCCGGAGTGGAAGGAAGAGGGGAGCAGGACAGCCCTCGCCTCGAAAAGAAGGTTCGGTCGATATTAGAGAATGTCCGGAAACGAGGGGATGAAGCTCTCATCCACTACACTCAAGTCTTCGACGGCTTACGAATTCCGATCCATCAACTCCCGGTGAGGAGAAGCGAGGTGGAAGGGGCTTACAAGAAGGTCCCTCCGGATTTCTTAGGAACACTCCAGAAGGCAGCTCGACGAATTCAAAAGTTTCACCAACTCCTGAGCAAGAGATTAGTCCAATCATTGAAGGGAGAGGAAAGAGGAATTAAGCTCGAGCAGCTGATGAGGCCCTTAGAGAGGGTAGGGATCTATGTTCCCGGTGGAAAAGCTTCTTATCCTTCGACCGTTCTCATGGCGGCCATCCCTGCGAAGACGGCGGGCGTTCAGGAAATCCTCATGGTCACCCCCCCTCAGAAAGGAGGGATCAGCCCTGCTGTCCTGGTGGCAGCGGATTTGGCGGGGGTGGATCGAATCTATCGGGTGGGGGGTGTTCAAGCCGTCGCCGCTCTTGCCTACGGGACGAAATCGATTCCCAAGGTGGATAAGATTGTTGGACCAGGAAATCAATATGTAGCCACGGCCAAGCGATTGGTGTATGGCGAGGTGGATATCGATATGGTGGCTGGGCCAAGCGAGATTGTGATCGTCTCGGATGGGAGCACTCCTTCTTCCTTCGTCGCAGCGGATCTCATCTCCCAGGCTGAGCATGATGAAATGGCATTGGCCATTCTCATTACTAATTCTGAAGCGTTCGGGAGGGAAGTCAAGAAGGCAGTGGAGGACCGACTCCTTTCTTTAAGGCGAAGAAAAGTTGCGTCGGAAAGCCTTCATCGAAGAGGTGCCATTCTGATTGTCAAAAATCTCGAGCAGGCAATGCAGTTGGTAAACCGGATTGCTCCAGAGCATTTGGAACTTGCTGTGTCGAGACCCCTCTCGCTCATAGAAAGCGTGAGACACGCGGGTGCCGTCTTTCTTGGTCCCTATACTCCTGAGGCCATTGGAGATTATATGGCGGGGTCTAACCATATTCTTCCCACAGCAGGCACCGCTCGATTCTCTTCCCCCTTGGGTGTGGAGGATTTTGTCAAGAGGACCAACCTGGTGAGCTTTACGCGAAGGGCATTAGAACGCTTTGAAAAAGATGTGAAGAGATTTGCAGAGTGGGAAGGATTGGAAGGGCACTATCAATCGATTCAGGAGAGGATGGAGAAGTCTGAGCTGCACAAGGCTCAGGGGCGGGAGACAAGATGAAGAGACATCGGAAGGCAGAGGTGAGGCGGAAGACAAAGGAAACAGCCGTCGTCCTAACCCTGAATCTGGATGGATCCGGAAAACATTCGATCGTAACGGGAATCCCTTTCTTCGATCACATGCTCAGTCTCTTGACCTATCACAGCCGCATGGACCTCTCCCTCAAGGCAAAGGGGGATATTGGGGTAGATGCGCACCACACCGTGGAAGACGTGGGCATCTGTCTTGGAGATGGGATCAGAAAGGCTCTCGGAGAGGCGAAAGGAATCCAAAGATACGGGACGGCCACGATTCCAATGGACGAGACGTTAGTCTCCGTCGCGGTGGATCTGTCGATGAGGCCTTATCTTGTCTTTCAGATGAAACTGAGAAGATCGAAAATTGGGACCTTTGACCCCGAGTTAGTGGAGGAGTTCTTCAAGGCTCTATGCAACCATGCGAGGATCACCCTTCACATCAATCTCCTTTATGGAAGGAACAGCCATCATATGATAGAAGCTGTGTTCAAAGGGTTTGGAAGGGCGCTCCGAGAGGCGGTCTCTATTGATGAGGGAGTCTCTGAAATCCCATCGACGAAAGGAATTCTGTAGAGAGGAAGGTTTCAAGGGGTCCAGAGGCCGAGGGGTCTAGTGTGGAAAATATTTCAAATAGAATAAAACTGGAATCCATGAATCCTTGAACCCTAAGATAACAAAGATGAATCCAAAAATAGCTATCATTGATTACGGCATGGGAAATCTTCGAAATGTCCAGAAGGGTTTCGAGAAGATTGGTTTTGAAGCCAAGTTGACCCGCAACAAAAAGGAGATTGGAAGGGCCTCAGCCATTGTGCTTCCAGGGGTAGGGGCGTTTAAGGATTGCATGGAGAATCTGGAGAAGTATGGCCTCGTCGATCCTCTGCTCCGATCCATAGAGAAAGGAAAGCCTTATTTAGGCATCTGCCTTGGGCTACAAATTCTTTTTTCTGAAAGTGAAGAATTTGGAGCCCACAGGGGACTGGATCTGATCAGAGGAAAAGTGGTGAAATTCAGGCCCGACCCGGAGCATAAGGTCCCCCATATGGGTTGGAATACGATTGAGAAAGAGAGAGAAGTTCCCATGCTCCAAGGCGTTGAGAATGGGGATTTTTTCTATTTTGTCCACTCCTATTATGTCATTCCAGAAGAGACACGGTGGAACTCTACGTTCACTACGTACGGCAAACCTTTCGTCTCCAGCATCTGGAAAGAGAACCTCTTTGCCACCCAATTCCATCCTGAGAAAAGTCAGCAAAAAGGATTGAGGATATTGGAGAACTTTGTAAAATCGATTTAATGGTGATCGGTGACAGTGACTGGTGATAGGTCTTGTTTTCACCACCACTATCCACTAACCCGGTCCCGTTTTTTACTATCAGAAGGAGCTTTTGATGAACGAAGTCAGAGTAGGAGAGATTGGCATCGGGAAAGGGAATCCTCTGGTTCTGATTGCAGGACCCTGTGTGATCGAGAGTGAGGCAAACGCGCTCGAGGTGGCCAAGGAGATGAAGAGGATCTGTTCAAATCTGAAGATCTCCTACATTTTTAAGGCCTCTTATGAGAAAGACAATCGGGGATCAGAGAAATCTTACAGTGGACCGGGCCTTAAAGAGGGCTTAAGAATACTGGCCAAGGTAAAAGGAGAAGTAGGCGTTCCGATCCTCTCCGATATCCATCGGATAGAGGATGTGGATTCAGCAAAGGAGGTCCTTGATATTCTCCAAATCCCGGCTTTTCTCTGCCAGCAGACGAGCCTTCTTCTTAAGGTTGGAAAGACGGGAAAACCGGTCAACGTCAAGAAGGGGCAATTCATTGCACCTGAAAGCATGGCAGGGGCGGTGAAGAAGATTTACAGCACCGGGAATCGTCAGGTCCTTTTGACCGAGAGAGGAACTTGTTTTGGCTATAATAAATTGATTTCAGACTTTTGTTCTATTCCTATTATGCAGGAGATCGGCTGCCCGGTGATCTTTGATGCCACACATGTCATCAGAAATTATGGGATTCCAAGTGAAGATCCGAGAGGAGGCAGTCCCCAATATGTTCCGCATCTCTCGAGAGCAGCCGTAGCGGTTGGTTGCAACGGTCTTTTCCTCGAGACTCATCCAAGACCAAGTGAAGCACTTTGTGATGCCTCCAGCATGATTCCACTCAACGAAATGGAAGATCTTCTCAGGCAGACCAAAGCCATTCATGATATGATTAGAAGCTGGGGAATCGTGTAGTTGCAGATGGAAGACCGCAAATTTCAAATTGAAAAATCTGAAATCTCAAATATGAAATTTGAAATCAACTAAGGGAGGAGGGTAAGGCGTGAAGATTTTTATCGATACGGCGAACCTCGATGAGATCAGGAAGGCAAAAGAACTTGGTTTGGTCGATGGCGTGACGACCAATCCTACGCTCCTCGCAAAGCAAGGGGAAGAAACGGAGGTTCTTATCCGGAGGATCTCGAAAGAGGTGAAGGGGCCGGTCAATGTGGAGGTGACTGGGTCTACTTGTGAAGAGATGGTTAAAGAGGCCAAGGTCATGGCGACTTGGGGGGATGCGATTGCAATCAAGATTCCTATTAATCACGAAGGCTTGAAAACGGTGAGGGCCCTCTCCTCCGAAGGGATCATGACCACCGTAACCCTAATCTTCTCGGCCAGCCAAGCCATCTTGGCAGCAAAAGCTGGAGCCACCTATGTTTGTCCCTTTTTAGGAAGGCTCGACGATATCAGTTTCAACGGACTTGAACTGATTCGGCAGATCAGAGGAATCTATGACAACTATCCGAGCATAGAAACTCAAATTATCGTCGCCAGCATCCGAAATCCTATCCATGTCATCGAGGCCGGAATGTTAGGAGCAGAAATTGTGACGATCCCTCCTGCCATCATCGAGCAGATGATGAAACATCCGCTGACGGATAAAGGAATTGCACAATTTTTGGAGGATGCGAAAAAGATTGGTACGAGAAAATGAAGGGGCAGGAGAGATGATCCAAAGGAGGGGGGAGATGAAAAAATTTCTGATACTGCTTTTCATATTGGGAATGACTTTCGCATGGGGCGCTCCATTGAGGGCAGAGGCGAAGCCTTCCCTGGCCATTCTGCCGTTTTTTATCGAGAAAGTGGATGACCCGACAAGAGGGGCTATCTGTCCCGTTTGTAGAGCGGTTTACCGGCCAGGGGATATATTAGCTGGATCACGAAATACACTGACCCGTCTTCTCCAGGAGAAGACGGAGGCAATGGATAAATTCGCAATTCTTCCTCCGGAGAAAGTGGAAGAAGCTCTTTCTCAAAGCGAGAGGAGCCAGTTTGAACTAAAACCGTTGCGCTCGTCCATCCAGTTGGGAAGAACATTGAACATGAATTTTATTTTTATTGGATTTGTCTTCCGTTTTGAGGAAAGGATCGGGTCTCATATTGGTGCGGAGAAACCCGCTTCGGTGGGCTTCGATGTGCATCTCATCCGCCTAAGGGATGAGAAAATAGTGTGGACGGGAAAATTTGATGAGACGCAAAGGCCCCTCAGCGAGAACGTTCTTAAAATAGGGTCTTTCTTTAGAAGAAAAGCCTCTTGGCTGACGGCAGAAGAGCTCTCAAGTGTGGGAATGGACGAGATGTTAAAACGATTCCCGGGGCCGAAAGAGCTGGAGGAAATGCCTTGATCGTCATCCCTGCAGTGGACCTGAAGAATGGGAGATGTGTCAGGCTCTCTCAGGGCAGAATGGATCAGGAATCTGTTTATTCAGAACATCCTGTCGAAATGGCTAAGCAATGGGAGTCAAAGGGAGCGGAGAGGCTTCATGTGGTCGATCTTGACGGAGCCGTGATGGGGAAGCCTATTCATTGGCCCTTGATCAAGGAGATCAGCCAATCCGTCTGCATTCCGATAGAAGTCGGCGGAGGCATTCGTGATCTGGCCACCGTCGAGGATTATCTTTCATCTGGCGTGGGATGGGTTGTCTTAGGAACGGCAGCTTTCCAAAATCGTGGCTTGATTGATGAGGCGTGTCATCGGTTTCCTGAAAAGGTGATCCTCGGGATCGACGCAAAAAGAGGAAAGGTGGCCATCCAGGGCTGGAATGAGGTGGTTTCTCTTGAAGCGATCGATCTGGCAAAGCAGTATGAAGGGATGGGTCTTTCAGCGATTATCTTTACAGATATCGAGAGAGACGGGATGGGGACAGGTTTGAACTTTGAGTCGACCAAGAGCTTAGCTCGATCCACTTCCATCCCCGTGATTGCATCAGGAGGAGTTTCGCGAATGGAGGACATTGAACGTCTCTTGGAGTTAGAACAGGATGGAGTCATCGGAGTGATTGTAGGCCGCGCCCTCTACACAGGGCGCCTCGATTTGGCAGAAGCCATACGATTAGTCAAGAAGCCAGAAGTCAGAAGCCAGAAGCCAGAATGAAAAAAACCGGGGCAATTCTGTATTGTGGCTCCTGAATTCTGGATTCCGAATTAAGGAATTTTGGATGTTAGCCAAACGGATTATCCCTTGTCTGGATGTAAGAAGCGGCAGGGTAGTGAAGGGAACTCAGTTTGTAGACCTGAAGGATGCCGGCGATCCGGTTGAGAATGCGAGGGTTTATGACGAACAAGGCGCTGATGAAATCGCCTTTTTAGATATCACGGCCTCGTATGAGGAGAGAAATATTCTCATCGATATCGTTCGTAGGACAGCGGAACAAATTCTTATTCCGCTCACCGTCGGCGGTGGTATCAGGCGCCTTGAGGATATTCGGAAACTTCTTAAAGCGGGAGCAGACAAGGTATCCATTAATACCGCTGCTGTGAGAGACCCACATTTCGTAGAAAGAGCCTCGAAGCGTTTTGGGAGCCAATGTATTGTCATCGCCATTGATGCAAAAAGAAAAGGGGAGGGCTGGGAAGTTTTTACCCACGGAGGAAGGGTCCCAACGGGAATTGAAGCGATCCATTGGGCAAAGAAGATGGAGGAGATGGGAGCCGGTGAGATCTTACTGACAAGCATGGATCGGGATGGAACAAAAGATGGCTACGACATCGAATTGACGCGAACCATCTCAGAGCAGGGGAGCATTCCCGTCATCGCCTCAGGAGGTGTTGGCAATCTCCAACACCTTTATGAAGGTCTCGTTCTCGGAAAGGCCGACGCCGTGCTCGCGGCTTCTATCTTCCATTACCGGGAATTTACTGTTGCTCAAGTCAAATCGTATCTGAAAGAAAAAGGAGTCGTCGTTCGATTGTAAACAAAGGGTTCCAGGGATCTTGGGTTCAAGAAGTCAAGCGTGAGCCTATAATGAATTTCTTTTCACTCGGACCCTTGAAACCTCGAATCCTTGAACCCTGAGTGCAGTATGAATCGTTTCTTCCTTATCCTTGCCACCGGGTTTGGGGTCGGGTACTCTCCCGTTGCCCCGGGGACTCTGGGAACCCTCGTTGCTATCCCTATCTATTACTTTCTTTCCGAGATCCCTTCACCACTCTATGAAATCACTCTTATCGGTTTTATCTTTCTCTCCGTTTGGATTTCAGAAAAAGCCGAAATATTCTTTGTGAAAAAAGACGATCAGAGGATCGTCATCGATGAGATAGTCGGTTTTCTCATCACCATGCTCTGGATTCCCAAGACCACTCGCTTCATCATCATCGGTTTTATTCTCTTTCGGTTTTTTGACATTCTCAAACCCATTCCCATCCGCCGCATCGAGAGAAAGTTTAAGGGAGGATTTGGAGTTGTCTTGGATGATGTCGTAGCAGGAGTCTATGCGAATATTGTTCTCCAAGTCATCCATCTCTTTATATTACCCTAGTCAAAAACTCCCTCCCCCTTGATGGGGGAGGGCAGGGTGAGGGTGAAAATGATGAGCAATTCTTTACAGAAGACCATCGGAGATCTTCTAAGAAATAGAGGCTGGACCCTATCCATTGCAGAATCTTGTACCGGGGGACTGATCAGCGATCGCATCACCAATGTCTCAGGAAGTTCGGACTACTTTGAGGGAGGCATGGTTACCTACAGTAACGAATCGAAGGCAGGGCATTTGGGGATTCCATTGGATTATATAAAGAAGTATGGAGCGGTGAGTCCACAGGTGGCGAAAAAGATGGCTCAGGGAGTTCGGAAAGCTTTTAGTACAACATTCGGATTATCCACCACAGGCGTGGCAGGCCCAACCGGCGGCACAAAAAGATCTCCTGTTGGAAGAGTTTTTATCGGAATTGCCAGCGGGAAAAGAACATGGGTAAAGAAATTAGATTTAAAAGGGAGCCGAAGAGGGATAAAAGAAAAAACCACTGAGAAAGCCCTGCAATTTTTTTATGGAAAGATAGGTCACGGGGGCCGTTTGAGGAAACAGGCCACCGCAAGAAAATAAAATGAAAAAGGAACCTACGAAGAGGGATCTTTTTGAAAGATTAGATTGGGACGATCTCGAGCAATGGACTGGAAGCAGGATTCTTTCTCGGGGCAAAGGCTACCAGCGCAGCCATCGGGTCAAGGATCTGGCTCAAACGCAAACTGGGGCGCTCGTAGCCTGGGTTTATGGAGGGAAAAAGTACGCGACAGAGGTTGATTTTGAAGACGGGGAGTTGATTTCAGTCTGTACCTGTCCTTACGGGGACAACTGTAAGCATGCGGTAGCAGTAGTGCTCGAATATCTCGATCAGCTAAAGAAGAATCATGAAGTCCCTCAAATTACAGCACAGGATCACCGTGTTGTGTTATTGCAAGGATTTGCAGATGAGGAGGACAGAGAAGTTGGTGACGAGGAGGAAGAGGAGGCGGATACCATTCACTTGGTTTCCCCAAGAAGTGGCAAATCAATCCCTCCTAACTTGAAAGGTTTTCTGGAGGAGCAAACGAAAGAACAATTGATTGCTTTGCTTAAGGATCTTTCGGAAAGATACCCCAGTGTTCGCGAGGA
>JBAVGF010000202.1:0-31824 GCA_049684675.1 Thermodesulfobacteriota bacterium | reverse complement strand
CCTAAAACCCCTCACCAGAGAACCCTCCAATCTCCCCTTGTCCTTCTCTCTGTTAAAAACAGCCTCTCCAAACAACTTGTACTGCTCAATCCTTTTGTGCTAAGAAAGGCCATTGAGAATAAACTTAATACAATCCTTAAACCCTTCACCAAACGCTCCCTCGCAAACGATCCTCTCCGGTAACATTTTATTTTGAGGCAACAGGCAATAACATCCTGACCATTAAGTCCTCGAATACGCGGTTAACCGTCCGAAGCAGCCCATTGTTCTGCCATACCATTCTGCTAGAGAAGTAGCCAATAAGAGCTTCAAAACATGGCCACCGGGATCCATTCAGGCTAAGCAGGTTTTGGAGTTCTGAGGAAGATCATGAATGAGTCAATCAATACTTCTTCATTTTTCATTCTCCTTCTGAAATTTTCAATGCCCCACAATCACCATTATACGAAGTAACTCTATTAGGCAAAGAAATGCAACTGCAATCCAAAGTGGGAGCTTTCCAATAGCAGAAGCTATGGTGCAAATAATAGCTGCAATTAGGAGAAGCACAAAAACTGCAAACATAGAATCACCTCCCTTTTACTGTCAAAGACTGTTTATTTTAGAAAGAAATCTACACCGTTTGGCAGAAGTTGTCAAACTTGATTACAGGAAGAAATACGCAAGGAAAACCAGTTTTATTGTTTGGCAGAGGTTATGAATTTACGAGACCTTTCCCTTTAACATAAGGGAAAGGTCTTTTGTTTCTGGGCGGTTCCATCAGAGCTTAGAATTTTATTTTGCAAATTTGTGAGAGAACAAATAAAATAGAGAACGATGGAACCTATTACCGTCATCGGGGCGGGGCTAGCGGGGTGCGAAGCGGCCTGGCAGATTGCTAAGAGAGGTGGCAGGGCGATCCTCTTTGAGATGAAGCCGGAGGTCTATTCTTCAGCCCACCGCTCTCCTTTCTTTGCAGAATTGGTCTGCAGTAATTCTTTCAAATCAGAATCGCTTGAGAACGCTTCCGGTATCCTGAAGGAGGAGATGGGACAACTAGACTCCCTCATCTTGAAAGTCGCCAAGGAGGCAAAGGTTCCTGCGGGGGACTCTTTGGCTGTGGATCGGGAAATTTTTTCAAAACAGATCACTCAGGCTTTAGAAAATTTGGAAAATGTAGAGGTGATCCGGAAGGAAGTTTCATCCATCCCCCAAGAAGGCGTCACGATTATCGCCACAGGGCCTCTGACGTCAGAAGATCTGGGTAAGGAGATTCAAAGGGTGACGGGGGACCATCATCTTTTTTTCTACGATGCCATCTCACCCATTGTCACTGCAGAGTCGATCAATTTTCAGAAGGCCTTCAAGTCGTCCCGGTACGGGAAAGGGGGAGACGACTATGTCAATTGCCCGATGCGGGAGGAAGAATATACGCACTTTGTGGAGGCGCTGAATCAGGCGGAGAGAATGCCGGTGCACCCGTTTGAAAAGAGGTATCTCTTTGAAGGATGTCTTCCCGTTGAGGAGATGGCGGAACGGGGGAGGGAGACCCTCGCTTACGGGCCTCTCAAGCCGGTTGGCCTCATTGATCCCAAGACAGGAAAACAGCCTTTTGCCGTCGTCCAACTGAGACAGGAGGATCGGTTTAAAACGCTTTTCAATCTGGTGGGATTTCAAACCCGATTGAAGCATGAGGAGCAGAAGAGGGTATTCCGGACGATTCCGGGGTTAGAAAAAGCAGAATTCGTTCGGCTGGGTTCTATCCATCGTAATACTTTTATCGATTCCCCTCGGTTGTTGGGGGAATCACTCCAGCTAAAGACACGTCCGAATCTCTTCTTCGCCGGTCAGATTACAGGGGTAGAGGGGTACATGGAATCGACAGCGATCGGGCTACTATCCGGGATCAATGCCCATCGATATGCGAACGGGTTGCCAACCGTTGTCCCCCCGGCTGCGACCGCCATGGGGGCCTTGGTCCGTTACATCACCCAATCCCTCGCCGTCCCCTTTCAGCCTATGAACATCAACTTTGGTCTGTTCCCACCTCTATCGGGTAAGAGCCGGGGCAGGGGCAAGCGACTCCTTTTGTCGGGACGTGCACTAAAAGAGATTGAGACGTGGAAGAAAAGAAGTGAAGGATAAAAAGCGGGAAACCAGATCATAGCGAGGAATGGATGAAAGAGAGAAATTGTTTTCGATGCGGGAAAGGGCTCCGGTCCGGCAGTTTATTCTACGTCGCCCATATCAAGGTTTTTTCGGGTTTTGACGGTATCCTTACAGAATCGCCGGAAGGGATTGATGCGCAATTGAAGGAGCTGCTCGAACAGGCCGAACGTTTAGATCCCAAGGAGTTGGAGAAAGATGTCTACGAAGAGATCGCTTTGATCATGTGCAAAAGTTGCCGAGATCGGTTTGTGGATGAGATTCGGAACCCCTGGGAAGGTCCCTTCCGGATTCGAAGAGACCCGGACTCCCTTCTCCATTGAGGCTGCCGTTCGGTCGTCCTGTCCCGCCCTTTCTTTGTCCCCAAGAGACCGCGTCGTAATTACTATTTTGTCACCCTGAATTCATTGATTCACATTTGTTCATCACTTCGTGCCAGGGTCTTATAAGTCTTGGGTTTGGTAGATGCCGAAATCGTTAGATCCTGAATTAAATTCAGGACCTGGTTCAGCATGACATTTTTCACTTTCCCCCATGACGACACAATCTCCGAAGAGGGGGTGTGGAGGACATCTCTCAAAAATCACTTGACAAACGCTGGGATTTGTGATTAGTTGATTCAACTGAATCAATTGAACATAGAGAATGGAGAAGCGGACCCTTTCTTTAAAGAAGCTGACCCACGCCGTTTTGAAGAACGGATCGAGGGAGATGACTGGCCGCTTGCGGGGGGCCCGGGTTCGAGAGGTCCTCGAGAAGGTTCTGGGAGAGGAAAAGCGATCCCTCCGCGTCGTCCTTGATTTCTCGGGGATGGGTTCCATCGATTTTTCCTGGGCCGATGAGGTCGTGGCCAAGATGATCTCCCGGCTGTGGAGCGGCGAGTATGGGGAGAAGTTTCTTGTCCTGAAGAACCTCAGCTCCTCTCAGGCTGAGAACATCGATGTGGCCCTGGAGAGGAAGAGATTGGCTCTTCTGATCACAGGGCCCGAAGGATGGCGGCTCATCGGCTCTTTGAATAATTATTTGATCCACACTTTAAACCGGGTGATGGAGAAGAAGCAGTTGACCCCGAGGGAATTGTCCGAGGAGGAAGGGATTGAAATGAACACGAGCGGCACCCGGCTTCTCAATCTTTATAGAAAGCGCCTTGTGGTGCGGGTGGAGAGGCCAACGATGGGAAAGGACGATTCTCATCGGGGGAGGCAATACATTTACCAGTCCCTCCTTTCCTGAGGAGAATGGGATGGCAGAACTGAGGAGAGAGCCCGTCACAAGGATGTGGGTGGTGGTCACCAACGACTACCCCAAAGGCCCATCGGATTACCTTCCTTTTAAACCCCCCTATCGCCTTCAGGAGGCGGAGGGCCCCTGTCCTTTCTGCCCCGGGAATGAAAGGATGACCCCCCGGGAAACTTTTTCATTGAGCCGTGATAAAGGGCAATGGCTTGTCCGGGTCATCCCCAATAAATCTCCTTTTTTCCACATCGAAGGAGACTACGATCGAAGACCCGAAGGAATGTACGATATCATGGAAGCGATTGGCGCCCACGAGATCGTCGTGGAGACTCCTGATCACGATCAGAGCCTCGCCACCATGGAACCCGGGCAGATTGAGAAGATCCTTCTGGCTTACAGGGAAAGGCTGATCGACTTAGAGAAGGATCAGCGGTTCCAGCAGTGCCTTATTCTTAAAAATCATCCCGGCATCTCCAATCGTCACCCCCACTCCCATATCATGGCGATGCCGGTCATCCCGAAAAGAATTGGCGAAGAAGTCTGGGGGACCCTGGATTACTATCAACGGAAGGAACGCTGCATTTTCTGTGACATCATCAAAGAAGAAATTTCTGCGAAGAAAAGGGTGATTCTGGAGACCGTCCATTTTTTGATCTTTTTGCCGTTCGCCTCCCGCTATCCCTTTGAAGCCTGGATCATCCCGAAGGTTCACTCCCCCGATTTTCATCGCATCAAGGAAGAAGAGATAGCCGATCTTTCCGTTGCGATCCAGTCGCTGTTCCATTCCTTTTTTAAACTCCTTTCGGATCCTCCTTATAGTCTTACGTTTCATACATCCCCCGTCCGGGATCGATTCCACCGGCCGGAATACCACTGGCATATCGAAACCCGACTACGGATCGGATTGCGAGAAGGGTTTGAATGGGGGACGGGTTTTTTTGTCAATCCCACGCCGCCTGAAGATGCGGCAAATTTTTTAAGAGGGGTCATCTAAAGAGCGAAGGGTCGAGAATGGAGAATGGGGAGTTAGGAAAATTGGACCGATTCAAAGGAAGACCTTTTGAGGTCAAAAGGGCGAGAAGGAAGTGGGTCGTTCTTTCAGGATCTTTTCTTGTCGGCCTTTTTCTGCTGATCTACTTTTTGATTATCCCTCGCGCGTCTTCACCGCCTCCCGCCGCCCCTCTTGCCTCCGTGACGCCCACCTCCCAGGAGCCCCAGCTTCATACCGTCGAGGGGGAGGTCAAAGAACGAAGCACTCTTTTCCAATCCCTATCGGAGAAGAACATTCCTCTTCGATGGATCGATCTGATCATTTCCAAATTGAAGTCCTATGTAAATTTTAAGAAGATCAAAGGAGGAACCTACCGTCTCATTACCGATGACAGGGGCGAATTGGTGAAGTTTATTTATGAAGCAAGTCCGACCGAGATTTATGAAATTGAGAAGGAGGCACAGGAATATGTTGTGCAAAGGAAGAGAGTTCTCCTCGATGCCCGTCTCGTGAAGGTCGTCGGAGAGATTCGCTCTTCTCTCTTCGAGGCGATGGATGCCGCCGGAGAACAAGACCCTTTGACCATCGCCTTCGCTGAAATCCTGGCCTGGGAGATCGATTTTTATAAGGACGTCCGGGAAGGAGATCGATTTAAGGTGGTGGTGGAGAAGATCTATAAAGGAGATCAATTCGTCGGATACGGAACCATCCGTGGGGTAGAATATCAGAGGGGAGAAAAAATCATCAGAGGGATCCGCTATAAAGATGGCTATTATAATGAGAATGGAATTTCCCTGAGGAAGGCATTCTTAAAGGCTCCATTGAGGTTTAACCGGATCAGCTCTAAATTCAGCTGGGCCCGGAAACATCCCATCCTGGGAGGAACGCGGCCTCATCTGGGCGTGGATTATGCGGCTCCACCCGGCACTCCGATTTGGGCCGTCGCAGATGGAACCGTCATCTCTTGTGGGTGGAACGATGGATTCGGGAACCAGGTGATTCTCCGCCACATGAATGGTTATACGACCTGTTATGGCCATCTTTCCGGTTTCGGCCCCGGGATCAAAAAAGGGGTGAGGGTCAGGCAGAAGCAGGTTGTCGGATATGTAGGATCCACCGGTCTCTCCACAGGACCTCATCTGGACTATCGGCTGGCCAAAGACGGCCGATACCGGAACCCGTTGAAGGAGACCTTTCCTGCGGGCCTTCCCGTCGAAAAGGGAGAGGTCGAGACATTTCATCAGACAAGGGACGGGATGTTGGCCTGGCTTCAAGGAGATTCACCTTATTGGAAGAAAATGGAAGAGGGGGGAACAAAAATTGAGCGGTTAGAGTGAGGCGGATATGGGGCAGAAAAAAAAGATTCTCATTGTGGATGACGAGCGGGATATTGTCAAGGCATTGATGATCCGGCTTCAGGGAGCAGGCTACGAGGTCGTCACCGCCTTTGATGGGGCCCAGGCTATCTTTGTGGCCCACAAGGAAAAACCGGATCTCATCCTCCTCGACATCCGAATGCCGGCCGGGAACGGGTTCAGCGTTGCCGAGAAATTGAAGCACTCCGTGAATACTCTTTCCATTCCCGTCATCTTCCTGACAGGGAGCCCGGAAAGGAACGCAGAGGAGAGGGCTATGACACTTGGAGCTCGTTTTTATATTAAGAAACCTTATGACCCTGAGGAGTTGTTAGATGCAGTGAGGAGAGCGTTGGAGAAAGAACCTGAATCCTCTTAAATGCGAGGCCCCCTCACCCTTCCTCTCCCCACCGGGAAGAGGGAAGGGTGAGGGGCAATTGGTTCAGTGTAAAAATATGTGAGGCCTTGGTATTAGAATGCGATGTTAAAAGAAGATTTTGTGATTCAGTCAAATGTCCGAAGAATGTTGATCCGTACCGACATTGATTGTTCTAAAATAGATTTCGGGACGGTAAAGGGAGTGGTCTACATCAGAGGCGTTTTCCAAATTTCCAATCCTCCCGTCGACGGGGACGAAGGGAAGACAGAAGAAATTACGATCCATACTCTTTATTCCTTAGAAAAGAGGGTTAAGAGCATTCCCGGCGTGATCGATGTTAATTTTCAATTTTTCAACTGGAGGAAGGAAAGGGGGAATTGGGTACCATTGCCCGTGAGGGAAAAGGAAGGAGAAGATGAGAACAAGACAGAACCTAATTTATAGGCGCATCCGGAGGGAGATGGAAAAAGAGGTTCAGCTCCATCCCCACTATGCAGATCTCCGAAATCAGTTCGCCCTCTTCCTGATGGTCAAAGGAGAAAGGGAAAAAGCGGAGTTCCATTTTTTGGAGGCACTCCGCCTTAACCCAAAATATCGAGGGGCCATCCTCAATTTGGGGCTTCTCTACATGGAGATGAAGCGATGGAAAGAAGCTGAAAGGATTTTACTCGCTGAGAGCAAGAGACATCCGAGAGATGCTTTCCTTCATCATCTCTTGGGCATTTTGTATCTCCAAACCGCAAGGCAGAAGGAAGCGACTGCACGGATTTGTAAGGCGATTCAGTACCATTCCCGGTACCGGGACTATTATAAGGAGAAAGGGGTGTGGCAGAGGGGGGCCATTCACCTCGATCAGAAGACAGAGAAAGCCTTGAAAAAAATTCGTTTGGATCCCTACGCTCAATTCCACAACTTCATCGGTCTCAATCTTGCTAAAAAAGGGAAATTTGCACAAGCGGTCAAAGAGCTTAAAAAAGCCGCAGAGCTGAAACCAGATGAATTTATTTTTCATGCCAACCTTGGAACCGTCTATTACTATCAGGGAGCCTATTCCAAGGCGATTCAAGAATTTCAGAAGGCATTGAAGATTGATCCTCTTTATGGCATGGGATATGCCAACCTCAGTTATATCTATGGGTTAATGTCCCGAACTCAAGAGGCCCTTCGTTATATGAAAAAAGCAGTTCAGATGAACCCTTGGTATGCAGATCTCCATTATAATCTGGCCCTTCTCTACAGTGACCGGAAACGATATGAGGAAGCCGTCTTGGAGCTGAAGAAGGCCCTCCGCATCAATCCGAACTACCTGTTTGCAAGGATCAACCTGGGTGTCCTGTACGAGGACCAGAAGAGATGGAAAGAAGCAAGAAGGGAGTATGAGAAAATCCTCCGAACCACACCTGATGATGAGCACATTCGAAAGCGGTTGGAAAGAATCGCCCGACCGAGAGGAAGATGAGCCATGATCCCTCCCAGCCCCCCCGAAGTGTCCGGGGCCCAATCCGTCCTAACGATTCATCAGGGCGCCCTGGGCGATTTTATTCTCGCTTTGCCTGCTCTTGAAACCATTCGTAAGGCCTTTCCGCAAGCCAAACCGGTCATGATGGGATATCCGAGAATTTTGGAGCTGGTGGAAAAGCGATTCTACGCCGATGAAATCCTCTCCGTCGATCAAAAGGGGATGGCCTCTTTTTTTGTTCGAGAGGGGTCTCTGGATTCCACTCTCTCCCAATTCTTTAAGAAATTCGATCTCATCGTTGTGTTTGGAAAAGATGGGGAGGGGACAGTCATCGGGAATCTGAGAAGGGTTTGCGAGGGTCGAGTTCTTCACATCCGTTCGTTTCCGCCCTGGGATGAGAAGGTTCATTTAACCGATTACCTTCTCAAGCAATTTGCCCAACACGGATTTCCGGCATCCGGGTCGAACCCCAGGCTCTATTTGAAAAAGGCGGATCGAGAATGGGCAACAGGTTTCTGGAAAAGCAAAGGGGTGACCCTAAAAGAACGATCAAAAGTGGTCGTCCTCCATCCCGGTAGTGGGAGCAAGAAAAAGGCTTGGCCCCTTGATCAATTTTTGGACCTCGCTCATACGGTTCAGGATTATCTCGGCTCAAAAATCCTTGTCGTTCTTGGCCCAGCCGAGGGACCGGAAGTCCAGATGGCCTTTGAGCGAATGGGACCCGCCGTACCCATTCTGGCGAAGGGGCTAACCCTTCTGCAACTGGCATCCGTGATGGAAGGATGCCGCTTCTTTACCGGAAACGATTCTGGTATTTCTCATCTGGCCGCTGCTTTAGGACTTCCTACAGTGGCCATCTTCGGGCCCACGGATCAAAGGGTCTGGTCGCCAAGGGGGGAAAAAACTTTTGTCGTTTCCAGTGGAGTCCATTGCTCCCCCTGTCCTCAAGAGCGTTTCCTCGTGTGTAAGGATTCCGGATGTCTGAGAGGAGTTGAAATAGGCGATGTTCTCGAAGGCTTGAAGAAAATGGGGGTTCAATTTAAATCTTGAGAAAGGAGGAAGAAGATGGAAGAGAAGAAAGTGGGGGAAATTATAAAATTTTTTGGAAAGATTAATGTTGCAGCGATACGGTTAACCGAGGGATCGTTAAAGGTCGGCGATACCATTCATATTGTCGGCCATACCACCGATGTCACTCAAAGCATCGATTCCATGCAGATTGAGAACAAGAATGTTCAGGAGGCGGGGCCGGGTGCGGATCTCGGGATTAGAGTAAGCGGCCGAGTGAGAGAACACGACGTCGTCTATAAAGTCGTGGAGTGAGCCCCGTTAGAAAAGGGAGCTTTAACCCTGACGTTCCGGTAAAGAGCCCATTAGGTCATCACTGATAAATACGGCATAGCTTTCTAACGGGGTGAGAGGGTGGTTTTCTTCAGAAAGGATTGTATGGGATGAAGACCGGAGTTGCTCATCTTCCGCTTCACTACGGGAAGGCTCCCTCGTGGCTTTTTCAGAGGATGAGGAGTCTTGCGAGGGAGATCACCCTTTACATCATCGATGCTTATGGAACGGAAGAAATGCTTTCCCGACTTTCCGACCCTTACTGGTTCCAGGCCCTTGGCTGTGTATTAGGGTTTGATTGGCACTCGAGCGGCGTGACGACGACCGTCTGTGGCGCGCTGAAAGAAGGTATTAAAGGGATGGAAAGGGAATTGGGGTTTTTCATTGCGGGAGGGAAAGGAAGAGTCTCCAGAAGAACTCCCGTCGAAATCGAAGAGATTTGCTCCCAGAGAGCGATTGATGGAACCCCTCTTATTTATGCAAGCCGGATGTCTGCCAAGGTTGACAGTGCGGCCATTCAGGACGGGTACCAAATCTACCATCACACTTTTTTCTTCACTCAATCAGGACAGTGGGCAGTGATCCAGCAGGGCATGAATGAAGAAAACCGATATGCCCGAAGATATCATTGGTTCAGCCAGGGGGTAAAAGACTTCGTCTGTGAACCGCACTGGGCGGTCTGTTGTGATCAAAGAAAAGAGGGTTTGAATCTGGTGGCGCATGAGAGCGGAACGGTGAGGCAGTCCATTACAGAGCTTTCCCGGGAGAAGCCCGAATTCTTGATTGCCGAGGGGAAGAGAGCCATAGAACTTTACCTTCCCAGAGAGCATCCCATCCCCATGGAGGAGAGCCGTCTGGAGCGATTGGGGAAGATTTTTATCCAGATCTATGACCGGTCGCCAAACAATTTTGAGCAGCTTCTTGGAATGAAAGGGGTTGGCCCTAAAAGCCTTCGGGCGCTGAGTCTGATCTCAGAGCTGATCTACGGGGTTAGACCCAGTTTCAAAGACCCGACTCGATTCAGTTTTGCTCACGGCGGGAAGGACGGTCATCCCTATCCCGTCGATCGAGAAGTCTATGATAAGACGATTGAAGTGCTAAGAGGTGCGATTGATAAAGCCAAAGTGGGAGACCGGGAAAAGATGGAAGCCATCCGGCGGCTGAGTCATTTCAATGGCAAATTTCAAAGTTCAAATGCCAAATAAATGGCAAAGTTAAAAGTTGGATTCTGAAACGAGTTCAGAATGACACCCTTGTCGTGTCGAACCAGGTCCTGAATTTAATTCAGGATCTAAGGATTTCGGCATCTCGCTTGAGCATTGGATTTGATTTGACCTTGATTCACCTTCGGTTCATCACTTCGTGCGGGCTTTGACATTTGAACTTTATGGTTTTCATAGATGCGGTTTATTGCTGATTTTCATATTCATTCTAAATTCAGTCGGGCCACCAGCAAGGACATGGAGGTGGAGACCCTTGCTCGATGGGCAAAGAAAAAGGGCATTGCCCTGCTCGGGACGGGAGACTTTACCCATCCCACCTATTTTGCAGAGCTGCGGTCAAAATTAGAGCCTTTAGGGAACGGCCTGTTCAAGTTGAAGAAGGGGGACCAGGGCATCCACTATATTTTGACGACCGAGGTAAGCAATATTTATACACAGAATGGAAAGGTACGGCGGATCCACACCCTCATTTTTGCGCCCGGTTTTGAGGTGGTGGAGGCCATTCGTTCTAAGTTGGGTAACCTCGGGAAACTCTCCTCAGATGGGAGACCCATCTTTAGTTTTGCAGCGAAAGAATTGGCGAAGATGATTTTAGATATTTCCGGAGATTGCCTGATCATCCCTGCCCACGCCTGGACGCCGTGGTTTTCGATCTTCGGGGCCAATTCAGGATTCGACTCCATCGAGGAATGTTTTGGAGAACTGTCTCCTCATATCCGTGCCATTGAAACAGGTCTTTCCTCCGATCCAGAAATGAATTGGAGGTTATCGGCTCTCGATGCCATTACCCTCATCTCCAATTCGGACTCCCACTCCCCGAGCCGGTTGGGCAGGGAGGCGAATGCCTTCGACTGTGCGCTGGACTATCGGGAGATCACCGAGACAATTCGAAAGAAAGACCGGAGGAAGCTTCTCTTCACGATCGAATTCTTTCCGGAGGAAGGGAAATATCATTATGATGGTCATCGTCAATGCGGGGTGATCTTCTCTCCCTCCCAGACCAAGGCGAACCAGTACCTCTGCCCAAGCTGTCATAAAAAGTTGACGATCGGGGTGATGCATCGAGTGGAGGAGCTTGCGGACCGTCCGGAGGGGTTTATTCCGAAGAATGCCATTCCCTCCATTCACCTCATCCCATTGGAGGAAATCGTTGCCGGGGCACTGGGTGTTCGGGTCGGGAGCAAGGCAGTGGAGGCTGAGTATGAAAGGCTGATCGAGACAGGGGGATCGGAATTTAGAATTCTTCTCGATGCCACTCCCGATGAATTGGCCTCATTTGTTCCGCCAAATATCCTGGATGGGATTGTCCGAATGAGGCAGGGAAAGGTTTCGATTATTCCAGGCCACGACGGTGTCTACGGCAAAATTGATCTCTTCCCTGAGCGGCAGGGAGGGGAGGAGTCGAAGGAGCAGCTGAAGCTATTTTAGGCAATTTTTCATGACCGGTTTGTCACCCTCGAACAATGAAAACTGCCAAGTATTATCCTCCCCCTTGATGGGGGAGGATTAAGGTGGGGGTGGACCTGGAATGATCCCCCTCACCCTCGCCCTCTCCCGCCAGGGGAGAGGGGGTAATCGGTTTATTTTCTGAGCAATTTTTTACAATTGGCCACATAATGATCAACACAGGCTGCTGTGGTTTTTCCGCCAGCGGAGGAGGAAGATGGACAAAGAAATAAGGGGGAAGATGGTTCGGGTCTGTCAAAATCTGATGAAAATGCTCAATCTGGCCTCCGTGGCATTTCGAGAGCCAACGGGGAAATCTTTCAAAGAGGCGGAGGAGGTCAAGGATACGATTCTCCAATATTCCTCAGAGCTGACTAGCTTTATTATTTCAAAGAGTCCGTCGAGTGAGAAAGGGAAGGGGTGGGCAAAACCGTATCTCTCCATCGCCTCCAGTTTCGATCGCATGGCTTACAATATCGAAGGAATCTTGGATCGGTTAAGAGCCAAGTCTGAAAACCATATCCTCTTTAGTGATGGAGCGGTCAAAGAGGTGAACGACATCTTCCAAGAGGCCATGAGACTTTTAGAATACCTTCCGAACCTGATTACGACCGAGAACAAACTCCTCGGCCAACGAATTGGAGAAGAGGGGAGATCCATTTTTGAAATTGTGAATACCTATTCCGAAGAACATGAAGAGAGACTGATTCAGGGAATCTGCGAACCCAAACATTCACCCGTTTATCTGGGCATCCTTGAATCCTTAAAAGGGGTCATGGTCCATACTTTGGCGGTGAGCGGAAAGATCGTCTCCATTTCTTCCAAGTCCTGAGTCACAGGATATCTTCCATCGATTCCAAAAATTTAATTTGACAGTTCTTTTTTTTTACAATAAGATGAATTACCATTCAGAAAGTGAATAATTGTTTCCAATGCTCGTCTAAGGATGCAAAGATCATGGAAACCGAAAGAGTAGGCAGAAAAGAAAGAGAATATCTGGTACATCGTGAAGAGATTCTTTCGGCAGCGGAGAAGGTTTTTGCCGCAAAAGGATTTTTTCTCACCACCATGAGTGACATTGCACGAGAAGCAGAATTCGGGACAGGGACCCTGTATAAATATTTCAGATCGAAGGAAGAGCTTTATTTCACCCTCATCGATGAGAAGGTGGAAGAGATCAACCGTTTGGTCAAAGACGAACTCTCGCAGAGGACCTCGGCCGTCGAGAGGATCAAGAAGACGTTAGGGCTCCAGTTCGAATTCTTCGAGCGGAACCGGGATTTTTTCAGGATTTATATTTCGGAAAGGAATCGTTTTGAGTGGACGGTCAAAGACGAGTTAGGGAAGGGCCTCCACGAGAAGATGGTCACGTATATCAACGTCCTTGCTGAGGTCATGAGACAGGGGATCGATAGAGAAGAGTTCAGGTTGATGAACCCCATGGATTTGGCCCATGCCTTGGTGGGGATTGTCAATTCCTTTGTCTTTGAGTGGATGATCAGTCGCGAGCCCTATCCGCTCATTTCAAAGGTGGATACGGTTTTAGAAATTTTTTTAGGCGGCGCGCAGCAAATGGAAAGGAGGAGATAGATCCATGAGAATGAAATATGTCATCGGGTTGATTTTATGGACAGTTGTTTTTACGGGTGCTGCCTGGGGGCAAGAAACTCAGACACCTCTCACCCTGGAGGAAAGCATCAAGATCGCCATGGAAAGGAGTCTGACTGTCCATTCTGCCGTGGTGGGAATTGAGGGTTCTGAATTCAGACGTAAGGAAGCGATCACCAATTTCCTTCCCCTCTGGACAGGCCAATACAGTTATACCAAATGGAGTTATCCGGCTTTTATCGGCAACTTTGGGGGGAGTCTTGGAGGGTTTGCCCAAACCGGTAATAGTAATATTTACAATTTTAATACCACGGTCAATCAACCCCTTTTTACCGGAGGGCTTAACCTGGCCACTTATCGTTCAGCGAAGTTAGGAGTGGATCTCTCAAAAGAGAGTCTGGAGACGGCCAAACAGGATCTGATTCTTAATGTGCGGGTGGGGTACTTCACGATCTTAAGGGCTGAGAAGTTCTTGGCAGTGGCTGAGCAGCAAGTGAAAAATTTTGAGGCCCAACTCGAGGTCACGCAAGCTTTCTTCGACGTCGGAATTGTCCCTAAAAATGATGTCCTTCTGGCTGAAGTGAATCTGGCTAATGCCAGGCAGTCACTGGTCAAGGCGGCGAATGATCTGGCCACGGCCAAGGCCTCATTCAATATACTGCTGAGAAGAGAGGTCAGCACACCCTTCGAGGTGGTTGACATTCTTTTACACAAAGCCTTTCCACTGTCGTTCGAGGAGTCTCTTGGGGAGGCGCTGCGCGTGAGGCCAGAGGTGAAGACCGCTCAATTAAGTATTGACCAGGCCAAGGAGAGTGTCAAGATTGCGAGGAGCGGATTCTTCCCGACGATCAGTCTTGCGGGTAACTATAATCGGTCCTCTGACTGGTGGACGATGGAAAATGGCTTGCAAAAAATAACGAGTGAGAGGTGGACGGTTGAGGCCTTAGCCACATTCACCCTTTGGAATTGGGGGAATACGGCGTTCAAGGTCGGAGAGAACAAGGTCAAGGTCACCCAGGCCGAAGATTCGAAGAATCAGACCATCGATTCCATCACGCTGGAAGTGAAGAACGATTATCTCAACATGCAGGTGGCGGAAAAGAATATCAACACTGCTGAAAAGTCCATTGAGCAGGCCGAAGAGAATTTGAGGATGAACGAGGAAAGGTATAAATACCAGGTGGCAACACAAACGGATGTGGTTAATGCCGTGACGTTGCTTGCCCAGGCGAGGGTCAACTACTATGGTGCTTTGAGCGATTTCAACGTCGCCAAGGCACAATTGGAAAGAGCCATGGGGAGGAGGATGTATCCGTAAGAAATAAAGAACGCTAAGCGCTTCGCTTTCCTGCCGCAGGCAGGCGAGAGGTAACTATTTCTAATAACTCTTGAATTGTTCGGATGTCCGGTGGGTCCAAACTGCGGCGCCCTTCGGTTGAGACTCTCCGCAATCACGCCCGAATTGCCCAGTTACGCTTTGACAACGGCTATACGAGTTACATCGAGTTGCTGGATGCGGAGCGCAGTTTATTCAATGCCGAGATCTCCCAGGCCCAGACAACGGGGTCCCTATTTCAGGCGCTAGTGAACCTGTTCAGGTCGATGGGGGGCGGATGGGTCCTGGAAATAGATCGCATAGCGGGCACAACAACAGGTTCGAAGATCTCTACAAACGGTTATGAGGTATTGTATGCAAATCAATGACAGAGTCAAACGAATTGCCATCATGGGGGTACTTGTCGTCGGACTGATAACGTCTGGTTGCGGATCGCAGCAGGCTGCTCCCGAGCCCGGCCTCCCCGAGGTTGCCGTTGTGACAGTCAATCCCGAGCGCGTCGTGTTAACCACCGAATTGCCAGGTCGTACATCTGCCTACTTTGTTGCGGAGATCCGTCCGCAAGTGAATGGCATTGTCCAAGAACGTCTATTCAACGAAGGCTCTGATGTCAAGGCCGGCAGCGTACTTTATAGGATTGATCCGGCGCCCTATCAGGCGGCCTACGACAATGCCGTCGCAGCGCTTGCAAGGAGCGAAGCCAATCTCCCGCCCATCCGGTTGAAAGCCGAGCGTTACAGGGAGTTGATTGCCGTCAAAGCGATCAGCCAGCAGGATTTCGATAATGCGGTCGCTGCTCTTAAGCAGGCCGAGGCCGATATCGATTACTCGAAAGCCGCTGTTGAATCGGCCCGTATCAATCTGGCATACACGCGCATTGCAGCGCCGATATCGGGTCGCATCGGCAAATCCAACGTGACCGTAGGCGCTCTCGCAACAGCGTATCAGGGTTCCCCTTTCGCAACGATCCAACAGCTTGATCCGATTTACGTAGACGCGCCAGAGTCAAGTGCCAACCTGCTGCAGCTCAAACGGAACATCGCAGCCGGCCGGATCAAAGGCACCGGTCCCGACCAGGCACGGGTGAAATTGCTTCTTGAAGACGGCACACCCTACCCGCAGGAAGGGACCCTGAAGTTTTCCGAGGTCACTGTTGATCCGAGCACCGGATCGTTTATCCTCCGGATGGTCTTTCCAAACCCTAAACATACTCTTCTACCCGGAATGTATGTGCGTGCCGTTGTCCAGGAAGGCGTCGTTGACCGTGCCATTCTCGTCCCGCAGCAAGGGGTCTCCCGCGACCCGAAGGGGAATCCCGTCGCGCTGATCGTGGACGGCTCGGGCAAGGTCGAGCAGCGGATGATCACGGTCGCTCGCGCCATGGGCGACAGATGGCTTGTCAGCGAGGGATTGAATCCGGGTGACCGTCTGATTGTCGAAGGGAGCCAGAGAATTCGGCCAGGGGCTTCCGTAAACGCCGTCCCATTCGATGCGGGTCGGAAGGATGGTTCAGGGACCGAGAAGACGGTTCAGCCGGCTGCCAAAGCAAATTAATCGGAGGTACCTGATGTTATCGAGATTCTTCCTGGATCGGCCCGTATTCGCCTGGGTCATCGCCATCATCATCATGCTGGCGGGCGTCCTCGCCATCTATCGTCTGCCCATATCGCAGTATCCCCCCATCGCGCCTCCGTCGATCTACATTCAGAGCTTTTATCCCGGGGCCTCGGCGGAGACAGTGGAAAACAGCATCACTCAGATCATCGAGCAGAAGATGACCGGCCTCGACAAGATGATCTACCTGTCCGCCACCAGCGATTCGTCAGGGTCCTCCCGCATCGAGCTGACTTTTGCCCCGGGGACCGACCCAGACCTCGCGTGGGCCAAAGTGCAGAATAAGCTCCAGCTTGCCATGGCGAGCCTGCCCGTAGTGGTCCAGCAACAGGGTGTCACCGTGGGCAAGGCCACCCGAAATTATCTGATGATCGTGGGCCTGATTTCGGAAGATGGCAGCATGGACGGCAACGACTTGAGGGACTATGCTCAATCCAACCTGGAGAAGGTCCTGGCGCGGGTCCCGGGCGTGGGCGAGGTAGAAAATTTTGGGACCCAGTATGCCATGCGTATCTGGCTGAACCCCGATCGGTTGGTCGATTACCGCCTGACCGTCGATGACGTGATCGCCGCGCTTCAGTCTTACAACGTCGAGGTCTCCGCCGGCCAGTTCGGCGGGGCGCCGGCGGTGAAAGGCCAGCGGCTGAACGCCTCCATCATCGTCCAGAGCATGCTCAAGACTCCCGATCAGTTTGCCGCCATTCCTGTCCGTGTCAATCCCGACGGCTCGATCGTACGAATCAAGGATGTGGGACGAGCGGAACTGGGGACCGACGCCTACGACGTCGATGTTGTTTACAACGGCAAGCCCTCGTCCGGCATGGCCATCCGACAAGCTGCGGGCGCAAACGCCCTGGATACGGCCGATGCGGTCAAGGCGAAAATGAAGGAGATGAGCCGGTACTTCCCTCCGGGGATGAAGGTCGTCTATCCCTATGACACCACCCCCTTCGTCAAGGTAGCCATCGACGAGGTGGTGAAGACCCTCCTTGAGGCCATCCTGCTGGTCTTCCTGGTCATGTGGCTTTTCATGGGAAATATCCGGGCCACCCTGATCCCGACCATCGCCGTGCCGGTGGTGCTCCTGGGGACCTTCGCGATATTGGGATTTTTCGGCTTCTCCATCAATATGTTGACCATGTTCGCCATGGTCCTGTCCATCGGTCTTCTGGTGGATGACGCCATCGTGGTAGTGGAGAACGTGGAACGGATCATGAGCGAGGAAGGACTTTCGCCCAGGGAGGCCACCCGCAAAGGCATGGAACAGATCACGAGCGCCCTGATCGGCATCGGGCTTGTGCTCTCGGCCGTGTTCGGCCCCATGGCCTTCTTCGGCGGCTCGACGGGCGTTATATACCGGCAGTTTTCCATAACCATCATCGCCTCCATGCTCCTGTCGGTGGTGGTGGCATTGATCCTGACACCGGTCCTCTGCGCTTCCCTCCTCAAACCGGTGGCCGCAGGGCATGAACCCGCGGAGAATGCGGTCTTTTTCCTGCGGCCCTTTTTTTCGTGGTTTGACCGCATCTTTTTCCGCACCAGAGATCGGTATGTGAAAACGGTCGAGCGCTCCTTCTCGAGGAAACTCCGCTACTTCATCATTTATATCTTGATTGCGGCGGCCGTAGGGGTTCTTTTCCTTCGTTTGCCCACGTCCTACGTTCCCGAAGAAGACCAGGGGATCCTCCTCGCCCAGGTCATGTTGCCGACGGGCTCCACCCTGGAGCAGACGCAGAACATCGTGAACGAAGTGCAGCGTCATTTCCGGGAGAATGAAAAAGACGCGGTGGAATCCTGTCTGGCAATTTCCGGTTTCGGCTACGCGGGAAGGGTTCAGACCAACGGTATGGTATTTATCATGCTTAAAGACTGGAAGCTCCGCGACCGATCGGACCTGAGGGTAAAGGCCATTGCGCAGCGGGCCACGAAGGCCTTTTCTCAGATCCGCAATGCCTTTGTCTTCGCTTTCCCGCCGCCTTCGGTCATCGAGCTGGGCAACGCCACCGGGTTTGACTTCCAGTTGCTCGACCGCGGCGGACTCGGCCACGAAAAGCTGATGGAGGCCCGTAACCAGCTCCTCGGTATGGCTTCGAAGGACAAGCGTCTGGCCAAAGTCCGGCCCAACGGCATGGAAGATGTGCCCGAATACCGGGTTGACGTGGACTGGGAAAAGGCCGGCGCCCTTGGAGTTCCGATTACCTCCATTCATGATTCCATCTCGGGGGCCTTCGGCAGCGCCTATGTCAACAACTTCATCCAGGGCGGCCGGGTCAAAAGAGTATATATTCAGGCGGACGCCCCCTATCGCATGCTGCCCAAGGACATCGAAAAACTCTACGTACGCAATAGCGCAGGGAAGATGGTTCCCTTTTCCTCCTTTGCCTCCAGCCACTGGACCTCGGGTTCTCCCAAGCTGGAGCGTTTCAACGGCTTTCCGTCCATGAACATATGGGGAGAGCCTGCACCGGGGAGGAGTTCCGGCGATGCGATGAAGGCCATGGAAGACATGGTCTCGAAATTGCCCCAGGGGATCGGTTTTGAATGGACCGGCCTTTCCTATCAGGAGCGGGCGGCAAGTTCCCAGGCGCCCCTTCTGTATGCCTTTTCCATCCTCGTCATCTTTCTGTGCGTGGCAGCCCTGTATGAGAGCTGGCCGATCCCCATCGCCAACATGCTGATGCTGCCGCTGGGTGTATTCGGTGCAACGCTGGTTACTTCGTTGCGGGGCCTGCACAATGACGTCTACTTCCAGATCGGGTTTCTCACGACGCTCGGTCTCACGACCAAGAACGCCATTCTCATCATTCAGTTTGCAAGGGAGCGGTTGGCGCATGGCGAAGGACTGATGGAGGCGACCCTTGGGGCGGTGCGGGTGAGATTCCGGCCGGTCATCATGACCTCGATGGCTTTCTTCTTCGGGGTCCTGCCGCTGGCCATCGCAACGGGCGCGGGTGCTGGCGCGATGAAGGCCATTGGCACTGCTGTGACGGGCGGGATGCTGTCGGCGACATTTATCGACCTCTTTTACATCCCGCTATTCTTTGTCCTTATATTCCGCGTGTTCAAGGGGAAGCAGCCGCGACAAACGCATGACATGGGCCCCGATTCCGCCACTTCACCGGAGACGAGAAGGGTAGGTAGTCCGTAGGCATAAAGATTGCAGAAACATAAGTGGCATATTTTGATTAAATGCATAAATATCCATTGATTCCAGTAGGTTGAGAGAATTCTGGAATTAATAGAGGATTAATATTCATTGACAGAAATGACAAGTTATGATAATTTTGGGCTAATTTTTGGCCTGTGGGTGGATGCATGATCAGATTTATAAGTGTTTTAATTATCTTTTTTTCTTCATTTCTTTGTGCGATGACCTCCTCAGCCGGCATTTACCGATACGTGGACGAGAACGGCGTTATCCACTTTACCAACTGCCCGAGAGACCCAAAATTTAAACTCTACATCCGCGAGAGTAATGATGATGTGGGAAATGTAGGTAGCTTCTCCAGAGATTCAAATCAATACGACCCGCTGATTTCTGAGTTTTCAAAAAAGTACCAGGTGGATTTTGCCTTGATTAAGGCAATCATTCGAGCGGAGTCCGGATTCAATCCGGGTGCCATCTCAAGAAAAGGGGCGAAGGGGCTGATGCAATTGATGCCGGAAACCGCTTCTCGGTTAAATGTTTCAAACATCTTTAACCCCAGAGAGAATATTGAAGGGGGAGTACGCTATTTTAAGTATCTCCTTTCCCTTTTCGATAATGATGTGCGGCTCTCCTTGGCCGCCTACAATGCCGGTGAGAACCTCGTTGGCGAGTTACGTTCGATCCCTCCGTATCGGGAAACAGTGGACTACGTCAGGAAAGTGTTGAGCTATTATCAATCCTATATGCCTTAGTCCTCCCGAACTTGCTCGGGAGACCCCAAAAATTTTAGATATCTTGCTCCAAATGCCCGATTCCAAATCACAAGTCCCAAATAGATTCCAAACCCCAACTGCGAATTACCGAAAGAGGTTTCTTTGAAATTTCAAGTTTTGGTAATTCCTGCCTGCCGGCGGGGGAATCTATTTGCGACCGGGGGCTTATCATTTGGTGCTTCTGCCGCCTGGTTGCCTTCACAGGACAGTTAGCTTATACTAATACTTTATGGAAAAACTCAATCGCGAACAGATACTGAGCCTGCCCAATGGAGTAACGATCCTCAGGATTCTGGCGATTCCCCTTATCCTCGTTCTCCTTTTTTACATGGGCCGGGGATATCAACTCGTCACGGCGCTGCTCTTTCTCGGAGCGGCCGTGACGGACACATTCGACGGTTATCTTGCCAGACGCCGCGGCATGGTGACCACCCTGGGAAAATTTCTTGATCCCCTAGCGGACAAGCTCCTGATCGCTACTTCTCTCATCGCGCTCATTCCGGCGAGAGAGGTTCCTGTCTGGATGGTCATTGTCATTGTCGGACGCGAAATTGCCATTACGGGGTTAAGGGGAATTGCGGTTTCCCAGGATATCGTGATTTCTGCGAGCGCTTTGGGAAAGTACAAAACGGTTTTCGAAGTCGCATCCATCTTTTTTCTCATCCTCGACGGAAGCTACTTTTTCATTGATTCTCGTCCGATTGGCATGGTTTTTCTATGGGTGGCCTTGGCGATTGCAGTCATCTCCGGGGTCGACTATTTCAGGAAATATCTCAAGTCCATTATCGTCTAAATCAGTTTGATTACTGCGGCCTCCTGTTCGGAACGGCCTCGAACCATTCCTTACTCCGTCCTATTCTTTGAGGTTGCCTATTGACAATCGTGGCCCATTCCTGTAATTTTATTGTGATTTAGAGTGACGTTTTCGTCAATCACGAATGACGAAAATTGATTGTTTTTCGGGCACGTGGCACGTCTGCCTGCGGCAGGCAGGGACATGGTCACGTCATTTTTTTGAGACAACATGCGGGAATAACTCAGCGGTAGAGTGCAACCTTGCCAAGGTTGAAGTCGCGGGTTCAAATCCCGTTTCCCGCTCCAATGGCGGCATAGCCAAGTGGTAAGGCGACGGTCTGCAAAACCGTTACTCATCGGTTCAAATCCGATTGCCGCCTCCAACAAAACGTAGGGGGTTACAAGGTGAACCAACAACTTGTAACCCCTTTTATTTTATCGGTGCTGTGATAACCTACGGATCTCGCCGATCCGATCTTCCCAAAAAAAGAAATTATTTTTCCATAAAGAGTAAAGCGTTTCTGTTTTTTCGGAGAGCTCGCTTTCGCAGAGTCTATTTGCAATTGCCCAAGTCCTCGAAGAGGTGAGGTATTTTATGATTGTTTGGGCCACCCATGAGGGCGGTATATATCTTGCTAAGGTATCTCCTATCTTTCGCGAATAGAATGGTGTCATACAGATAGATCATGAAGACGGTCGATCAGCTCGTGTCAGAGTGGACTGAAGAAGAAAGAGAGACGTTGAAAGATCTCATCGATGAATGTCGTCAAAGGGAGAGAAAATCATTAGAAAGGTCGAAGAGGAACGATGAAAACATAACCAAGCTCGCCGAATCCCTAAAATCTTTCCTATTAAGTTTACTTGAGATTAAAGAGAGAACTGAAAAATTGGCGGATGACCTATTAGGGGTTTACCTGCATTTTTATAATAACCAAATGGCTTCTTCATAGCTTACGATACCCGAACTTTCCCGCAATTTGCTCAAAGTGATCAATCCATTCAACCTTCTGAGGTGAAGCCCAATCTGCGCGAATACGCCAAGGGTTGCAGTTGCGCCTTTTTTGACCGGAACATGTGCCCCCGTAAATCCTGCCTTGTGGGCAGGGAGTCTTCCTTTTTCCATGCTCATTGACACCATGCCGCAAATTTAATACACTCTTATCGAAACCAAGGCCATCCGACGTTGACCTCATCACCCATTGCATGGCCGGATGGCCCACGATAAGATTGAGCCCCTATCTCCCCTGTATGGGATAGCGACATTGAAAAAGATTGACACCGAAGGCCTTGAGCAACGAAGACGAAAGAAATAGACCTTTGAGAAGAGGGGTCCATGAGACAAATAACTACTTTACTTGCCATTCTCACCGTCGTCATCAGTACGGTTCTATCTCCTCATGCGGGCCAATCCAAAGATGACTTATGGAGGAAGGTGGACGAAGGGTTGTATTTGGGCGAGTTTGGGCCCAAGGAGAAATCAAAGATCGACGATTCAAAAATCACTATTGTGAAGATTGACCCGAGGCTTTATTCGTTCAAACTTCTCTGTGCTTCGGAGCATGGCGGAATGAAGATGACGGCGAAGAAATGGTGTCAAAAGCATAGTCTCATTTCTGCCATCAATGCAGGAATGTATCAGCAGGATGGAATAAAAAACGTTGGTTACATGAAGAACTTCAGCCATATTAACAACCCAAGGCTTAACACGGCTTACAAAGCCGTTTTGGCGTTTAACACGACCGAACGCACCCTCCCGGAGATTCAGATTATCGACCTGAGATGCCAGGACTTTGAAAGTCTAAGGTTCAAGTACGAAACGCTTGTCCAGGATATAAGAATGATCAGTTGCCGGCAGGAGAATGTCTGGAGCAAACAGGATAAGACATGGAGCATGGCTGTTTTTGGCATAGACAAAAGCGGGAATGCATTGTTCGTCTTTACGGAGTCGCCTTACTCAGGGTATGACTTTGCCCAGGTATTGTTATCACTTCCCATATCAATCCGTAATGCAATGTATTTGGAGGGAGGACAGCAAGCCAGCCTATATTTTTCAGCCAACAATGATGAGCTCGACAAGATCGGTCTCCCGATAAGTTTTAGCGAAAATGGAAACATACCCGTTGCCCGGCCGATTCCGAACGTCATCGGAATAGTAAAGAAATCAAAATGACCCTTCTTCAGGAATCTCAACATCAGAATAGAGCTTCTCGTGTCCCAGGCCGTCCGGGCAAGCCGCACCCCATAGAGCGCTTGGGAACGATAGGAGGACTCGCCAATGAAAGGAGGAAAGAAATGACCGAGAAAGAGGAGGCAGTCGGTTATTACACCGCAGATGGAGATATTTACTGTGTTGAGTGTATTAATAAGGATATTGAAATTATGAAAGAAATTGACCGTGCTATCACAGCTGAAGATTTGGAAGGAAATTCATATGTTTGTAAAGGATGCAAAGATGAAATCAAATAGATCGATTTAGAAACTTCTTTTGAGAAGAAGAGGGCGAGGGGGACGGGTTAGGAGATGAAGAGGAAAGAGGCCGAAAACATGATCCTATGACCAAAGCACGGAAAGGGACGAGAAATGAGAAAATCCGGAAGTAAAATACCTGACGAAATCCTCAAAGAAATCTTTCCACAAAAGCTAACCGGGTTTCCGTTTCCAGAAGAGGTGTATGCTCAATTGAAGAAGAGGATACTCTCCGGCAAGCTGAAGAAAGGACAGAAACTATTGTTTGATGGAGTTGTTCATGACCTTAATATCAGTAGATGGGTTGCCCACACGATGATTTCAATATTGAAGAAAAGACAGGTTCTTAATTTCTAAGAGTAAAGCGGCATCATTTGTATTTTGACCATAGAAATAGTTAGATTAACCAATCCTTTTAGAGGCTTACGTGTGCCTATTCTTTAGGCAAAATGGTAAAAACGGCCTCCATCAAGCGGAAGATAATCTAATTCCACAATGATTCAACATCCGATTGTGGATTAATCGAAAAAATCTCTCAGAAACCATCCCTTTTAGTCTTTGTTGACCCTTTCATCCTAATTCAGTAAGTTCCAGCCGTAACTTGAAGACCATGACCTGGCAGTCCCTCACCCGAACTTACCATTTAGTGATCAATTTTGTAAAGAGAACCCCAAATTTGTCCTAATTTCTTCGAAAAGGATTTCTACAATTTCTACAAATTAGGGAATTCAAATGAACTATAAGTTTTGAAATGGGTGGCACGTTATTTGCTCTTGACCGGCAATTGCCCCGCAAGCCCCGCCTTATAGGCGGGGTTAAGGGGCACAAGGAAAATGAAATTTCCTTTGCTCGCTATCCGTTCCCCACTACGTGCCCGGGAAGCCCAGGCCGTGGCCGGGGAGCTTCAATAACCGACTTTCACAATGGCTAAGGTCATTATCAAATATCTCGGGATTCATGTTGAGGATGACCAAGTTGATCTATTCATCGAAGAGATGGAGGAGATCCTGAAGAGGTTTGCAGGGCACGCCTATCATTTTAGATATCATGTTGAGAGACCCCAGTTCGATGGAGACGCCGGAAAAGTTAAAACAACCATTGGAAACAGATCCTAAATCACAAGGGCCCAGGAGTCAACAGGCTTTCTGAGCTTAACCCGAAGGCTACTTGATTCGATTCCCGGGGCAGGTGGGGTCATGTCTCCAATCTGCCATCCGAAATTAGTCCTCAAACACAGCACCCGTGTTGGCGGACGTCACGAGTCTTGCGTATCGTTTGAGATAACCCTTCAGTTCCTTCTTGGGTGGTTTCCACCTGGACAATCGTTCCTTCAATTCCTCGTCAGAGATGAGGAGGTTGAGCTTCTTCCCGGGAATATCGATCTCAATCTGATCCCCATTGCGTACCACAGCAATGGGGCCTCCCTCTGCAGCTTCCGGCGAGATATGGCCGATCGCGGCTCCACGACTTCCTCCTGAGAAACGGCCATCGGTCAGCAAGGCAACATCCCGATCCCTCCCAACGCCAACAATTGCAGAGGTTGGGGCCAGCATCTCTCTCATTCCCGGTCCACCCTTCGGTCCTTCGTAGCGGATGACGACGACCTCCCCTTTTTTGACCTTTCTGTCGAGAATGATCTTGATCGCCCCTTCTTCAGAATCGAAAACTCTGGCGGGCCCTCGATGTTTGAGCATGGCCTCATCAACGGCCGATTGTTTTACGACGGCACCCCCGGGAGCTAAATTTCCAAAAAGGACGGCTAAACCCCCTGTAGGATGATAGGGCCTTTCCATGGGACGGATCACTTCTGGGTTGAGGACTTTCTTTCCCTTAAGATTTTCTCCGATCGATTTTCGCGTGACCGTCAACGGGTCCCGATAGATCAATCCTCCGCGACTCAATTCGTTCATCAGAGCCGGGATTCCTCCGGCTTGATGAAGATCCTGTATGTGATAGGGTCCCCCCGGTGACATATTACAGAGATGAGGAGTCTTCTCGCTGATCCTGTTGAAGGTCTGTAGAGAGAGTTTAACCCCTGCCTCCCTGGCGATTGCGGGAAGATGGAGTGAGGTATTCGTCGAGCCTCCGAAAGCCATATCCACTGTGATGGCATTTTCAAAGGCCTTCTCTGTCAGGATCTTGGAAGGCGTCAACTTTTTTTGGATCAAATCCATAATCTGCATCCCTGATTTTTTCCCCAGACGTATCCTTTCGGCGAAGACGGCCGGAATGGTGCCATTATAAGGAAGTGCCAAACCGAGAACCTCCGCAAGGCAATTCATGGAATTTGCAGTAAACATTCCGGCACAGGAGCCCACTCCAGGGCAGGCACACCCTTCAACTTCCCTGAGGTCCTTTTCCGTCATCTCTCCTATCTTTACCTTCCCGACGGACTCGAACACGGTGATCAGGTCAATCTCCCGGCCCTGAAACTCGCCTGCCAGCATGGGACCGCCACTCACAAGGATGGCGGGAATATCAAGTCGGGCGGCTGCCATCATCATTCCAGGAATGATTTTGTCACAGTTTGGGATGAGGACCAGACCATCGAAGGGGTAGGCCATGGCCATGGATTCAATCGAATCGGCAATCAGTTCTCTTGAGCTGAGCGAATATTTCATTCCCTCATGCCCCATGATGATTCCATCGCAGATACCGATTGTAAAGAATTCGAGAGGAGTTCCCCCTGCCATCCGGACACCCGCCTTGACGGCATCGGAAAGCTGGTGGAGGTGGAGATGGCCTGGAATGACTTCATTGGCTGAGTTGGCAATTCCGATCATGGGCCGCTCGATCTCCTCATCCGTCAGTCCCAGTGCCTTGAAAAGGGAGCGGTGGGGTGCTCTTTCCAACCCTTTTTTCATACTATCGGATCGCATTTGTTCTCCTCCCTTCGCCATCGAAATAGAGTAACAGCGGCGGTATCAGTGTCAGTCTTCCCTGTCCCGGCTTTGGAATACATTCCGTCCACTTCTAACACAAGTTCCTTTTTGAAACAAGGGAGGCTTCATAATGGACTCTATGGCTTCCTTATCCTCTCCAGGCTGGATGGAATGGATACAAATTGCCCCCTGGTTAGCCCTCTCTTCAAGGCTTCATAAGGCCGAATTCTTAGAGAGTAATTTGTAGCCTGACCGAAGAGGATAGGGGGCTTCCTTATAACGTTGAGGTCCATGTGCCCAAGCGCAAAGCGGCGAGGCCTGTGAAGCCTCTATGAGGGGCTCGGCCGGGTGGCATGTTCCTGAAAAGCTCAGGGCTGCTGAAAAACTGGAGGAGGGCAAGATGAGTTTCCGTTCTATTTTCCATAGGCCGGCCTTGATACAGGCAATTTTCCAAGCTCCCGATTTGTTACTCCTTTAGAATCTTTTTTAATTCTTCGGTTAATGCTGGCACAATCTGAAAAAGGTCTCCGACGATCCCATAGTCTGCATAGTTAAAGATGAGGGCATTTGGATCCGTATCTACAGCCACGACCGTTTTACACGTACCAATTCCCAGCACATGATGGACAGCGCCCGAGATGCCGAAAGCCATGTAGAGTTTAGCAGAGATATTCTTACCGCTTTTTCCAATCTGATCCTTTTGATCTCTCCACCCTTCATCGACCACGGCACGGGTTGTTCCTACGGAAGCATTGAGCACGTCAGCTAACTCTTCAACCATTTTGAAATTTTCAGATCCTTTAATTCCTCTACCCGCGGCTACCACGACATCGGCCTCTGTAATATCTAACTTCGTCCCGGCTGCTTTCTCCACTCCGATTACCTTCTTTTTCAATGAAGAAGGACTGATGTGAGAGGAAATTAAAACGACTTGGGCCGACTTACCGGGGTTTTCGTTGATGAGGAATGTATTATTCCTCACCGTAGCCATCTGAGGTCTCGCTTCAGAAAAGGTTATCTCTGCGAAGACCTTTCCTCCATAAAGGGGGCGTTTGGCTATAAGCTTTCCATTCTCTTCTACGGCCAGACCCGTACAGTCAGGGGCATAACCTGTTTGTAAGTGCATGGCCAGCCTTGGGAAAAGATCCTTTCCCGTGGAGGTGGCTCCTCCCAGAAGAACAGAGGGTTGATGTTCCTTGATGGCAGGTGCTATATTGACCAAATAGACATCGGAAGTATATGAAGCAAGGGCGGGATCATCAATAAGATAGATTTTGTCAGCATAAGGGGTGAGACCCTTCACGGCTTGTTGAAGACCGCTTCCCAGCAGGATCGCACCGACCGCCTGATTTGTCTTTTTTGAAAGCTCTGCCACGGCGGTGAGGAGCTCGAAGGTCACTTTTCTGACCTTTCCCTCTTGTTGTTCGGCAAAGACCCATATCTCATTAGGCATAACGCTTCCCTTCGGAATAGTTCGGTATAATTTCCTTCGGAGTTCGGTGTTTTCTTTTTTCGCTCCGAACTCAGAACTTTATTATCAGATCACTTTGGCTTCTTCTTTTAGAAGTTTAACCAGTGTCTTCACATTCTTCGGAAAATCTTCTTCGATCATTTTCACGGGCGGTTTCTTGGGAGGCGGCAAATATTTCTGAACTTTTATTTTAGCGGCTTGGCCACCCGCATCGGTTGCGGTCAATCCCAAAGCAGCAAGATCTAACTTCTTAATCTGAGCCTTGATGGCCTTCATTACATTCATCACCTTAGGAATGCGAGGATTACACAGACCTTTCTGGCAAGTGAAGAGTGCAGGGAGGGAACAGGAGAGGATTTCTTTCCCACCCTCTACTTCTCGGATCACTTTCACCTCCTTGGAGGGGTCATCCACCTCGAGGCCGATGATCGCATTGACGTGTGGAATCCCCAATAGCTCAGCGACGGCAGGTCCGACGATTCCTGCATCATCGTCCATGGCCTGCCTTCCCGCCAAAATCAGATCAAAGGGATTATTTTTGAGATAAGCGGCCAAGGCTTTGGCGATAGCAAACTGATCCGAGCCCTCCAAGGCAGGGTCAGTGATCTGAATCGCATCATCCGCACCCATGGCAATCCCTCTCCTGAGGGCGTCCACTTTCTTATTATCGACCGTCAACACGGTGACTTTGCCACCAAACTTTTCTTTCAATTTTAGGCCTGCTTCGACCGCAATTTCATCGAAAAAGTTGGTGAAATATTTATTTTCGATCTCCAGCTCAGAGTCCGATTTGACTTTTATGATCGCTTCCGGATCAGGAACCTGTTTCACCAACACATAGACTTCCATGAATGGAACCTCCCCAACCAGGGTCCGCTATTAGCCTCAATCCTTTCACTTTATTTTTTGACTCACTCTTTGCAAAACATCCTTCCTAAATAATCGCAAAGAACTTCATGGGTGCCCCCGCCATAAAGCAGGAACTTGGCATCTCTCCAATAACGCTGCGGAGGATATTCTGTGCAGAAGGCATTCCCGCCATAAATTCTCATTGCCTCTTCAACGGCATACATGCACATCTCGGTCGCATGGTATTTAGCCATCATGCATTCATTGGTGCAGGGAATCTTGTTTTGAATCATCCAGGCACATTTGTAAGCGTAATTCCAGGAGGCCTCGTACCAGGCCCAATATTTTGCAAACTTTTCCCGGATCAACTGATACTTACTGATGGGATTTCCAAAAGCCATCCGGTTTTTGGCGTACTCCCTTGCGTCATCCATGGCTCCTTTTGCAATGGCTAAGGCATTCATCGCCGTCATGATACGGACTTCATTGAGAATGTCTCCCGCATACTGAACCCCTTTTCCGATCTCCGCACCCAAAAAATTTTCGTCAGGAACAAAGACGTTGTCAAAAACTAATTCACCTGTGACCGAACATCGAGACCCCAACTTATGCAGCCTCTGGCCGGGGACGAACCCATCGCGATCTGCTGTCTTCTTTTCGACCAAGTAGAAATTGAGACCTTTCAGCCCTAATTTTGGATCGACCGTTGTCATGCAGGTGCAAAACTCAGCAATCGGTCCATTGGTGATCCATTGCTTTCTTCCATTGATCCTCCAGCCCCCGTCCACTTTGGTCGCTAAGGTTCTCGTTCCACCCAAGTCAGAACCGGACTGGTCTTCAGTAAAGCAGATCGTACCGATTTTCTCACCCTTTATCGCTGGTACAAGGATTCTCTGTTTGATGCTCTCGCTTCCAAAACGGGCAATGAAGTAAGTTCCCATGAGAATTTGCATGATCGCCGCCATGGCAAACCCACACGATCCCCTTGCCAGTTCTTCATAAAAAATCATTTGGGAGATGGTATCCGTAGCCATTCCACCATATTTTTCCTCATGCCTCAGGCCCAGATATCCCAGCGCAGCAAATTCTTTCCAAAGATCCCAGGGGAATTCTTCTTTTTCGTCCAATTCGGCCACTCTGGGCATGATCAAGCGATTGACCGCATCCCGAACCATCTGTCTAAAGAATTCTTGTTCCTCGGCAAAAGTGAAATCAAGCGCCATGGACCTCCACTCCTTTCCTACCTTAGAGGGTTCGAGGGTCCGTGGGTTCAAGTGGTTACTTTTCCAAGATGCATTGACTTGAACCTTTGAATCCTAGACCCCTTGAATCCTTTGAAGTTTAGATAATATTTTTCTCCTTAAACTCCTTCAGCTGGCCAGCACTATATCCTATCAGGCCAACATAAATTTCCTCATTGTGTTCCCCAAACCGGGGAGGGAAGCTCATCATCATCCGGTTGATCGATTTGAGATAAGGGTTATTGATAGGAGGAGGTGCAATGGTAATCTCGATCCCTGTCTTGGGATCCTTGCTCCGGATCAGATTCGGTTTGACGAGCGGGTCCTCTACCACTTCTTCGATCGTGTTCACTTTGGATATAGCAATCGTCGCTTTGTTGAAGATGTCGATCAATTGGCCGGTCGTAAATTTCTCGGTGATCCCATTGATCGCGTTATTCAAGTTGTCCACATCCGCGATGCGGCCAGCATTTCTTTCATATTCTTTCTTGTAAAGGGATTCAAATCCTGGAATTTTTGTCATGGTCTCCCACTGTTTATCATTTCCTACTGCAATATAAGCATAGCCGTCCTGGGTCTCGTACACAGAAACGGGAGCAAAGAATTCGTGGGTATTCCCCCTCCGGGTAACCTTCTTTTTAAAGCTGACGGTGTGAGTGATTGCTTGGGTGAGCCAGGACACTGTACTTTCGAACATCGACAGATCGATGCGACTCCCTTGACCGGTCACTGCTCTTTTATAAAGGGCCTTCATCAAAAGACCATAGCCGTGTTCACTGGCCCCCATATCAGGAAGTGGAATTCCCATGACCTGCGGTGTCCCTCCTTTTTCTCCGGTGAGCTCCATTAACCCGCCTCTGGCCTGGAGCACGGGATCATAAGCCGCCTCATTGCTTTGGGGACCAAAACCGGTCATTCCCAGCCAGATGATATCTTCCTTTATCTTTTTGAGCATCTCATATTCGATTCCGAGTTTGGCATAGTTTCTGGGCAGCTGATTGGTGGAAAAAATATCCACCTTCAATTTAATAATGAGTTTTTTGAGAATCTCCTGTCCCTCAGGGGTCCCTATGTCCAGAGTAATAGCCTTCTTCCCTGCATTGATGGAGAGATAATAGGAGAACATCCTGTCTTCCTTTAGCACATCATCGCCTACGCGTCGGTTAGGGTCTCCATAGACCGGATGTTCCATGCGAATAACGTTGGCTCCTTCCTCAGCTAAACGAAGGGTTAAATAGGGGAGAACCGTCGCCTGTTCGAGACTCAAAACAGTAATATGTTTAAAGAGTTGGACTTCGTCCATAAAAACCACCTCCTGATCTATATTTGGATACTGTATACAAAAAATTATATATACCCAAAACCCTGATGGTGTCAAGCCTTTTCGCTTCCCTGTTCCATTTCCTCTCAAAAAACCCTTGACAAGCCAAGACCCTTAGCATATAAAATGATGTAACTCTGGATACAGTATACAGGACTTTAACTGAAAAAAGGGGGTTCTGTGGAAACGACCTTAGGTGGCCTTCGGGTTCGGAAAAAGAAATCGCTGCGGGAAGAAGTCTATCAATCACTAAGAAAATCTATTCTTCACGGAAAATTGAGGGGCGGGCAGCGTCTCATTGAGGAGCAATTGGCCGATCAGGTGGGAATCAGCCGTACCCCGGTCAGAGAGGCTTTCCACAAACTGGAAAGGGACGAATTGGTCACCCGACTTCCCAAAGGGGGTTTTGCGGTAAGGGAATTCACCAAAGAGGACGTGGAGGAAATCTTTGGCATTCGGAGTGCCCTCGAAAGTTACGCTGCTTATTTGACCACCCTTCATATTGCTCCGGATAAAATCTCCAGTTTGGAGAAAAAATTGAAAGAATCGGAAGAGGCCTTAGAGAAAGGAGACGATGATAAGGTCGTTCAGCTTCACACTGAATTCCATGATCTCCTTTACAAATCCTGTAAAAGCAAAAAACTGGTCGAGATGATCAATACCTTCCGCGACTATTTTTATCGGTATCGGTCTGCCTTGCTCCATATAGAAAATGGCATGAGCTACTCCAATAAAGACCATCGTC
>JBAVGF010000201.1:0-2214 GCA_049684675.1 Thermodesulfobacteriota bacterium | reverse complement strand
GTGACAACCAACGTCTTCAGCTTCTTCCTCGCTGCATAGACCGCCGCCGCTGCTCCGGCAGGTCCTCCTCCGATGACGACGGTATCATACAGATCCTGAGCCATGAGTTTCCCTCCGTTCGTAATGTCTCAAATGGCGTGAAAAAATTCTTTTCCCACCATTAGCCCGGTGAGGCGCGCGGTTTCGGCCCGTAAGGATGGGCAGATTGGAGAAGCTTTAGGGCGGAACCTCAAAAATCAAACTACAGGCCCTGACCCTGGATACTTACTCTGTCTTACTGAACAGGAAGGTTACGCATAACATTAATGACCCGCAATCCTAAAGCTTCAACAGGCTGCCCATTCTTATCGGCCGAGGCAGAGGCATTCCCTCCGCTCACGTTTTATTTCCAGTTGCACTCTGTTTCTTCGAACCGAAACGTTTTTCGGTCAGGCGCTGCGTGATCACGTAGAAAACCGGCACAAACGGAATAGCCAGCAATGTAGATGCGATCATCCCCCCGAAGACGACTGTGCCGATCGCCCGCTGGCTGGCAGCGCCGGCGTCCCTTGCGAATAGCAGCGGGGCCACTCCCAGGATGAAGGCAAAGGAAGTCATCACGATGGGCCGAAATCGCCGGCTCGTTGCTTCGACGGCTGCCTCGGTCACAGACATGCCTTCCCGTTGCAGGTCCCGCGCAAACTCAACAATGAGGATGGCGTTCTTACTGGCCAGAGCAATCATCAGCACCAGGCCGATCTGCGTGTAAAGATTATTGTCAAAACCCCGGATCATGAGAGCCACGAGAACCCCTACCAGCGCCATGGGCACAGCCAGGATGACCGCCGCCGGAGATGTCCAGCTCTCGTAGAGTGCTGCCAGAACCATGAACACCAGGGTAACGGAGAGGGCGTAGATGAAATAGGCCTGGTAGCCGACCTGTTTCTCCTGATAGCTCGTCGTTGTCCAATCGTAGCTCATGCCCTGCGGCAACGTATCTGCGGCCAGTCGCTCCATCACCTTGAGAGCCTGACCAGAACTGAACCCAGGCGCCGCCGAGCCGAAGATGGGGGTTGCGGGATAGAGGTTATACCGGGTGATCAGCTCGGGACCTTGCGAATGTCTAACCTCAAGAAGGCTGCCGAGCGGCACCATTTCCCCTTGGGTATTTCGAGTATAGAGGTTCTTGATATCTTCGAGATTGAGGCGGTAACGATCGCTGGCCTGGATGTATACCTGGTACACCTGATTGAACTTGTTGAAGAGATTGACGAAGGAGGAGCCCAGGTAGCCCCGGAGCGTCTCAAAAACGTTATTCAGCGGAACTTGAAAGGACTGGGCCTTCGTCCTGTCTACGTCCAGGAAGAGCTGGGGGCTCCTGGCACTAAAGGTAGTGGCCAGACCCCGTAAGCTCTGTTCGGAGTTGCCTGCACTAATGAGTTCATACGTCCCCTTTTGGAGTTCCTCCAGTCCGAGGCTCTTCCGGTCTTCCACCATCATCTGAAATCCGCCCGCCTGGCCCAGACCACGGATGGAAGGCGGGATGACCACAAACACGTCCGCTTCCTGGATGGCCGAAAGATCACGGTTGAGACGGGGAACAATTTTCTCCTGACTCAGGGCACTTCCGCGTTTGCTCCAGTCTTCGTAGATGATGAACGTACTGTTGATCGTGGACACATTGGCCGCATCGAGGAAAGAATAGCCACCGATCGTTACCCAGCTTACAATCCCCGGAGTTCTCTTGAGAATGGCGCCGATCTTCTCTGATACTTCCCGCGACCTCGGCTGCGCGGCGCCCTCAGGTAGACGTGCGAAGAGTACGGCGTACCCCTGGTCCTCCGTAGGGAGGAAGCCGGTAGGTCGATGGGCGAACTCCCAACCGGCGAGGAGGATGACAGCGAAGAAAACTATCGACATTAGCCCCGGCCGCTTCACCATCCACCGAACAACCCCCATATAACGGTCTTTCGACGCCTGATAGCCTTTGTTGAAACCACGATAAAACCAGTTTAGCCGCTTTTCCTTCCTGGGCCGCAGCCAGAGGGCGCACTGGGCGGGCTTTAGGGTCAAGGCATTAATGGCACTGATCACCGCGGTCGAGGCAATGACCAAAGCGAATTGACGAAAGATTTGTCCTGTAATCCCCGGCAAAAAAGCTGCCGGTAAAAAAACGGAGATCAGGGCCATCGTGATGCCCATGATCGGCCCGGTCAGTTCGCTCATGGCTTTGAT
>JBAVGF010000200.1:0-3807 GCA_049684675.1 Thermodesulfobacteriota bacterium | reverse complement strand
GATTCCCTCCCGGACGGTGAGGACCCTTGCCATCTCGAAGGCATCCTCGTCCTTCACGTTGATCTTTTCATCCAATCGGCTTGGATCGTAGATCTCCGGGACGTACTGGGAGCTGAGGTTTTTTAACCCCTGGATACTCGAATTTGGATAGGGCTCCACGCCGATGATTTTGATCTCAGGATCATATTCTTTCAATCGCCTGGAAACACCCATCAGGGTCCCGGTGGTTCCTATCCCCCCAACAAACATATTGACCTTTCCCTTGGTCGCCCTCCAGATCTCCTCACCCGTTGTCTCATAATGGGCGAGCACATTATACTTATTCTCAAATTGCTGAGGCATATAATATTGGGTATCTTTTGCCATCTCTTTGGCCAGGTCTATGGCTCCGTCCATTCCTTTTGAACCTTCGCTCAAAATAATCTTTGCTCCAAATGCCGTGAGGATCTTTCTTCTCTCTATGCTCATGGTCTCCGGCATCACTAATTCTAATCGATATCCTTTGACGGCGCAGACCATGGCCAGCGCAATACCGGTATTTCCGCTGGTGGGCTCGATGACGATCTTATCCTTCGTCAGGAGGCCCTCCTTCTCCCCGTATTCAATCATGTATTTTGCAATCCGGTCTTTAACAGAACCGGCCGGATTATATCGCTCCAGCTTTGCATAAACCTTTACCTTCTTGTTGGGGACAATATGATTAATCCTCACAAGGGGCGTATATCCCACTAAATCAACCATATTTTTGCCCACACGATACATCGTTGTTCTCCTACCTCTTCATGACCATAAATCTTGTCTCGCCAATCGTTTTTAAAAAAAGTCTCAAATCCAAATTTCTTCTCGAATCGCGGATCACCAACACGAATTACGCTATGAACGTTTAAAGTACACTGAGGATCTCAGCTCCATCCTCAGTGATGGCAATGGTATGCTCAAAATGGGCGGAGCGTTTCCCATCCGCCGTCACAACAGTCCAGCCGTCCGAGAGAACCCTGACCTCATAGGTCCCTTCATTCACCATGGGCTCCAAAGCGAAGACCATGCCCTTCCCGAGTCTCGGTCCCTGGTGGGGCACCCCAAAATTTGGAATCTGTGGTTCCTCATGGAGTTCTCTTCCAATCCCATGTCCTACGAAATCTCTTACCACAGAAAATCCATGGGACTCCACCCAGCTCTGAATGGCGTAGGAGATATCAAAAAGTCGATTTCCCACTTTCGCTTTTTCAATGCCAATATAGAGAGCCTTCTCCGTCACCTCGAGAAGCCTTTTGGCTTCCGGATCTACCTCCCCCACAGGAAAAGTGATGGCGGCATCTCCGAAATAGCCGAGATAATTGACTCCTACATCCAGGCTCACAATATCCCCCTGCTTCAATCGCCGCTGGCCTGGAATGCCGTGAACGACTTCATCATTGATGGAAATACAAAGGGTTGCGGGAAATCCCCTGTAACCCTTGAAGGCGGGACGGGCTCCTTTCAAGAGGATGTAATCTTCGGCAACCTGATCCAACTCCTTTGTGGTGATCCCTGGCTCAATGATACACTTCAACTTCTCAAAGACCTCTGCCACCATGGTATTGGATCTCTTCAATTGCTCAATCTCCCGTGGAGATTTTATGATAACCATAGCACTAATATGCATTTGAACCATGGAATTGTCAATATTTAACAACCCGTTTCTTATTGACTTTTCAACACCATTCGGTAATATTGTTCTGTACGTCCCATGAGGAGCCTGAGATGATTCCAAGATATACCCGACCGGAGATGGGAAAGATTTGGACGGATCAGAGAAAGTTTGAAACCTGGCTCCAAATCGAGCTCCTGGTCTGCGAGGCTCTTTCCCAGTCAGGTGAGATCCCGGCAGAGGTTGTCCGCGAGATCAAAGAGAAGGCTTCCTTTGATATCCGTCGTATTGACGAAATAGAAAAGGTAACAAAACACGATGTCCTTGCCTTCCTGACCAATGTCGGGGAGTCCGTCGGTCCCCTTTCAAGATACCTCCATTACGGTCTCACTTCTTCCGATATCCTCGACACCTCCCTGGCCCTGCTTCTGAAGGAGGCATCTGAACTCATCCTGCAGGACATCCGCCGGCTTTTGGAGGTATTGAAGAAAAAGGCCTTCCAATATAAGGAAACATTGATGATCGGCCGATCTCACGGCATCCATGCCGAACCCATCACCTTCGGCCTCAAAATGACCCTCTGGTATGATGAGATGAGAAGAAATCTCATCCGCATGGAAAGGGCCAAAGAGGCTGTATGCGTGGGAAAGATCTCAGGCGCGGTGGGAACATTTGCCCATACCCCCCCCTTCGTTGAGGAGTTTGTCTGCGGGCGATTGGGACTCAAACCTGCGCCCATCTCGACGCAGATTGTCCAGAGGGATCACCATGCCGAATTCTTCACCACCCTGGCCATCATCGCTTCTTCAATAGAAAAATTTTCTGTAGAACTGCGGCACCTCCAGCGAACGGAAGTCTTGGAGGCCGAGGAATTCTTTTCCAAAGGGCAGAAGGGTTCGTCTGCCATGCCCCATAAGAGGAACCCCATCTCCTCGGAAAATCTCTCCGGTCTGGCACGGCTGGTACGATCTTACAGCCTGGCGGCTTTAGAAAACATTCCCCTTTGGCACGAGCGCGACATCAGCCACTCCTCCGTAGAAAGGGTGATCGCCCCGGATGCCACGATTTTAATCGACTACATGCTCAGCCGCCTCACCTCCCTGGTCGAGAATCTCATCGTCTATCCGGAGAATATGAAAGCCAATCTGGAAAAGATGGGAGGCCTTGTGTTCTCGGAATCGATCCTTCTCTTTCTGGCCCGAAAAGGACTCTCGAGGGAAGAGGCTTACGGGGTGGTGCAAAGGAATGCAATGAGGGTGTGGGAAAAGGGCGAGGATTTCAAAACCCTTCTCTCACTGGACGAAACGATCAAGCGCTTCGTGACCAAAAAGGAATTGGACGCTCTCTTCGATGTCCGGACCCATCTGAAACACATCGATGATATCTTCCGAAGAGTATTTGGAGAGGCTTAAGATGAAGAAGGATCAAAAACCTACCCCTAGCCTGAGAGATCTTCTCGGAATCAAAGAGCCTTCAGATCGAGGCGGGAAGAAACCCATTTTTAAAAAGGCCCACTTTACGATCTGGTACTTTGTCATCGCCTTTCTCATCATCTTGCTCATCCAGAACTATATCACCTCAAGAAAGGATGAGGATGTCATCACCTACAGTGAATTCAAGGCATCCCTCAGGGCTGACAAAATCAAAGACCTGGCCATTACTCCCGAATTGATCACAGGGAGGAGGGAGACCGAGAAGGGTTTAAGAAAATTTCAGACGGTGCGGGTGGAAGATGCGGATTTGGTGAAAGAATTGGAGGCCCACCATGTCAAGTATGAAGGGAAGGTCGAAAGTAAATGGCTGACCAATATTGTCTCGTGGATTATTCCCCTCGTTTTTTTCTTTATATTATGGCGGGTCCTCTTCTCCCGAATCGGAGCCGAGACAAGCGTGATGTCCTTTGGAAAGAGCCGGGCTAAAATCTATGCCGAGAAGGAGAAGAAAATCACCTTCGCCGATGTGGCAGGAATTGACGAGGCCAAAGAGGAATTGAAAGAGGTGGTGGAGTTTCTCCAAAGTCCCGGGAAATTTCAACGCCTCGGCGGAAGGATCCCGAAAGGAGTTCTCTTGGTGGGAATGCCCGGAACGGGGAAAACGCTGCTCGCCCGGGCCGTGGCCGGAGAGGCGAACGTTCCCTTTTTCTCCATCAGCGGCTCTGATTTTGTGGAGATGTTTGT
>JBAVGF010000199.1:0-11123 GCA_049684675.1 Thermodesulfobacteriota bacterium | reverse complement strand
ACCCTCAATTGTGCTTCTTCATGATTTCCTTACTTTTATAATACTTAGTACTGGATTCCCGTTTGCACGGGAATGACACCCGCACATGCCTGTCTGCTCATACCAGCCTCCCAACGACTGGAAATTTAAAAACCATGTCTTCTCCGTGGGGTGCCATGTCAATATCTTTGGTCAGATCCTTACCTGCGATATGACAACGCATCCTTTTTTCTCCTTGGAAGAGGGGGCTTGAAGAAAGATCATAGACTTTTCCTTTGTAGGCAATATAAATGGGTTTTCCTCTTGTGCCATCAAACCGTTGGAGCTCCTCAAGCGTAAAAGGCTTTAAATTCTCCATCGGGAGCTCGGGTTTCACCTCCACCTTCTCCACCGGTGGGACTATTTTTTCCTCCAATGCCTTGGCGATTCCCAATTCGTCATCCTGGAGATGTTCTCTTTCGCCTTCGACGATATGGAATCTTTTATCAAACCATTTGAACATCTGATGAGCTGTTTTGAAACCCAGCCTTCTACCATTCAACTCGATACAGTCGCTAATGATGTCCACAAAACTGAACCCCTTCCAGAGAAGGGCTTCACGAATACATGTTTTGAAATGGTTGAGATGATAGACCGTTGTCCGGGCATAAAAGTAAGGAGCCTGTTGGGTGAGGAGGTGGCCCAATCGAAGGGGTGAATAAGGTTCTCCACGGGGTGAAGTGATGGTCTTCGCTCCTTTTGGCGTGGTCGGTCCGGCCTGGCCGCCCGTCAATCCATAGATCTCATTGTCGTTGCAAAAGACAGTGATGTCAGGATTTCTGCGGAAGGTATGGAGGAGGTGGTTTCCCCCAATGCTTGCCAGGTCGCCATCCCCGGAGAGGACGATGACATGGAGGTCTGGACGGACGGTCTTGATGGTCTCCGCCGACGTCAGCACCCGGCCATGGGGAGTATGAACCGCATCTAAGTTCATATATCCGGACATTCTTCCTGAGCAGCCGATTCCGGAGACGGCAACGGTGTTTCGATCGTTCCAGCCGAGTTCTTTGACGGCCATGGCCACATTCTTCAATACGGCACCAATGCCGCATCCCGGGCACCAGGTGTGAGGGAACCTTCTCAGTTTCAAGAGTTCTTTGTAAGAGCGATCCATCACCTTGCCATTCCCTTCAGACATTCCTCAATCTGACTCTGAATCCATTTGAGTTTGAACCCCCCTCCCAAGCAGGGGACTTTCATCACCTTTCGACCCATGGCCCATTCCACCCAACTCGCATATTGCCCATCATTGCCTTCGACGACAATAATGTGGCGGTAAGATTGGGTCACTTCCTTCAATTCCTTCTCCAGGACAGGAGAGATACGAACAGGCCGAAAAATGGAGAAACGATCTTTCAAAGATGAAATGATTCTCGAAGTGATTCCAAAGGCGATGAGGAGGGTTTCAGAGTTGTTACACGGAAGATATTCAAAGAAAGGATATTTTTCGGCAGCACGATCATGGCGGCCTTTCAACTCCCCGAGCCATCCTCGGTAAATCTCCGGGTCATTGGTTTTCAGATTTCCCATCTTATCATGAACCGTCCCGGTAAAAAGCCTCTGACCCCTGCCCAAAGGCTCTTTTGAGCGGGGAATGACTTCTGTCGCTAACCCTTCAAGGTCGACGATCTCATACAGGTGGGAAAGAAAAGCGTCAGCAAGGAGGATGACCGGTGAAAGAGATTCCTCGGCAGCGTTGAAGGCAGTGGCCGTTAGCAGGAAACATTCCTTCACCGAATTTGGATAGAAGGCGATGGGGTAGCAGTCTCCTGCGCTTCCTGCTTTGATTTGAAGAAGATCCGACTGGGCGGGCTGGGTGGGCATCCCGGTCGATGGACCCACCCTCATTGAATTGACGAAGACACAGGGGGCCTCTACGACATGGCCCCATCCCAAAGCTTCCTGCATCAAAGAGAATCCCGGCCCTGAGGTGGCGGTAAAAGATTTAGCCCCGGCTAATGAAGCAGAGATCGTGGCAATGGCCGCAGCAATTTCATCCTCGGCCTGGAGAAATCGAAAATCTGACTTTTCGTCTGAATAGAGGGCAGCCTGTTGCAGGATCTCAGAGGTCGGGCTGATCGGATAACCGGCAAAGTAACTGGCACCTGCCCGAATCGCTCCCTGAAAGATGGCTTCATTTCCGGAAACGAGTCGCTTCATGCTTTTCCCTCTTCATCCATCACCTCGATGGCAATATCAGGACAATAGCGTTCACACTGGTAACAACGGATGCATCCCTCTTTCTCTGTGATCTCGTTCCTCTCAAGAGAGAGGACCACGACCGGACAGACCTCTACGCAGAGGAGGCACCTTTTGCAGTAGATTTCATTCCAGATCACATGGAGTCTTGGCTTCATGAATTCTGAGCCAGTTTCCTTCCAGCTTCAAAGGCCTGCTGGAGCGCCTCTGGATGTTTCAAGATATCGCCCTTGGCCTCAACGCCTCGAAAGACCAATTCGCCCGCGTATTCTGCGTTGAGGACATCAAAAAAATACCTGACCGTGAGGATGGCTCCTTCGAAAACTTTATGCCCTTTTGTCGCTCCCACGGAAATAAAGAAACCTTTTCTCTTTTTTCCATCTTTCCCCAAGGAGGGATCTTTGAGAAGATATTTTCTTGACCAGAGGGCTTGACTTCGATCGATCAGGGCCTTGGCCCAGGCGGTTACGCCATAGAAAAAGATCGGTGAGGAGAGAATGATAACATCTGCCTCCAGCAGTTTGGGATAGACTTTTTGCATGTCGTCCAGGATGACACAATTCCCGGTATTGTCACATCCGTGACATTCTTTACAGGGGGTGATGGCGAAGTCGCTGAGATAAAGGCGCTCCACCTTCGCTCCCTCCTTTTCGGCTCCCGTGAGGGCTTCTTCCAAAAGGAGATCCGTATTGCCGCCTCTTCGCGGGCTTCCAAAGATCCCCAGAACATTCACTGGAACCTCCGATCTCCCTCCCCCAAAGTGGAAAAGGGGATCGAACCGAGATCTCTCAGCCCATCCAATCGGGGCTGATCCATCCCTTTATGCTGGACCAATACCTTTAAAGCTTCACCCATACCCATCTCCGGTTCGATCAGGTTCTTTAAGGAAAGTCTCAATTTTAGCCCATCCAATTCAGACAGCTCCCTCCCTAAGGTCTCCATTTGTTCGAGGATGCCAAGCCCGATCAGGAAGCGGTATTGTGGGACAAGGCCGGTGAAACGGAGGCCAACCTCTTCTCCCTTTCGAATCAAGCTGGTAAAGTTGACATGTGAGGTAATATCCTGTTCCCCTAACCGTTCATAAGAATTTTCTGAAGCCTGATGTTGAAAATAACAGAGGAGGGTTCCCTCTCGTCGATTTGGAGCATAGAGTTCCTCGGAGAGGCAACCATAGTCGATCGTCAGGACGAATCCTCGTTCCAGGCACCGGGCCACTCTTTCCATCCATTCCAATGCCAGCAGATTCACCTCTGCCTTCTGGCCTTCTTGCAGAGTGATGTCCATGGAGCGGAAATAGGAAGCGATTCTTGGATCCGACAGTTTCCCCCATCGCTCTTCAAATTGGCCGTTTCGTTGCGTGACATAGATTTCCTTCAAATTTCCTTGATCGAGGATTACCCTGTGAACAGGAAAGGCGTCAACGAGCTCGTTGGAGAGGAAACATCCCTGAATTTGGACCTTCCCTTCTCCGAAGGTTTTAGGGTCGATCCAAAAAACTCTTCCCTCTCTTTCTTTTTCAGAGAGCCTTTCCCTCTGTTCTCTTAAAAAAGGGGCAGAGGTCTCGATGAGATGATAGCGGAGGTGTTGGTAGAAGACCGGGGAGTTCTTTTTCGCCCAATCTATGATATCCTCGCAGAGAAATCCCCTGCCCCCCCCCATCTCGACCACATCAAAATTTTCTCCTCCCAAGATCTCAGCCATCTGGAAGAGTTGTTTGGCGATCAAATGTCCGAAAAGGGGGCTGACAGACGGACTCGTATAGTAATCACCCTCTTTCCCGATCCTTGTCCCTTTGGATTGGTAATAACCGTATTCGGGATGGTAAAGACACCACGCCATAAATTGAGAAAAGGGAAGGGGACCCCTCTTCTCAATTTGAGAGAGAATAAATTTCCTCAGACTTTCTTCCCGGTTTCTTTTCTCTTCTTCCATATACAAAGGAGCTCCCTGCTGTGGTATCCGGATTGAACCAACTCCCAGCCGTCCTTCCCTTTCTCACGAAAGAGGTCTTCCAGCCATTCAATGCCTCCTGAAAAGACATCGTGGACAAAGCAGAGGCCGTCCTGGTCGCATTCGATAGTCCGGTCTCCTTTCCCGGCCTGCCGCTCCGGCAGTTCGTGAATCGTAATCTGATATTCCCATTGGGTCATAGTTTTCCTCTTTCTTGATTATTCAGGGTTCTTTACCCTGCGTGAACCCTATATAAAGGATACTTTGAATTTCAAATGGCAAAGCTCAAATGTCAAATCAAATCCAAAGCTCAAATGAGATGCCGAAACAAGTTCGGCATGACCAACGTGTCATTCTGAACTCGTTTCAGAATCCCGTTTTTGATATTTGACATTCTTTTGAACTTGGTTCACCTTCGGTTCATCACTTCGTGCGAGCCTTGATATTTGACATTGCTTTATTATGTCTATGTTTCGTAAGTCAAGACCCGGATCAAACCGATGGTCGCACCGGTATTGTCCGTGGTAGTCGTATCGCTGACCGAGACAACCTTTTTCACTTTGTTTTCAGCGATGAAACGATTTACCTTTTCATCCAGGATCTCTAACTCTCTTATGGTCTGAAAGATTTTTACCTCGGTCGTGAACGTTTTGACTTCCCAACTTTTTTTCTCTCCCATGATTAGATTCCTTTCTCCTTCGCTCCCTCGCCCGCCCTGCCTACCGCAGGCAAACCATCAACGGGGCTCCCCTTTTTTAGGGGTGTGCCGTTCTTTGGCTAATGCCGGAACGAATATCTCCTTCAATCGCCCCTGCGATGTTTGAGGGGGCCCTCCTTAAAGGCCTCATGAACCCAATTCAATGCGGCGATCATTTTTGGAAATCCAATCGTGGTCAGCCCGAGAAGGACGGCATGTCGAATCTCTTCCGGAGTGACGCCGATGGCCAGGGCTCTTCGAGCGTGAGATTTGATGGCCCCCTCTGATTCCGAACCGATAGCGATCCCCAGCTTGATCAGCCTCCGCATCTTTTCGTTAAGGGGTCCGGAGGCGTGACATTTCTTGGCGAGACGATCATACTCCTTTTCGATCTCTGGGAATTCTTTCCTCAGACGCTTGTAGGAGAATGGCAGAAAATCCTTCTTTGGCATTTTTCCCTCCTTTCTCTTTATTCGAAGGTGACGGAATATTTATTAACCATGTGATGAGGGAAATAAGACTCTTTCGCCTTTCTCAAGCCCTCCTCCCCTAAATCCTGTTCCCGATTGACATAGGCGTATCCTGACCAGTGATGTTCCAAAAAGGTCTGATTGATCGTAGGATAGAGTCCCTCGTAAGCTGGATTCGCCTTTTCAATGTGGATAACCACTGTTTCCGGATTGAGCGGATCTCCCAGCGTAAAGGCCTCCACTTTTCCATTGATCAGGATCGCTCCCCCCTTCACTCCGAGCTCCTCAAAATGGGTGAAGGCCTCTTTGACGGCAAGGGATTCGTTGAACAGACCCGGGCTGACCTCACAATGCCGGAGATCACACCACTCCGCTTCCAATTGAAGGCATTGCGGAACCCACTCGGGAGCGAGGGGAATATATCGGTAGGAATATTTTTCCTGAAATTGTTTGATGTGATTCCTTTTCCGATGATATTTTCTACCCTTCAACTCAACCAAGTCTTGGACGAGATAGACATAATCGCATTGACTTCGATCCAGTTCAGCTTTCATACCCGCTGCCTTCCAATCGACCCGATCCACCACAGCCTCAGGAACACGGGCAATCTTGGGAGGCGCTCCTTCTCGACGGAGATATGGCAGTAGACTTTGATAACATTCTATCACATCTCCCTCTCCAATAGGAGGAAAGAAAAATGGACTTTCTCCCTTCTCGGAAAGGAGACATAGAAAATTCTGAAAACGACTGATCTTGATCTGATAGGAATGGCGCCAGATAAAAAGGTTGGTAAAGGTGAATTCTGAAATCTGAGGAGGGAATTGGGCAAAGGCCTGATGGAAGAGAGGTTTGTCTTCGAGGGCCAAATCTCTGAACTGAGGAAACTCTGGCACACCACCCCATAATTGGTCCATAAATGATTAGACTCCTTTTATCCGTTACGTGGTTGATCGGGTCAAATGGGCGACCATCGTACAGACTTCTTCGAGATTAAAGGGCTTATGAATAAAACCGTAAACGCCCGCATCGATGGCCTCTTTGAGGAAGGGGTCCCCCCTTTCTGAGACAATGAGAAGGATTCTTGGCCGGCAGGACTTTTGAATCTCGGACAACAGCCCCTTTTCTTTAACCCCGGGACTATCCGTATTGAGAATGAGGATATTAAGATATTCTTTAGAAAGGCAAGGTTTGATCTGATAACCGCTGTCTAACGTGATAACGTGGTGGCCTTCTCTCTCCAGGCATTCTCTTAAGTAGCCTCGACTGGCAAGATCGTGGTCGACAATACAAATCTTACTTACCATAATTATTCCCTTCCAATTTGAGTTCATTCAATTAGTTTTTGGGAAGGGAACTTTAGCGTTTCTGTTCGAGTCGATTCTCCAGGATGACCTTGTCAACGATCTCACCGCAGAAAATGCATCTCCATCCGAAAAATTCCTCACAAATGCCGTAGAATTTTTCGAATACCATTGTTCCGCCGCACCGATAACACTTCATGATGAACCTCCATTTTCTGAACTGGCGGAATAATCAGCAATTTTTATACCAATAGTAATATTTTCTTAGGATATCAATTAGTTATTAACTTATAAGAAAGGAGGGATCGGCGTAAATCGTTGTTTGGCGAGAAAATTTGTATAAATTTAAACGATGGATATCTATTTTTTAATTGTATTGATCAAAAAGTGTTTAAAATTTAATAAGTTAAAAATATGTCTATTTTTAAACAGTTCTGTATTAAATCTGTACTTTTTTCAACCCATACCTTTTCATCTTTCCATAAAGGGTAGAACGATTAATGTTGAGTCTTTTTGCAGCCTTATGCTTATTCCAATTCATTTCTTGCAGAGTTTTCAAAATCAGGTTCTTCTCGTAATCCTGGAGGGTCGCGAATTCCTGCGTTGGCAAGGGCCTTAGGACAAGGTACTGAGGGAGGTCTTTAAGCAAAATCTTATCCTGTTTGGCGATGATGATCGCATGGTCAATGACATTCTCTAGTTCACGAACATTCCCGGGCCAAGAGTGGGCGAGAAGAATTTCCATGACTTCAGGAGAAAAATTGATCACCTCCTTTTTCCTTTCTTGGCTGAATCTTTGTAAGAAATGAGAGGCCAGAGGGGGGATGTCATCTTTTCTCTCACGAAGGGGGGGAACGAAAATGGGAATCACATTGAGCCGATAATAAAGATCTTCCCTAAAAGTTCCTTTTTTCATCTCTTCAGTCAGATTTTTGTTCGTCGCGGCAATCACCCTGACGTCGACCTCCAGCGTCTCCTCTCCACCCACCCTCTCAAAACGATGGTCTTGTAAGACCCGGAGAAGCAGGATCTGGGTGGGAGGAGAAACCTCACCAATCTCGTCGAGGAAGATCGTTCCTCCATTGGCCATTTCAAAGCGGCCAATCTTTCGCCGGATGGCTCCGGTGAAAGACCCTTTTTCATGACCGAAGAGTTCGCTCTCCAGAAGGTTCTGAGAATAGGCGGAACAGTTGGCGACGACAAAGGGTTTGTTTTTCCGGTGGCTGTTGAAATGAATCGCCCTGGCGATCAACTCCTTTCCGGTACCGCTTTCCCCCTGAATGAGGACGGTGGAATCCGTGTTCGCAATGTCCGACATCAATTCAAAGATCTCTTGCATCCGTGCATTCTTCCCGAGGATGTTTCCGAAACTGTACCGTTTCTCCAATGCCTGGGTGAGGAGAACATTCTTGTCCTTCTCCCTTTTCAGTTCGTCATGAAGATCTTTAATCCGAAGCATCACTCTTACTTTGGCCAGCAATTCCTCGTTGATAAATGGCTTGGTGAGGTAGTCGTCCGCCCCCAGGTTGAGGCTGTTGATCTTATCTTCGAGGCTTGACCGAACGGTAAGAATGATGACCGGGATGAATTTTAATTTTTCATCCTCCTTGATTTTGAGACAGATATCCCTTCCGTCCGTGTCGCCCAGCAGGATATCGAGGAGGATCAGATCGACGGGCGTCTCCGATTCCGGAGCCTTTTGACTTTCCGCCTCTAAGATTCTCATCGCCTCATCACCGGAAAAGGCGGGGAGGACTCGATATCCCTCCAATTCCAGGAGCGCGGTGATCATCTCCACGGTATCCTTCTCGTCATCGACGACCAGTATTTTTTTCATCTCTCTATTTTGCATCCCTGTTCCTAATATCCCAATAGTACCGTCGCGTTAGCCCAAGACAATATCGCTGAAAGATTATTGAATGTCAATTGATATTTGGACTCTCCGCGCCCCCTTTTTGGAAAATTGACAAAAGATTCGTAAAATATTAGATATTGTTTTTAAAGTAGAGGCAGGCATGGAATATCGGTTATTTAGGGCTCATCCGGGTACACGGATGAGAGCATCTCTTCGATCCCTTCTCATTGGAATTTTAGGGTTACTATTTTTAACCTTCTTTTCTTCAGCTTGTTCCAATGAAAAATCAAAAAAGCCTGTTTCTCCCCCTATCCCGGTTACTGTGAGCATAGCAATCCAGAAAACAGTACCCGTAGAGCTCCGTGCCATTGGGAATGTGCAGGCCTATTCCACGGTTACGGTCAAGTCGAAGGTGGGAGGAGAATTGGTACGGGTCCATTTCACAGAGGGCCGGGATGTGAAAATAGGAGACCTTTTGTTTACCATCGATCCCCGACCCTATGAGGCGGCCCTCAAACAGGCGGAGGCAAATCTCGGAAGGGACCTAGCTCAGGCGAAACATGCTCGAGAGGATGCCCGCCGTTATGAATCCTTAATCCAGAGGGGGGTAGTCCCCCAGCAACAGTATGACAAATTTCGTACTGATGCCGACGCTCTCGAGGCCACGGTTCTCGCGGACCGGGCGGCTGTGGAGAATGCAAAAATTCAGCTGGGTTACTGTTCGATTCATTCACCCATAGACGGCCGGACCGGGAGTCTTATCGTTCAGCAAGGGAACCACATCAAAGCAGAAGACATCAGTCTCGTTGTGATCAATCAAATCGTTCCGATCGACGTGGCTTTTTCTGTTCCAGAGCAGTTTTTATCAGAGATTAAAAAATACATGGCCTTGGGGAAACTTCAGGTGGAGGCTCTTGTCCCCATGGATGACGAACGTCCGGAAAGAGGGGTCATTACTTTTATAGACAATGCCGTGGATACCAATACTGGGACCATCCGGCTCAAAGGAACCTTTGCCAACCGCGAGAAAAAACTCTGGCCAGGACAATTCGTCAATGTGGTGCTCACACTCACCACAGAGCCCAATGCTATCGTGGTCCCAACCCAGGCCATCCAGACAGGACAAGAAGGTCAGTATGTCTTTGTGGTCAAGCAGGACTTGACTGTAGAGTCCAGGCCGGTGGTTGCGGGGCGATCTATGAATAACGAAACGGTTGTCAAAAAGGGACTCAACCCGGACGAAAAGGTTGTGACGGATGGACAGCTTCGGCTCTATCCAGGAGCCAAGGCAGAAATCAAAACTTCTGATTCAGCCACTGCCGCCAAGAAAAAAGCACCATGAACATCCCAGAACTTTTTATCCGGCGTCCTGTCATGACCACCCTTGTCATGCTGGGTATTCTCCTTTTCGGCATCTTGGGGTATCGGCTCCTGCCGGTGAGCGATCTTCCTACCGTTGATTTCCCAACCATTCTGGCCACTGTGGAATTCCCAGGAGCGAGCCCTGAAACAATGGCTTCTGCTGTGGCGACCCCTCTTGAGCGGCAGTTTTCAACGATCGCCGGGCTCGATTCCATGAATTCGACGAATAGCCTGGGGCTGACCCGGATCACGTTGCAATTCAGTCTGAACCGGGATATTGACGCTGCGGCTCAAGACGTTCAGGCCATGATTACCAAGGCAGCACGCCAGCTCCCAACGGATCTGCCCTATCCTCCCTCTTTCCAGAAGGTCAATCCGGCTGACTTCCCCATTCTTTTTCTGGCTTTGAGTTCGCCTACCCTTCCTCTTTCAGCCGTTCACGATTACGCAGATACCTTTTTGGCTCAAAGAATTTCGATGGTGAGTGGCGTGGCACAGGTCCAGATCTTCGGTGCTCAGAAATATGCGGTTCGTGCCCAGCTGAACCCGAAGACTCTTGCCGTGCGCTCCATCGGAATTGATGAAGTAGCAAATGCCATCGCAAATGGAAATGTGAACCTTCCGACCGGGACATTATATGGAACCCACCAGGCCTTCACCATCGAGGCGAGCGGAAAGCTCAATAATGCCGAAGCCTATCGTCCTCTTATCGTTGCGTACCGAAATGGTTCACCGGTGCGGCTGGGTGAGCTGGGAAGGGTGATCGACAGTGTCGAAAATGACAAGATCGCAAGCTGGTACAATACGACCCGCACGATCGGCTTGGCCATTTACCGTCAGCCAGGGACGAACACGGTTGAGGTCGTTGACTCGATCAGAAATCTGCTCCCGAGCATTCGGGCTCAGATGCCCGGCTCAGTGAATCTGAACGTTCTCTACGACCGCTCTCTATCGATTCGCAATTCGGTCAATGATGTTAAATTCACGCTTTTTCTGACCATGTGTCTGGTCGTCCTGGTAATCTTTCTCTTTCTCCGCAACGTATCTGCCACCGTCATTCCCAGTTTGGCCCTCCCCATGTCGGTCATCGGAACATTTGCGGCCATGTACCTCCTGAATTACAGTTTGGACAATCTCTCTCTGATGGCTCTGACGCTCTCCGTAGGGTTCGTGGTGGATGACGCCATTGTGATGCTTGAAAATATCGTCCGGCACATGGAGATGGGGGAGAAGGCTCTTCAAGCCGCACTCAGCGGGTCGAGGGAGATCGG
>JBAVGF010000198.1:0-11167 GCA_049684675.1 Thermodesulfobacteriota bacterium | reverse complement strand
CTTGATACTGCCGGTAGTTCATCCCAATCAATTCCTCTCTGGAATACCCGAGATGTCTGCAGATCGTATCATTAACGAACGTAAAATTACCGGCAAGGTCCATCTCATAATAGGCCTCCTGGATGTTGTCGATAATGCTTCGGTATCTCTCTTCACTCTGGCGCAATGCCTCCTCCGCCTTCCTACGATCCGTGATGTCTTTCAGTAAAACGATGATATTTACGTCTCCTTTCGAATCTTTGACAGCGCTTGCGCTGATCTCCGCGTTCCTGATCCATCCATCTTTTTGAAGAACATTTAGTTCAAAATGAGACGGTAATTTTATCCCTCTCGCTCGCTTGTCCTCCCGATCCGCCAACAAGGTCCTGCTCTCCTCATCCAGAAGATTCCGAAAATCCGTTCCGATTAACTCCTCCCTGCGATAACCTTGGATCTCTGCTAACCTCTCATTGACATACCTAAAAAGATAATCTCTTCCAATCACGCAGACGCCATCGATGGCCCTCTCAACCACGGTTCTGTATTTTTCTTCGGATTCTCTAATTTCATTGAGTAAAACCGAATTCTCAAGAGCCAGGCCAATCTGACTCCCGATGCTCTCCAACGAATTAACCTCTCTATGGCCAAGTTGGTGCGGCGATCGGCTTGAAAGGATAATCGCACCGATCGCTTTCCCTTTAGCCAAAAGAGGAATGCCCACCACTGTCTGAATCCCTTCTTCTCTCAGAACAGGAGCGATCCGAGGAGATGGATATTCACTGATGGAGACAATGACCGGCTGTTTTAGCCGGATGGCTCTTCCAGAGACCCCTTCGCTGAATCTTAGAACTTTTACCTCTTGAAGCATTGCAGGGGAGTGCCCGATTTGGGATTTCATTTCGAGAACGTCTCCCGCCCCGCCCAACAGAAAGATCGCTCCGATTTCGTAACCTGTCAAACTCGTCACCTTCTCCAAGGAAATAGGAAGGACTGCATCCAAATTTCCTAAGTGCTCATTGATCAAAACCCCTATCTCATAAAAGACCTCGAGTTCCCTGGTTCTCTGAACCAGTTCCTGTTCCTTCTCTTTGGACGACCGTTCATGCGGGAGGTTGAAGTTCCGGGTTAAGAAAAAGCTGAACAGGATTCCAGCAATCAGAACTATCCCCTCAATGGCAATAAACGATCCCTTCAACCCCTCATGGTAGACTTGAACGATCGTCAAATCTGTAACGATCAGCAGTGATACTGCAAAGAGAGTCAAAAGACCGATCCATTTCAGCCTCAGACCTCTTTCGGTCCTCGCGGTCGTCATTCGATCTCCCCTCTCAAGAATCGATAGAGCTCCGATTGGAGGACCCTCCAACCCTTTCCCGCTTTGATCGCCTTGATTCTCCCAAGACGAATATATTTGAGGAAGGTGGGTTTGGAGATCTTCAAATATTCAATCGCCTCGTCAGTAGTCAAGACCAGATCTTTTTCCATCAAAGACATTGAATTACCTCCATTTATTTTGATTTTCATGTATTTGGAGCAAGATATATGCCGACAAGATAAGGAAAGTGTTCTATCCTATAACTACCCGATTTTTATGCCTTGTATAAGCTTTTTGAGAAGATTCAGTTCCGGAAGCAACTCGCTAACAAATGACAAATTGTCAGAATTAGAAAAATTGTTGTCACACCTTTGAAGGGATTTACCGTGTGAGAAAGCCCAGGCATTTACGCTGGGGACAGTAGAAATACAAAGCATCAGCTCCTGATTTAAGGCGAGGTCAAAGCTCCGCCCTTTCTAACGGGGTTTACGGGATTCAAGCACAAGGAAGGATGCGGGTGGAAGCAGGTTGGTTTAGCCGAAATCGCTCTTAATGGTTCTGATGTTAGAAGGCAAATTGAGGAAGGTTTTGTGAGAGAGAAAAAAGGTTCCGTTACATTTTATATTTTCCGAAGTCTTCTGGCTTCATATTCTCAATAATGTTTTTAAGTTCGTCACCTCCCTCCTCCAGAAGATTGGAGGCAAGAATCCCCATCTGTTTTGTCGCCTCAATGACTGATTCCGCCACAAAGATAGGAGCCTTCACCCTTACCGCCAGGGCGATTGCATCACTCGGGCGGCTATCCACAATCAGCTCGTCCCCATCCACGTTCAGGTGCAGATTTGCATAAAACGTATTTTCTTTTAAGTCGTGAATGACCACTCGAGTGACCGTAACCCGAAATGTATCCAAAATCTGTTTCATGAGGTCGTGTGTCATGGGGCGAAGCGTCATCACTCCTTCAAGACCTCTTGAAATGGCTTCCGCCTCGAAGACCCCGATCCATATCGGCAAGGCTTTTTGTCCCGAAAGGTCCACTAAGACCACGACTGGGTTTGAGGCCTTTGGGTCCACCACGATACCCATCACTTTGACTTGCATCAATCCCTTTTCCATACCCGTCTTTTTGGAAACTCAGGAGTTCAACAAACCCTCTCCGGCCCAAGCATACCTCAGAAGCTCTGCCTTGGAGGTTCTGAAATTCAGTCCTATTTTAACCTGTGGGATCGGGATGTCAACCCCGCCTCTTCTTTAATCAAGAAAATGTTCCACAGGGGGTGTAAACGTTTAAGATCGAAATGCTTCTTTACCCTTTGACAAGGAGATGAAACCTTTCATCGTTTCCCTTGACAAATTTCCACAATCTCGGTAGAAAATGAGCAATTTCCATATCAGAAAGAATAGGGATAAAGTTTCATTTAGCGGGGAAAAGGTTGGGCTTAAAGGATCGAATCTTTCCGAAAGAGGGCAATTTCTATAAGATGCTTTCTGACCAGGTCTCCAAAACACTTGAAGGCATTGAGGCATTAGGAAAGTTTGTGAGAAACCAGAGCCTGGAAAGCGGAAATCGGGTGAAGGAAATTGAGAGGGAGGCCGATGAACTTCGAAGGATTCTTGTTGAAGAACTTCATCAGACCTTTGTCACCCCAATGGATCGCGAGGATATCTATGCCCTCTCAAGGGCGATTGACGATATCATGGACTACGCCAACTCCACTGTGGACGAAATGAAGATTTACGAGGTGTCGCCCGAGGAACATCTTCGGGAGATGGTGGACATCTTGGGAAAGGCAGCCCGTGAAATTAGCGATGCTGTAAAAATTTTGGAAACTTATCCCCACATCGCCATGCAACACGCCGTTAAAGCCAAGTCGTATGAGAATGCCATGGAGAAGGCCTATCACACAGCCCTGGCCGATCTGTTCAAAAAGACAGATACGGTCTATATGCTGAAGATGAGGGAAATCTACCGGCATCTCAGTAATGCTGCCGATCGAAGTGACGAAGCGGCCGACATCATCTGTAGTGTCGTGATGAAGGCAACTTAAACAATAAATTCCAGCAGCCAAATTCCGATTACTCAATGCGTCCAAATGATGCAATGTCCCAATAACCAAAATTCATTTTGACCCGTCTTCGTTTAGGATTTCGCTCGTTGAAGTTTTGTTGTGATTCGATCGTCGGTGCTCGGGGATTGATTATCTACCGATTTGGCGAGTGCGTCTGTTATAATAATACGGTCGAGAGGCTCAAATGGATATCAAAACGGAAGTATTGATCGTCGGAGGCGGTGCAACCGGTGTCGGAATTTCCAGGGATTTGGCGTTGAGAGAAATCCCTTCTGTCTTGATTGAGAAGGGTGATTTGGCTTCCGGGGCATCGGGCCGAAATCACGGACTCTTTCACAGCGGCGGAAGATATGCGGTCTCGGACCCCGAAGCCGCACGGGAATGCATCGCTGAGAATAGGGTTCTCAGAAAGATTGCCCCTCACTGCATCGAGGAAACAGACGGTTTTTTCGTCTCTCTCCTCGAGGATGGTCTCGACTTCAGAGATAAATTTGTTCGAGCCTGCGAAAGGGTTGGAATTGAAACCACCCTTCTTGGTCGGGACGAAGCCCTCGCATCGGAACCTAAGCTCAATCCCAACCTTCTCAGTGCCGTGAAGGTTCCGGATGGAGGAATCGATCCCTTCACTCTCGTTTTAGAAAATGCCAGAGATGCAGAGGTCCATGGTGCAAAAATTCTTCTTCATACAGAAACCACCTCTCTGCTTATGGACGGGAATAGAGTAAAGGGAGCGAAGGTAAAAGATCTCGTCCGCGGCGAGGAATGCACCATTGAGGCTTCCTATATCGTTAATGCCACCGGAGCCTGGGCAAATCAATTCCTGAAACTCGCCGGCCTTCATATCGGTATGGCCCTCTCCAAGGGGTCAATGCTGATCACCAACACGAGACTCAACCGCGGCGTTATTAATCGCTGCCGACCTCCCTCCGACGCAGATATCGTGGTCCCGAACGATACGGTATCCATTCTTGGAACCACATCCGTCCGTCTGGAAGAGGTCGAACATTTTGAAGTCACTCCTCAAGAGGTTTCCCTTTTAGTTCGGGAGGCGTCGAAGATGATCCCTGCCATCAGAGAGACCCGGTTCATCCGGGCTTATGCAGGCATCCGACCGCTATTCCTGTCCGAAGAAAAAGGGGATGATCGTGCTATCAGCCGGGGGTTTGTACTCATTGACCATGGAAAGAGAGACGGCCTACAAAATCTGATCACCATCACGGGCGGCAAATTGGTGACCTATCGGTTGATGGCCGAGAAAACTTCTGACCTCATCTGCCAAAAGATGGGAAGGGATATACCTTGTTCGACTCATCTAAAGCCTCTTCCCGGCGCAAGCAGACCTACCGGCTTAAAAGAACGCTTCAAACAATTCTCAGCAGCAAGAGGCGAGACCCTCTGCGACTGTGAACTGGTACAAAGGAAAGAAGTCGAAGAGGTTTTGGGGGCCGAAAAACTAAAAGACTTTCAAGACATCCTTCATCGGACACGTCTCGCCAAAGGGACATGCCAAGGAGGCTTTTGTGTCTACCGCCTCTTGGGAGTCCTGCACGATTTAAGGATGGTAGAAGGGGATTCCAATAAGATATTAAAGGGATTTCTTGAGGAGCGATGGAAGGGGACCCGCCCAATCCTGTGGGGGGCAGCAGTCAAAGAAGACGAGTTGATTGAATACATTTATAAAGGAATCTTCAACCTTTGACCGCCCCCATAAATGAGGGCGCTACAATAACAATTCTGTAGCGTCGGCATTTACTGCCGACGTCACTCAAAACCCATGCATTACGATCTCATCATCATTGGGGCGGGACTCTCGGGGCTGATGGCAGCTAAGACGGCCGCAGACTCTGGCCAAAAAGTCCTCATTGTTGGAAAGGGGATGGGCTCCCTCTGCCTCTTTTCAAACACGATCGATGTCTTAGGCCAATTTTCAAAGACGAAGAAGATGGAGCCCCATAGACAAACCTCTGATGTTGAGACTAAGGCTCGTAGGGGCGAACATCCCGTACCAGAAGACCCATTCACCCATGAACAGGTCAGTGGTCTTCTTGGTACTGGGATGAGAGATGGCCTTTCCGAATGGATCAAAGACCATCCCCTGCACCCTTATTCCAAAGCAGGTCTGGAAAAAATTGAGGAAGCCCTCTCTTCCTTTGTTTCTCTCTTTGCACCCCCTTATTCTTTTCAAACGATTGACAATAGGAACTGTCTCCTCCCAACGGGTGCGGGAACACTTCGACCGACTTATCTCATCCCGGTCACCATGGCGGAAGGAGTCTCAGTCAACGAGGGCCGGACGCTCATCGCGGGGTTCAAAGGATTCAAGGATTTCTATGCTCATTATGTGGCTGACCAGCTAAGGTGTCGCGGGATCAACCTTCAACTTCCCGATCCCTTTTACCAGGAGCCTACTGCCACTGCCCTGGCAAGGTTAATGGAGCAAAACTCTTTTAGAGATAACGTAGGCAGAGAGATTAAAAGACAACTCCGAGATGAAATACGAGTCGGCCTCCCTGCCCTTTTAGGAACGCGCGATCCCATTCGGGTCAAGGATGACTTAGAGGCGATCATTGGTGCGAAGGTTTTCGAAATCCCTATCCTACCCCCGTCTATTCCCGGGATGAGAATCTTCAACCGCTTCAAAGAATGGCTGGTTCAGAAAGGGGTCTCTTTTCTCTTAGGCTACTCCGTTTCGAAAGGAATCCTGAGGGGGAAAAGGTGTGAAAGAATTGAAGTACTCCATCCTCCTGTCGTCACTTCCTACTCTGCCGATCGATATATCCTTGCCACAGGACGTTTTATCGGTGGAGGCCTGAAGGCCAATGATGAGAAGGTCTTTGAGCCGATATTCAATTTGCCTCTCTCTCAACCTCCATCACGAGAAGATTGGTTCAGAGACTCTTTTTTCAGTGACCTCCCGCATCCAATTCACGATGCCGGCATTTTAACCGATGCCTCCTTTCAACCGGTTGACGGACGTGGAGACATGATCTTAGAAAACGTATGGGCGGCTGGCTCCATCCTAGCCCATCATCACTGGATCGATGAAAAGTCGAGGGAGGGGATCGAGATTGCCACCGGATATATGGCAGCAAAACGAGCATCAGGAGCTTAAATCTTAAGAGATGAACGAATTGCCAAATGTCAAAGTTCAAATAAAGCTCAAAATCCAAATAAAAGAAAATTTTCCTCATTTGGTCATTTGTCATTGATTTGGCATTTGGATTTTGACATTTGAGCTTCCTCATTCTGTTTGCGGCTACATTGACAAGGATAATGAAACAAATTTGGCCCCAGAATAATTCCGATGTGTGCATTCGCTGCGCCTCCTGTATGGCCGTCTGCCCTGTTTCGCGGGTGGCCCCACAATTTCCGGGGCCAAAACAGGCGGGCCCCGGTGCTGAGCGGTTTCGAAGGCCGGGCGAGCCCTCCGTGGATAAATGGATTGACCTTTGCATCGGCTGCCATCTCTGCGACATGGCCTGCTCCTCTGGGGTAAACATCTCGGAGCTGAATCTCATCGCCAAGGCAAAATACCTGGACGAGAAGGGAAGGCCATTTCGAGACTGGCTTCTCACCCACACCTATCTTTTTAGCCCGCTGGGGAGTCTCTTTTCTCCTATCGCTAATCGCCTTCTGAAAAACCGGGCGATCAGATGGCTTGCCGATCTTTTCCTCAAAATTGACAGGCGAAGGGACCTCCCGAGCTATCAATCCCCCACATTCAGGCAGTGGTTTAAGGCACATCAATTCAACGGCCGTCAAAAGGTAGCCTATTTTTATGGCTGTTATACCAATACGAATGAAGTCGATGTAGCCAAAGCAACCGTTGAAGTTCTTGAGGCAAACGGCTTTGAGGTCACCCTTCCTTCCCAGCGATGCTGTGGCATCCCGATGCTCGGAAATGGAGATTTCAAAGCGGCAAGGAAGATGGGTTTGCGGAATGTCCCTTCACTTCTCAATTCCGTTCGCTCAGGTCTCGATATCGTCTTCTCTTCGAGCAGTTGCGGACATATGATTAAACACGAGTACAGCCACCTTTTGAACATCCCTGGATCAGAGAAAGTCGCCGAGCACACATTCGACCTATTTGAGTTCTTGAGAAATTTGAGAGAAGGTGGGAATCTCAATACCAATTTCCGGGAACTTTCTCTTCGAGCGGCGTATTTTGCCCCTTGCCATCTAAAGTCCCTTGGGATTGGTTTTCCGGCTTTCGAAATCCTCCAACTCATCCCGGGCCTCAACGTTGACTATATTGCGGCCGACTGTTGCGGCCTGGGTGGGACGTTCGGTTTCAAGAAAGAAAAATACGAAATCTCGGAAGAGATCGGGAGAGATTTGGCCGAGGCGATTGATCGTCTAAAGCCTGAGATCGTCCTTTCCGACTGTGAAGGCTGCCGCATGCAAATTCGCCACCTCACTGGCTTGAAGGTACTTCATCCCATCCAGATTCTAAGAGACGCACTGACTTAAAAATATGATAGAGAGATTGGGTGATAAGGAGATGAGGAGTAATATCTCTGTAGACCGGGCTCTAAAATCAGCAACAGATTCGGGAAAGACTTGGAAAAACCTCTTGACAGATCATTCCCTATTTCTTATCATTTATGTTAAGAAATATGGAACAATCAATTGCCGAACAAAAGGCCCATGAATTAAAGATTGATAAAACTCAAGTGATCCGGGAGTATTGGGAGTTGATCGTTCTGAAAGGGCTGTATGATTCACCCTTTGGACGGCATTTGATCTTTAAAGGTGGAACAGCCCTTCGATTAGCCTACGGCTCTCCGAGATTCTCAGAAGATCTCGATTTTTCATTGACCAAAGATATACTGGAGGGCAAATTCTCCTCATTGGTGGAAAAGATCTTATCCCCTTTCCCTGAACTTTCTAAAACTGATCTCGAAGAGAAATATTACACTTACTTAGCCGAAATCAAAGTGACTCAGAGTTATCTGGCCTTTCCTTTTCGAATCAAAATTGAGATTTCCAAAAGAGCGATAAAAAATTATCAATGGGAGCTAAAACTACTCAGTTCACCAGCTACGGTCATTCAAGTCATGGGTCAGGTAGCCACCTTAGAACAGATCTATAAAGATAAATTGGCCTGTTTGAAGGGAAGAGCCAAACCAAAAGACTTATTTGATCTTTGGTATATATCTGAGAAACTTAAAATTCCCTATATGCCAAAGAAAATATCTTCGAAGAAGGATTTCATCCGAGATTTGCGCAAATATTTGCCAACTGATTTTTGGCCAGCCATTGAGGGCCTCGCAAAATGAAAGGCATAGAATTATTAAAAAAACTTCAAAAGATAAATAAACCCTTCTTTACCATTGCTGATCTGGAGAAGATTACCAGCCTTCCCAGAAATAGTCTCTATGTGGCATTGAGGAGATGGGAAGCGGGAGGTGTCATCGAAAGGGTGACTCAGGGTATCTATATTCCCATGGGAGGCAATGTTTCATCAGAAAATATCGCAGCCCAACTCTATATCCCAAATTACCTCTCCTTTGAATCAGCTCTTGCCAGATATGGAATTCTAAATCTCATTCCTTATACTCTTACCTTTGCCACGACCAGAAAAACTAAAAATTATACTCTCCAAAATAAAGAGATAGAATTTAGACAAATTTCCCCTACCCTCTTTTTTGGTTTTGTGATGAAAAATGGAATTTATATTGCCTCGCCTGAAAAGGCCCTTTTGGATGAGGTCTATTTTGCAGTCAGAGGTAAGGCAACTTTAGATCTTGACGAACTGAATATTAAACAATTATCGAGAAAAATCTTAAAAGATTATTCCCAACGATTCCCACCCTATGTCAAAGGTTATATAAAGGATAGATTATTGGACACATAAGGGGACCCCACCTTTCCTTCCCATCTTTTCCTCTTGCAAGACTCTTTTCTTTTTCCCGATGAAGGAGCCAGATGTCCTTTGTCAAGGGCTGACCCGCATCCTCATGCTCGTGTCCATCATTCCTTTCCCCTTTGTTAAAGAAATAGAACCTTCCCTTTTTCATTCTCCCAGGTTGTTTTAGAGCCTACGTCCCCTTCCTCCGTCCATCCCTCACTCTAAAATAATAATGGGGAGAACTAAGTTCGCTCCTTAATTGTAAAAACATATCTTTTGTGATATCATTTTTTGAAAATAGGTTAATAGGAGAAAACCTATGCGCCTGACCAAGAGGAAAAAAGAATCCATTACTTTTCCAATCACCGTATTGGAGACCGCAGATACAAAAGAGGATCTTGAAGATTGGCTTTTGTCCCAAAATCCTCAATTTATACGGAAGATGCGGAAGGCAAGACAAGAAGACTTTCTTGGAAGAGGGAAGAGCTGGGAATCTCTGAAAAAAGAATTATGTATAGAGTAACATTTCTTCCAACCGCAGAAGAATCATTCAAGAAACTTGACCCACCAACCTAAAGAAGAATTGCTCAAAAAATTGATTGGCTTTCGGCGAACGCTGATAAAATGATTCATCATCCTCTTAAATCTTTACCCGATGATCTACGTGGACTATGTCGGATGAGAACGGGCGACTATCGAATCATTTATTGGGTCTACGGTCAAACCGAACATATAAAGATATATGACATCGAACATAGGGGTAAAGATTACCGTTCCTTAAAGAAATAAATGAATCCATACCTATCCGGATTAAAGCGTCTATCCATAACCGTCTTTTCCATCTTAATCACCCTCTAACCCCGGCACGTGCGGTCCGGCTTTATGAGCAAGAGCAAGGGGGAACCTTTCGGCTCCCCCTTGCTTAGTTTGTACTGAAGTGGCGAGTCCGGTTGACACAGAGTGCGAAATAAAAGAATGTTTCAATCACAATACACTCATTTGACCGCCCCCATTTCTTTTCTTCTCCGACAAAGGAACCAAATGTCCTGAGTCAGCGTGCCGCCCCGTTATGCTACTCTTTTAAAAAACGAACAGGATGAGGCTTATTCGAAAACCTCATCCTGTTCGTTACGCTTTTGTTAATTCTTTTCAGCTCTTGATGATCTTTATCAGATTGATTGCCATGTTAATGAGACTCCTTCCGGCCGCCTCACTGATATCGTGTTTTACAACATCGATTACCACCTTTGCAATAAAGACATCCAGCTGAACAATGGCTTGGATCATTTTGCCATCCTCGACAAATTTGCATACTTTCTTGAGATTGGCCATATAGGAGTTTTCAACTGACTTCCGCAGGTTCAGACTGAGCACTGTCTGAATGATCTGATCTGCCAACTCACATGGCGTGTACACATCTCCAACGTTAATACTAACGTTGAGATCACCTGTCATGGGTGGCGATCCGCTATCCATTGCATAAAAAGCAACCGTATATGTACCAGCCTGAGTGGAGTCCGGTGTCCATGAAAATAGCCCGCCACTGGCGTCAAACGACGCTCCTTTTGGAAGAGGACCTGTGGAATAGGTAATGGCATCCCCGTCAGGATCTGTTGCTGTGACGTAAAATTGAAGTAATTGATTCTCGGGTATACACTGTGTTCCCAAAGGGGAAAACACTGGTGCTCTATTGACATTTCCCACCGTGATTTCAATGACCTCAAAATCTAATTCGTTTGGACTGCCATTATCCGTCACTGTGAATTCAATATTCGGGTAAGATTTTCCACCCTGGTCATAAGTTGGTATCCAGCTAAATTTCTGCGAAGCAGGATCAAATATTGCTCCAGTTGGCAGGTTGCTCGCCTCGTAGATGAGAGCGTCATTATCGGGGTCAGATGCCGTGATGGTGAACTGCAGAAGCTGCCCCTCATTTACCTGCCTGTTCCCGAT
>JBAVGF010000197.1:0-9463 GCA_049684675.1 Thermodesulfobacteriota bacterium | reverse complement strand
CCGATTCGGAATAGACGGCCACTACCGAAATCCCCAGCTCATGGCAGGCACGAAGTATGCGAACTGCGATTTCTCCTCGATTGGCAATGAGTATTTTCTTAAACACGGCCTCTTCTCCCTTCTGATCCCTATGGACGCCTCTAATAATTACCATTTCGTCACTCCCGCGCAGGCGGGAGTCCAGTATTGTTAGGGGCTTCTGGATTCCTGCTTTCGCAGGAATGACATTTTTTAGAGGTAGCCTTATGCTTTGACCTCTCGAATCCTTATAATTGTATCAACTTTTTGAAGACGATTCATATCTTTAAGCTATCCGCTATCTGCGAGGCCACGGGTGGGCATCCCTGAATAAAGATACCCCGACTTTTCATCTTCGATGAGCAGTTTCCTATCAGGATCGTTCCTTTCGGACAAGCCTCCAAATGTTTTCCGATTGCAATATGAATGTTTTGATCCTCCAAACGATAGTCCGTAAGCTTTAAATGGTAATCTTGAAGAAAGACCAACAGCGTCGAAAGGCAGGCACTGCACGATCCCTCGTCATGAACCATGACGTTAGGGAAAGGAATAGATAGTTTGGAAGGGGGAGGCTCAAAAGGGACCACCCATTTCGAGTAATTTTTTGGGTCGACTGAAATCTTTTGGAGGTCGATTTCTCCCAACCCTCTTTCCGCTGTCAGCCTGAGGTGAGGGATGACCTCAGGGCTTAAGCCCATTAGCCTGGCAGCCACCGCATCAGTCGAAAGGGCATTATTCCCGACGAGGATCATTTCCATCTTCTTCACCCGCCCATAAGCCGGCCCCATTCCTTCCATCCCCACTGTGCCATCAATGATGGATAACTGGGGAAAGAGAACCGAAGCCATCTCTGAAATGGCAATATCCAATTCCTTGTCACCCTTGGTGATTTTTTTATCGTAACGGAGCTGATGAAACCTCGCCTTTTCCTTCCGCCATAATAGACCCTTCATATTCTTGATACTCAGCGTGACCTGCGTGTGCATGTGGGTCTTCATGACCGGGATGGAAATAATGAAATCGAACTCTTTTAGCACGGCGGGGACCTTAATCTTCTTAATAACCTTTCCTCCCGGGATCGCTATCTCCATCGGCTCCCCGTGATCTAAATCGAGAAGCTCAACCTTTTTTTCCTCAGAAATCTCTTTTATGCCCGTGACCTGGAAAGCTTCTCCTGGGTTCACGCCGAAGATACAACTCTCACCGATGGCGATTCGGCGGACTCCTCTCTCTCTTAGTTGGTCGATGGTAGCAGCGACCACCTGGGGATGGGTCGTCACCCCGTCTCCAGGGGAGGCCAATCGGGCCGCATTGGGTTTTATCAAAACCTCCCTTCCCTTCAGATCCGGTAAAGGAAACTTTTCAAGTCCCCGTTTTGTTGTAACATAGGGATTCTTCCCTTTCGAAACAATGACCAGAGGCTCCATTGCCACATTCTCCACAAACAAAAAAACCATAGAGAGAATCTCTATGGCCCTAAAACAAAAGGGCCATGGATCTTAGTCACCCATGGCCCTTTTGACAATAACCTATCATCTAAGCGCACAGGTGAATGGCTTGAAGGTAATAGTAATAATCAGACAGCCTTTTAGAACTTAAGTCCATTTTACCACCATTTTGGGCTTTATAATTTACTAAAGAAAAATTGTCAAGCGTTTACAAGCCGCGCCAAAATAGTTATTGATTCGATTCAGTTTCCCCCTTTCCTTTGACTATGTCACAATTATAAAGGCCGGATCAAGACAAGATGGAAGAGACGGTCGGGTGGAAAAGCTTTGGAGCGGCAACCTCTTACACGTGAGATTCACACGTCCCATCACCTTGAAATAACTTCATTTTCTATAAGCGCCGATTAGCCATTCCTAAAAGACCGCATTCCAAAGCTTAGAAACCTGACTGTCTCTTCCTTCAAGACTGCGACTACGACACAGTCTCTGATGGGAGAGGGCTTCGTCGTGAGCGCAGACGAAATTTCCTACCCGCGAACGCAGCGGACGCGGTAAAGGTTACTCTTATAATAACTGAGCAAGTAAGCACCGTCGAACATCAAGATCCACGCTGTCTTCGTGTCCCGCTCGAAGGTCGTGGATGACCAGTAGGATAACTCATCTCGAAAAGGAATCTCTTCCCTCATAGGAGGTCTCCCTTCGGGACGCGCCTTGGTCCTGTCCAACAGGGATTCCAGCTCCGCTAACGTTGGTAAACGCCAATCCTCTTTGCCGTCCAACGAAAGCGATTCTGCATATTCTTGAGCTTCATGCCAGGTCATCTCACCTGGAGACTCCCATTGCCACTCCAGGCCGGTTTGAGGATCTTTCCAGGTCAGAGGTTTTTGTCTTCCAAATTCTACCGCAGCAGAAAAACAGGAATGGTTCATGGCTTACAGAAGTAGTGCGCAAAATAAGAGATTGCTTCGCTCCGCTCGCAATGACAATCTAATGGATACAAGATATTACTGTCATTGCGAGGAGTCCCGCTTTGGCGGGGCGACGTGGCAATCTATCGCGGGCGGCCACGCCTGCCCACCGGTAGGCAGGGTGGGCCACCCCTACAGAAGCTCAATTAAATCTATAAAGTAATAATGAAGAAAAATCTTTATTAGTCCCTTGGACCCTTGATGTTATCCTTTTATAGAACTTTATAGCTCCCTGCAAACTTCTTCGGATCTCCCCAGAAAATGCACCGGGTCGGGCAGATGGCGTAACAAGCAGGAACCTCATTCCTCTGTCGTTTTTCGACGCAGAGGTCGCACTTGACCGCCTTCGTGACTTCGTGATTGAACTGCATGACGTCATAAGGACAGGTCTGGACACAGCAGGTCCCGCAGGAAATACACCTCTTTGCCTCCTGAACAGTCACTCCCTTGGTGAGCCCCTTTTGGACTTCGTTGAAGCCCTTTGCTCGTTTCTTGGGTTCTAAGTAAGGCATCTGAGCCCGGGCGGTGCGATCGTATTTCCCTTTTTGCGGTTCTTCTATTGCTTTCAATTGTATATCTCTTGCCAATCGAAGGTTCTGGCCACTGAGATATCGATCAATCGAAATCGCTGCCTGTCTCCCGTCTGCAATGGCCTCGATCACGGTCTTCGGGCCTCTCGCTGCGTCCCCTCCTGCGAAGATATCGGGATCATCACTTTGAAGTGTCACGGGATCTATCTTCATCGTTCCCCATCCGGTCAACGTGCAGGCACACTCGGGCGTCAAACAGCACCAATCGGATTCCTGCCCCAGGGCTGTGATCACGGCATCTACTTTGACCGTAAACTCCGAACCCGGAATAGGTTCGGCCTTCCTCCGTCCGCTCTCATCCGGTTCTGTCAGGCGCGTTTTGACGCATTCGATCGATTTGACCCGACCATTGTTGCTGATGAAGCGCACGGGCTGAGCCAATGTCTTGATGGAAATCCTTTCTTCCCGACACTGCTTGATCTCTTCCGGTGTGGAAGGCATTTCTTCCAGACCCCGCCGGTAAAGAATAAACGCCCTTTCAGACCCCAGCCTGCGGGCCGATCGGACGGCATCCATAGCCACATTGCCTCCGCCGATCACTGCAACCCTTTCTCCCAGTTTCACGGGTTTTCCGAAGTTCAGTTGACGAAGGTAATCCAGGCCTCGATAAATACCATCCAGGTCTTCACCCGGAATCCCCAGCCGGACACTTTCCTGGGCACCGACGGAGAGAAAAAAGGCCTTGAATCCGTCTTTACGTAATTGAGCAACCGTTTTGTCCTTCCCCACCTCCAGGCCCGTTTTCATGGTCACGCCCAAATTGCGAATCATCTTAATCTCGGCGTCGACAATGTTGCGAGGCAGACGATACGAAGGCACACCTGCCGTAAGCATTCCGCCCAATACCTTGGCTTTTTCAAAGATTGTCACTTTGTAACCATCTTGAGCAAGGTAGTATGCACAAGTCAGACCCGCCGGACCCGATCCAACAATGGCGACCTTCTCCTTTTTCTTGGCCCTGACCTCTGGCAGATGACGCTTGTTTGCCTTCAGGTCGAGATCGCCCAGGAAACGCTCAATCGCGTGGATGGCTACGGGTTTGTCGATTTGATCACGCTTGCAATCGGACTCGCAAGGGTGAGGGCAGACCCTGCCGCAGATGGAGGGAAAGGGGCTTGCAAGCTTGATGAGCTGCAAGGCTTCCTGAAATTTTCCCTTGCCGGCAAGGCTCACAAATCCCTGGACGTCAATATGCGCGGGGCATTCCACCTTGCACGCAGAAGTCTGCTGCTTCTCCGCTCCGGACTTACCCACCACCGCATTGCAGCCGTTGCACTTCTCGCTGTTAACGAGAACCACTCCGGTCTTTGGATCCTTGGTAATCGCATCCTCCGGACAGGCCAGGGCGCAGGGCGCATCTTCACAATGGTGACAAAATAGGGGTTTGAAATAGGGGGCCCTCTCGATCGCTTGGATCACTTTCGGGCCGACACCAAGGCCATGCTCCTGTTTGCATGCCACTTCGCAGGCATGGCAACCCATACATTCATATTCGTTCAGCATTAAGGATACTTTTCCCATCTCATTCCTCCTATTCGTTAGGAAATGATTACACCGATTCAAAAGAATGATTACACCGATAATATATGTGCACCCTCACCCGCACCCTCTCCCGCCAGCGGGAGAGGGGTAAACCTGATTTCCATGGTTCAAAAGTGCCCTCCCCGGCATGGGGCATTATGAGAGAAATCTGTGTAATCATTTCTTTAAATCTGTGAAATCAAAATTTACTCTTCACAGGGAGATATATTGCACAAACAGACTCTTAAGTTCGTGGAGCCCATAGCCGGATCCAGAGTCTCGTAGGCATTGTCGGTCAGAATATTGACATTTGACACGTTCCAGCCGTGACCCGGGTCTTTTTGCTCCGGGTACCACCAGCCGTGCTCTGCCACAACCACCCTCGGATCAATGTTGTCATTCAATTTCGCACGCTGCTTGATGCGCCCCCTTGGCGACGCGATATAAACCCATTGGCCATCCTTAATATTATGTTTCCTGGCTGTCTCAGGATGGATCTCCACAATGGGGTTGGGTCTGATCTCTCTCAACCACGGTATATTCCGGTTCGCTGAATGGAAAAAGGTAGGAGTCCGTAATCCCGCATTGAGGATATACGGATAGTCTTTGAGGAGATGGGGCGTGGAAACCGGGCTTTCAGGAACTTCGACATATTTGGGAAGGGGATCGTATCCCCATTTCTCCAGAACGGTCGAATAGAGTTCCACTTTCTTGGTGGGGGTGGAGAAGCCCCGCTGCTTGTACTTATAATAAACCATCTCGCCTCGCAGATATCCCTTCTCTTTGAATTGCTCCCAGGTCAATCCAGAGGGTTCGAGAAGGTAATCGAGCGCATCCTCTACCGTATTCGGCCAGTCCTGGCCCATTCGTTTGCCCAATTCCAAAAAGATCTTGTGGTCCTGCCAGCACTCACCGATCTCGGCACACTTCTGCCTGGCCAACACATAACCGTGTCGTTTCCAGTTGTCGGCAACATGATTCTGTTCGAGCCAGGTCCCGGAGGGCAGGAAGATATCGGCCAGCTCTGCCGTCGGTGTGAGGAAAAAATCGATAACGGCGAGGAACTCTATTTTCTTCAGTGCCTCGTAGGCTTCTTTGGCATTGGCCCTCGTCACCACCGGATTGCTGCCGCATAGAATTCCCGCCTTAAGGGGATAGGGTTTGCCGGTAACGATGGCATCCCATGCTTTCTTGGGATTGATCAGGGCCACCCTGGCGCCGAGCTTGAACTGATCTCCGCCCAGCCTCTTTTTTTGTTGCTCCGGTGAAAGATCCCTGTGGCGGGAAAATTCCGCCACGGTGCGCGTGGGCGGGTTCACAAAAAGGGCGTTCCCTCCTGGGGCATCCAGATTGCCTGTGACCGCCATGAGCCCCGTCGTGGCGCGTGTATAGTTGACGCAGTTGATGGTCTGCTCCGTAGGAACACCCCAGTGGATACAGGCCGGTTTGGTCGTGGCATACATCCTCGCTGCCTTGCGGATGAGATCCCTGTCCACCCAGGTGATCTCTTGCACCTTTTCTAAGGAATAATCCTTCATCACTCTTTCTTTAAAGGCGTCCCAGCCGTTGATGTGGTTCTCCACAAACTCTTTGTCGTATAGTTCTTCCTCAATGATCACGCGGTGAAACCCCAGGGAGAGAGCAGCATCTGTCCCGGGACGGATTTGAAGCCAGAGGTCCGCTTTGTTCGCAATAAATCCCTTCCGAGGATCGATGCAGATCAGCTTGACCCCTTTCTTATAAGCTCTCCAGAAATTCTCTCCCTTGTATTCGTCCGGGTTGTTCCACTGTGGGTTGCAGGCCCACATGACGATACATTTCGGCTCACCTTCGTAATCGGCGATGGGCAGCGTGCCGCAGGTGATCAAGGTGGACCCGACCCTTGAGACATAGCACATATGGCCGGCTGTCAGGACATTCGGCGTTCCGAGGAGGTTGGCAAAACGGTAAAGATGGCTTTCATAATCCCTGCCCGTTCCCTGACCCACGACGATCGATTCTGGCCCGTATTCAGCAATCACCTTTTTGAATTTTTCCACGATGGTATTCAAAGCCTCATCCCAGGTGATTCTTTCCCACTTGCCTTCTCCTTTGGCGCCCGCTCGCTTCATGGGATAGAGAATCCGATCAGGATGGTAGGCCAGTTGCGTGATGGACAGTCCCTTACTGCACAAGGTTCCATGGCTGATAGGGGAATTCGGATCCCCCTCCACTTTGATCACCCTGCCGTCTTTGACATGGGCGATGACACCACAGCCTCCGTGGCAGCTACGGCAGGCTGTTCGAATTCTTCTTACCTCTTCCATGGGTTCTCCTCCTTTTTAATATTGGCTGCTTTTCTTTCCTTAAGCGGCGTATTCTAAGTTATTTCCCTTCCCATCTTTGTAAAGGGCTCTCACATTAGCCCCGAGCTTATAAGAAACTCGCCTTGCAACGTCAGCCGTTATAGGGCCGTATTTTTCAATCAGTTTCCCCGGGAACGTTCCTATGAGAATGATACATCCGATGATTCTTTCCTGCACCCCAAAAACCGGCGCGCTTACGAAATTGACCCCGGCAGTGATCTCACCCACATCCTGGGCGTAGCCCCGTTGTCTGCACTGAGTAAGTTCCTCTCTCAGCCGCTTCATGTTCAGTCGCGAAATATCCAGGCCATGGAAGTAAACTCTTTTCTTACTCAGTATTTTTTCTCTATCCGCCTCAGGCATAAACGCCACCATGGCTTTCCCGTGCGCCCCCAATGTGATATGGAACCTGTGTCCCGGGCGAATGGAAAGACCGATATTTTGGTTGCCTTCACGTTTTCCGACCACAAGGAGGTGCTCGCCATAAATTAAGCCGAAGAGAGCCGCCCCGTTCGTCTCCTTAGCGAGGTTGTCGAGAAAGGGGGCCACGATCTCCGGATAATGGAGGTTGTCCAAAACATGCCTTGACAGGAAAATCAAAGCAGGCCCCAGCGAGTAGGTTTTGGCCTGCGGATCCTTTTCCACAAATCCAAATTGTCCCAGGGTGCTTAGAATGGAATGGCCTTTGCTCTTATGAATTCCAACCTGTCTGCATATTTCCGTCAGCCTCATCTTGAAATCGGGGCTTTCTCCTAAGCAGAGGAGGATCCGGGAGGCTTGTTCCACCGCTGGAACGGAAGGTTTGTAAACCGACTTTCCTTTCCTCCCGTTTCTGGGCAGCCTTTTTTTGGCATCCACTCGGAAAAACCCTCGGCGCCCCTTGGCGGAGATCGGGGCTGAAAGAGACGTTCTGTATATAGAACTACGTTCTGTGAATTTAACAACATGTTAAGGGAAGGCTTTCCTTTTGTCAACAGTTTTTCAGAGAACTCTGAAAAATGACTTTACGCTCTCTTACCCGGTGCATTTGAATCTCCTGTTGGCCTTGACGAAATTTTTCTTTAAGGTTATCAAGTCTATGAAAAAGGTCCGTTGCTTCTCAAGAATCTCGGAAATTTCTCTTGACAAGTTTGAAAGGATTTGGTCTATGAAAAGGAGAGCAAAAGGCAGGGTTAAAGGAGAAAAAGTGAATGGATCGTAAGGATTGCTTTGGCTCGTTGAAAGAGGTAATCCTCAGCGGCAGCCGGACCATGACCCAATCGAGACCTGAGTGCCGAAGTTGCCAAGAGATTCGTGACTGTTTGCGGTATACTAAACAGATCGACGACGAGAAGAAAGAAAAAGAGGAATTGAGAAAACAGAATTTGATTACTCAGGTTATCGACCACTCTTATGTCTTCTCGAACGAGCTTGGTTCCTGCATTTTAAAGTTTCTGGGCCGAATTTACAGTTCATCACTCGGGGCAGTCCTTTTCAAGAATCTCTTTCTATTTTTTGAGATCCCCCGGAATTCCCTGTCCTCCAACATTCCCATTTCGATCTCCCGGACGATGATGGATCTGTTTCGGGGAGAAAAAGACGGACCGGAGCCTTCTAATCCCCAGGCCGTCCATCAACAACGGGGGCCCGAGGAACAATTAACACTCCGGATCATTCTGTTTCAGAAATCTTTTCCAGATCATCCAGAGGCGAATATCGGAATGATCGCTTACGAAGCGGCTCGCGCGCTTGCTTCGGACGATCTCGGGATCAAACAGATTCTTCAGGTTCTTTCCGATTCCGAAGCCAACCGACTAAGAAAATTGGATGCCGAGGCCCGAACAAGATGGCTGATTGAGAAATGGGGTTTTCTGGAGGAATTCGAAGCTTTAAAAAGAGAAATGGCCGTCAAGAAGTAAAAGAACAAATCCTGTTCTCTCACCTAATGGAACCTCCCCTTTCGGACCCGATACGGACGCATCGATTCCCCTTACTTCGTCATTGCGAGCGATCCCGCCCTAGCGAGAGAGTGTGGCAATCTCTCTTCACAACTCCGAGATTGCGGAGCCTGTTCCGATCAAAGTGAGGAATCTCCGGGTTTGCTTCGGCTTCGCCTCGCAACCATTTCGTTCCTCGCAAAGACAATTTATTTAATGCGTTGTATCCGCAACGGGCTTGCGGATCGTCTCTGCGAACGATGCCTTTCGGACTCGACAGGGAATATAACGGTGGAGCGGCGTGGCTGCCAGCCGGTCCCGGTGTTTGGCCGGGGCAAGCCGGTTTACATTGGCTCCGTGTGTCTCTCCGTCGTGAACGAGCCCGAAGCCATGAGGGATGACAACCTGCCCTCGATGCGAGCTTTCCGTAACCTCCGCCTCAATCCTGGCTGATCCTGCTTCGGTCTCGATCAACACTTCTTCGCCATCTGTAATTCCAAGTTCTTCAGCGTCAAAGGGGTGTATCCTCATAGTGCAAGGACGTCTTCCCTCGTTCCAGGCCGGGTCACGCATGATCGTGTTGGCCACCATCTCCATGTGGTTTCCAGCCATAAGAACCAAGGGGTAGTCTTTGTTCACGAGTTGGATCTCTTCGGC
>JBAVGF010000196.1:0-43532 GCA_049684675.1 Thermodesulfobacteriota bacterium | reverse complement strand
TCCCAGGGACCTCTTTTTGGGCTAAGGCTGTAATGGCACTCGAATCGATTCCACCACTCAGAAAAACACCCAACGGGACATCACTGATAAGACGTCGTTTGACAGACTCTTTGAGAAGTTCCATCATTCTGGATTCCGCTTCGGTTTCTGAAAGATTTATTTGGCCCTTCTGAGGATCGAAAGGGGACCAGTATTGTTTGACTTCTATCCCGTTCTTATCCCAGATGAGATAGCGGGCGGCTGGAATTTTTTTTGCGTCCTTAAAAATGGTGTTAGGACAGGGGATGAACTCAAAAAATAGATATTTCATCAAGGAAGAGGGATCCACCTTTCTCGCAAAGGCAGGGTAAAGCATGATTGCCTTCAATTCAGAGGCAAAGAGAAAAGTCCCGTTTATAAAACTATAATAAAGGGGTTTTTTACCCAAGCGATCCCTTGCTAATACCAATCGCTTCTCTTTCTCATCCCAGATCCCGATAGCAAACATCCCGTTGAAATGTTGGAAGCAATCTTCCTTATACTCCTCATAAGCATGAACGATGACCTCCGTATCGGAGTTAGTTCTAAACCGATGTCCAAGATTCTCTAACCGGATTTTCAATCCTTTAAAATTGTAAATTTCACCATTGAAGACTACCCATACTGTTTCGTCCTCATTGGACAGAGGTTGATGTCCGCCGGATAGATCAATAATGCTCAACCGGCGATGCCCAAAGAAGACGAAAGGGCCTTTTTCATCTATGGGACGAATGTATTCTCCGGCGTCATCGGGGCCCCTATGAATAAGAACGTCCCGCATTCTTCTAAGGATTTCAGATTCCGGAATATCTGCTGCTTTTGTGGTGAGAAACCCGACAATACCGCACATGATGCTTTAGAATTGAATTATCGTATCCTCTGTCTGTGATTCGTGTTCGTCAAAAGATTCCCTGACTCAACCGACGACGTAACCCAACAACGAAACGGGCATCTTTGCCTTAACCTTCAGACACTTGACCTCTATTTTTAACCAATCATTTCCTTGATTTGATAGGTAGGTTTCCCCTGGGATTCATAGTATGTTCGAGTTAGGATTTCAGCCAAAAAACCCATAAGAATTGATAAAAATCCTGACAACAGGAGAAAGACGCACAACAATGGAAGAGGAGTCAAAATGAATGAAGTCCCCCTAAAATATTTCAGATAGATGGCGAAGAGCCCGGCCAGAAACGCTCCGAAGATCATTAAAAGTCCCATGCCTCCGAAAACGTAAATGGGTTTCTGGGAATAGGATAAGAGGAATTTAACGACCATGAGGTCTAAAACGACTTTAAAAATTCTGCTTATCCCATATTTCGATGAACCGGACCCTCTTGGAAAATGGCGCACCGGGATTTCTGCTACGCGAGCTCCAATCCATCGGGCATAAATGGGAATGAACCGATGCATTTCACCATAGAGCTTGATGTTTTTCAGAATATCCCTTTTGTAAGCCTTAAGTGTGCATCCATAATCGTGGAGATGGACACCTCCAATCAACGAGATGATTTTGTTTGCAATTTTAGAGGGTAATCGTCTGGTCAAAAAGGGATCTTTCCGATCTTTCCGCCATCCACTGACTACATCAAATCCTTCTTCGATCTTTTGAAGAAGAGGGAGAATGTCTTCCGGGTCAGTCTGAAGGTCACCATCCATCGGAATGAGGATATCTCCTTTGGAGACATCGATTCCAGCGCTGAGTGCTGCAGTTTGTCCAAAATTTCTTGAAAAACTAACGATCTTTACGTTTGGATTCTTCTCTCTGAGGTCGAGCAAAATTTCCATTGTTCCATCTGAGCTTCCATCATCGACAAAAATCACCTCATAAGGCCTTCCCGCCTTTTTCAATGCCGTCATCAATTTCTCGTATAACAGAGAGAGATTCCCTTCCTCATTATAGACAGGGATTAAAATGGAGAGAGTCTCATTTAGTCTACCACTCATTCGTCTTGTCCCCTGATTCTCTTAAAATTGAAAGAATATCTTTCGTTTCTATTATTTCTCAAGAGGTTCTCGGTTTCCTTTTTAATTTATTGAAAAATTTGCCTTATTATTATATCCTTCCAAAGGAGAAGTCAAGAATTTAATGAAGGATATTCACTGTACCCAAGCAATGATAGCTGCGAAACCTGTTTCTATTGAAAAAGTGATAAAAATTTCTATTGCTGTAATGATGATGATTATTACCGTTCCCACGGTATTTGGAGTGGCCTCCTATTTCTATTTCACTCATGATCTCCCAAGTATTGAGACTTTGAAAAATTACAAGCCCTCAACCATTACGAAAATATTTTCTGAGGATGCGGAAGTCATCGGTGAGTTTTTCTATGAAAAAAGAGAGGTAGTCCCCCTGGATAGGATCCCAAACTATCTGATTCAAGCCTTTGTCGCGGGGGAGGATGCAAGATTTTTTCAACATAAGGGCTTAGATTACCTGGCAATCCTTAGGGCCCTTTTTAGAAATATTTTTTCTGGAGAGATTGTCCAGGGAGGAAGCACCATTACCCAGCAGGTGGTGAAATCCCTTTTGCTTTCTCCTGAAAAAAGCTTTGCCAGAAAGATCCGAGAAGCGATATTAGCTTATAAGATCGAAAAATATCTTACCAAGGAGGAAATTCTCTTTTTATATCTGAACCAGATCTACTTAGGTCATGGGGCGTACGGGGTGGCGGCCGCGGCCGAAAGTTATTTCGGGAAGACGATTGAGGAATTGAATTTAGCAGAGTCTGCCGTCCTTGCCGGACTTCCTCAGGCACCAAGTAAGAATTCTCCCTACCAGCATCCCGAACAGGCAAAAAAGAGACAAATCTATATTCTCAATCGAATGGCCGAGGAAGGCCTCATTACATCGGGTGAGGCCATTAAGGCTGCTAAAACTCCTTATGTCATCCGAATCAAAGAGAAACCTTCTTTTGAAAAGGCCCCTCATTTTGCGGAATATATAAGGCGTTACGTCGAGGAAAAATATGGAAAAGATGCTCTCTACAAAAGTGGTCTTCAGGTTTTTTCCACCGTCGATCTTCATTTTCAGAAAACAGCTCAAGAGGCGGTCGAAGCTGGATTAAGGGAGATAGAGAAAAGGGGGAAATATCCATCTGCTGTCATGCCATTGACGCCAGAAGGCGCACTCGTTTGTTTCGATTTGGAAACGGGATATGTCAAGGCGATGATAGGGGGAAGAGATTTTAAAAAAAGTCAATTCAACCGGGCGACTCAAGCCCGGAGGCAAACCGGGTCTGCCTTTAAGCCCATCGTTTATGCCTCTGCCCTCGATAAAGGTTTTACCCCAGCGTCCATTATCGTGGATTCTCCAATCGTCTTTGAATGGGGAGACAAAAAGTGGAAGCCAAAAAATTTTGAAGGGAAATTTTCTGGGCCAACCACTCTAAGGAATGCCCTAACGCACTCCGTCAATATTGTTACAGTGAAGATTGCGCAAGAGGTTGGCATTGATTATATCAAAGAATATGCACAAAAATTGGGGATTTCCTCCCCGCTCCAAAATAACCTTTCCATGGCGCTTGGTTCTTCCAGTATCTCCCTTTACGAATTAACGAAAGCCTATACGGTATTCGCTAATCGAGGGAACGTCTTCAAGCCTATTTTTATTAAAAAGATCTTGGATAGGGATGGGAACCTCTTGGAAGAAAACCTGCCTCTTTTCTTTTCCGACGAGTCCTCGAAAGAAGAACAAATCATTACCCCCCAAACCGCATTTTTGATGACGTATCTTTTAGAAGGTGTTGTCAAACACGGGACGGGTTGGAGAGCCAGGTCTCTGGGTAGACCTGTCGCTGCCAAAACGGGAACCACCGACCAATTTATGGACGCTTGGTTTATTGGTTATACCCCAGAATTGATCACCGGAGTATGGGTAGGTTTTGATGAAGAGAGATCTCTGGGCGAAAATGAAACAGGGGCTCGAGCGGCCTCCCCTGTCTGGGTCGCTTTCATGTCAAAGATACTAAAGGATAAACCTATAAGAGACTTCCCTGCTCCTGAGGACGGGATAGAATTTATGAAGATTGACCCTAAAACAGGTCAGTTCAGTTTAGAAAAGGATGGCATCCTTGAATGCTTCAGGGAAGGAACAGGACCTACACAAAAAGATCCTTCGCCATTAAAAACCTCAATAGATTTCTTCAAGTTCGATTTTAACCTCTCAACAAAACCTTAATAATTTATAATTTCCTCTTCTCGGTTTTCGAAAATATTGTAAGGAAGCCATGAGATGACGGAATCCAGGTTTCCTGGATCAAGGGCATTTGGTGCCGAAGAGGGGACTCGAACCCCTACAGGTGTGACCCTACTAGACCCTGAATCTAGCGCGTCTACCAATTCCGCCACTTCGGCATATCTGGGAAATAGCAAAGGCATGGAGCATAGCGCATAGCGTAAAAAAAAGACAGTATTACAAGGATCATCGATTGAATTTCAACGAGTATTATTTTAGTATAAAACCGGGGCCGAGATCAACCCTCATTGCAATTTTCATACTTTTTGCCATGGAAATTATTAAAGGAATTGAAAACTTAAAAAGATCTTTCAGGAACCCTGTTGTGACACTGGGAAATTTTGACGGGGTTCATTTAGGGCACCAGCGGATCTTCAAAAAGGTGAAGGAAGAAGCACCGAAGATTCATGGAGAGGGGGTGGTCATCACTTTCGAGCCCCATCCCCTGAAAGTGCTCGCACCCGAAAAGTTCTTACCCCTGCTCACGCCTTTTAGAAAAAAAATGATGCTGATCGAGGAATCTGGAATAGAGATCGTGCTCTGTATTGAATTTTCGTTAACTTTTTCAGAGATTTCTCCCGCTGAATTCATTGAAACCATTTTGGTGGAAAAAGTGAAAGTGAAGAAGGTTATCATTGGATATAATTATCATTTCGGAAAGGGACAAAAAGGGGACTCCCAAACCCTTAAGGATGCGGGGAAGTTTTTTGATTTCGAAGTGGAGGTTGTGGAGCCGTTAAGAGTTGGCCCAAATATTATCAGCAGCTCAAAGATAAGAGCTCTCATCCAAAGGGGAGAGGTTGAAGAGGCCTCGATATTATTGGGAAGAGATTATCCCATTATTGGAAAAGTGGTGTAAGGGGCAAAAAGAGGCCAAACTTTGGGTTTCCCCACAGCAAACTTAGAAGTTTCAGATGAGCTTTATCCAAAGACGGGAGTCTACGCTGTGGAGGTGGTATGGCAACAACGGCGCTTCAATGGCCTTGCTAATATCGGGTCAAATCCCACTTTTTCTACTCAAATTGGCAGAAGGGAGGAACGATTTTCGTTGGAGGTGCATATTTTGGATTTCAACCGGAAAATCTATGGTAATGAAATCGAGGTCCATTTTAAAAAGAGAATTCGAGATGAAGTCCGATTTGAATCTCCCTCGCTCCTTATCGAACAGATCAAAAAAGATATTCGGTATGCCAATGAAAACGTCTTCCGGATCTAATGGATCAGCTTACCTAATCTCCCCCACCTAATTTCATCCCATCTCCATATTTTCCATATCTCCCAGAAATTTGGCCCTGAATAATAGATAACGAATGCGCTTCCTACCACATCATTATTGACATTGACAAACCCCCAAAAACGACTATCCTGACTGTTATCGCGGTTATCTCCCATAACAAACAGGGAGCCCTCGGGGATTTTTACCGGGCCGAAGTCCTCCATCGAAGACCTACCCATTGTAAAATGGCCCCATGGATCATTCATCAACTTGTCATTGATGTAAATTTTGTTGTGGATGATTTCAAGTTTTTCCCCTTCCATCCCAATGACCCTTTTGATAAAATCCTTCGACCGGTCTTTTGGAAAAATGAAGACGATAATATCGCTTCTTTGCGGCTTCTTGTACTGAAAAAATTTGATATTGGTATAAGGAATTCTTATTCCATAAATAAATTTATTAACCAGGATGTGGTCACCCACCAGCAGCGTGGGCTCCATTGAGCTTGATGGAATTTTGAATGCCTGCACAATGAAAGCCCGGATAAAAAGAGCGATCAGTATAGCGATGGCAATCGGTTCTACATATTCTTTAATAAACTTTTTTCTATCCATGATCTCCTCATTCCTTCAAAATACCGTGGCCGTGTCCCTGCCTACCGGCAGGCAGGCGTGATTCGTGTCACCAGAATTGGATATTTTCATAGTTCGATGGTGTATGGCCCGGCATGAAGGATTACCTATTATCTCATCACTCCAATATTCCATTATTCCAGTATTCCAATCTTCTGCGTTTCACTCTATGCCCTCTGGGCCATGCTCTAAACCATGCAGTATCTCTCTGTAACTGTCGGGCATTCTGTCCTTAAGGAAAGGCCACTCCTTTCTCGTCTTATCAATATTTTTCAGATCAATTTCAACCAAGGCAATGCTATCTTTCATTCCTGTCGGTTTATCCAATAATTCTCCTTCTGGAGAGATACAAAAAGACCTCCCATAAAAATCTTGTTTCGCTTCGCTCCCTACCCGATTCACCCTGAAAATGTAGACCCCATTGGCAACGGAATTGCTCGAGATCACCGTTTCCCATTTTCTTTGCGAAGCAAAAGCGGCGGCGGTAGGAGAAAATAGAATCTTGGCTCCCTTCAGCGCCAATATTCTTGATCCTTCCGGAAAGAAATTGTCCCAGCAGATCTGGACACCAATGGGTGCAAACTTAGTTCTAAAAACAGGAAACCCATGGTTTCCAGACGAAAAATAATATCGCTCTTCCCAAAGGGGAATTTGAGGGACATGAATTTTTCTATAACTTCCCAAAATCTTTCCGTCCGCATCGATCACGATCGCTGAATTGTAAAAAGAATCTTCCTCGATTTCGAAAATAGGACAGATCAAAACCACCTTATTTTCTTCTGCCAACCTTTGCATTCTTGTGATGGTGAAGCCATCTATCTTTTCAGCCAGAGGAAAATAGCGTTTGTTCATTTCTCTTGGAAACCAATGGGTCGTAAAGAGCTCCTGAAAGCAGATGAGGTTGGCACCTTTTTCTACGGCGATTTGAGCAAATTTAACCGCTTTCTCAATATTCCTTTCTTTCTCTTCGCAACAGGATATCTGGATCCCTGCCAATTTAATCAACATTTTCCATTTCCTCTCCGGATAGAAAATTTTGGAAATGCTAACAAAGTTAAGATGCCGTGTCAAGGTTTTGGGCCATTATTTTTCGCTATTGCTTTTTTTAACAATAAATTTATAATGATATCGTTTGTTTCCTATTCATTTCACGAACTGTACCAGATTGCCTCATCTTTTTTGAGGGTGGGCTTGGGAAAGAAATGAGAATTTTAGTCATCGAAGACGAAAAAAAGGTTGCCAACTTTGTTAGAAAAGGACTGGAAGAGGAACATTATGCGGTGGATAATGCTTTTGATGGGGAATCAGGCCTTTACATGGCAGAAGTGAACGAATACGATTTGATTGTTCTTGATCTGATGATTCCCAAGATCGACGGATTAGAGGTGCTAAAAAGAATCAGGGGGAATCGAAACAACGTTCCCGTATTGGTCTTGACCGCCAAGGATAGCGTGGAAGATATTGTGAGAGGTTTGGATGCTGGTTGTGATGATTATTTAACGAAGCCGTTTGAGTTTTTAGAATTCTTAGCGAGAATCCGCGCTTTATTGCGGCGGGAAAAGATAGATAAGGAGCCTATTCTAAAAATAGCTGATTTGACCTTATCTTTGGTCACTCATAAGGTGATGCGAAGAGGGAAAGAAATTGAGCTAACGGCTAAGGAATATTCTCTGTTAGAATATTTTATGAGAAATCCGGATAAGGTCCTCACCCGGACCATGATTTCCGAACATGTCTGGGATTATCATTTTGACTCGGTGACCAATGTGATCGATGTCTATGTGAACTATCTCCGAAAAAAAATCGATAGGGAATTTGAACCCAAACTGATCCATACGATTCGAGGGGTCGGTTATATCATGAAAAGGGCCTAAATGCATTTCAGAAGTCTTCGATTTAAACTTACCCTCTGGTATGTCTTGATATTAGGAGTTTTATTAATTTCCTTTAGCACTTTTTTATATTTCACACTTTCAAAAAGTCTCCGTCGTGATGTGGATAATAAATTGAGGTCTCTCGCGGAATTCATCGCCTCGGAATCTTCGTCTCCGTTATCGAAATTTGGCTTCGGTAACATTGATCAGGCCCTTGAAACCTCCATGAATCTAAGACCGATGGGGAAATTCATTCAAGTCTTAGATGAATCGGGAAATATCGGACGGAAGTCTGACAATCTGAAAAATGTTCAGCTCCCGATCAGTTTAATTACCCTGAAGAACGCTTCCAAGGGTTTGATCACCTTTGAAACCAACCGTTCTATTGGAAACACTCCCTTAAGAATCATCACTTTCCCCGTCGTTGAAAATAGTCATGTTACCAAAATTGTTCAAATCGCCTCTTCTTTGGAGGAGGTGGAGGATGCCCTCAACACCTTATTCATCATCTTAATCATCACTGTCCCTTTAGCTCTCATGGTAGCCATTCTGGGGGGACAATTTCTTGCACATAAGGCATTGAAACCCGTTGATAATATCACCCAAACGGCACGAATGATCACCTCCCAAAATTTAAACCAGAGGATTAATCCTCCCAGAGTTAAAGATGAAATATCGAGATTGATTGAAACCTTCAATGAGATGATCACCCGGCTTGATCAATCCTTCCGGCAAATTAAACAGTTCAGCTCGGACGCTTCGCATGAACTAAAAACTCCTTTAACCATCCTCAAGGGAGAAGTCGAGGTCATGCTCCGAAAGGAACGGACCTCCCAAGAATATCAACAAACCTTGAAGAGTAACTTGGAAGAAATCAACCGTATGTCGCAAATTGTTGAAGATCTCTTGCTTCTTTCAAGAGCGGATACCGGAGAAATAAGGGTGAACAGGGAAGACATTAGTCTGACGGAGATCCTCGCCGAGGTCGTCGCTCAAATGGATCTAATGGCGAGTTCCAAGAAGCTTCATCTCTCCGCATCAAATCATCAGCAGGAAATTCATATTTTTGGAGATGCTTTGCGAATTAGGGAATTATTCATTAATTTGATCGAAAACGGAATTAAATATACCGAGGAGGGAGGTTCTATCCATATCACCCTCCAAGAAGAATACCCACCCCCCGTGAGGAATCAATCAGACCGGTTAGAACAAGAGAGGGAGAAATTTGTTAGAATCATTGTATCCGATACTGGAATTGGAATTGCCGAAGAGGACCGGGAAAGAATATTTAACCGGTTCTTTCGAGTGGATAAAGCTCGGTCAAGGGAGCAAGGAGGAAGCGGCCTTGGTCTGAGCATTTGCAAGTGGATCGTCGAAGCTCATCAAGGTGAAATCAAAGTGGAGAGCGAATTAGGAAAAGGAAGCTCCTTCATTGTCAGATTGCCCCTCTCTTCCCCTCGATCGACCAATTGAGGCCTGCCTCTGGAGACCCACCCGGGTAGAGGCCTGACGGGATTTCAAATCAACCGCAGTGTGCAGTGTGGGGCGGGGCGAGCATTTCCCCCCTGCCAAGCGCACTTTCCGGGCACCTTCCAGCCATCAACGGCCAACGGCCGCCCTTTGACGCCAACAAGTATGCGCCCCTGCTTGAATGCCTGCTCTCTTCGGCGCTTCCAAAGGCGGGATTTGGTCCAGACCACACGATACGGCCCCCGGCCTGGGTCTCCGCTACCGGGGTTAAGTAATTGTCCGGCTTTCGAATAGCGGTTAATTATTAACCAATTGTAGCATTTTTTTGCACTATTTTGTAAATCGAAGAATGAGGAAAATATTAAACCTCTTATAATTCCAGCGATTAGAAAAAGGCAAAAATTGGCACTTATTTTGCTATAAATACTTTGCTCTTGACAAGAATTTATCTTTTTTAATATTCTAAATTATTCCGAAAGCTTAAGAGGAGGAAAAATTGACAGAGCGCTTAGGTGAACTCCTCATAAAAAGAAATTACATCACCGCCGAGCAACTTAAAAGAGCTTCAGACGAGCAGAAATTAAAGGGGGGTCGTTTAGAATCGAACCTGGTCAGACTGGGATATATTAAAGAAGATGAATTATTATCCTTTCTCAGTGCCCAATACAGGGTCCCCTCTGTCAAGATTTCAAAGATGGAAATCAATCCAAATGTGATTAAGTTAATCCCCTCCAGCCTTTCGAAAAAGTATTTCATCATCCCCATCAATCGGATGGGTCCTAAATTGACTTTGGCGATGGCCGATCCCAGCAATATTGTCGTGATCGATGAAATTAAGTTTATGACCGGCTTCAATGTCGAACCCGTCGTGGCTTCGGAGGCGGAAATCATTGATGCCATAAAGAAATATTACGGAGGGGGTGGAAACGTTGCCGGGTTGGGAAGCATCTCCTTCGACGCGAGCGAATATGATCTCGATGGTGATAAGACCAGCGCCTCGGATGGCATCATGCTTGACGACGATGTGGTTGATGTAGATGATTTTGATAAACTGGTTCATGGAGCAGTCGACAATGTCGAAATTGTCGAATCTCAAAATCTTGAGGATTCCATGGATATGGAAGGTCCGATCATCAAAATCGTCAATGGGATTCTGATCAAAGCCATAAAATTAGGGGCGAGCGATATTCATTTTGAGCCCTACGAGAAGAATCTTCGAGTGAGGTATCGAATCGACGGGGTGTTGAGACGGGATATGTCGCTTCCCATCCAAATCAAGAATGCGATGACCTCACGCTTAAAAATTATGGCGAAATTAGACATTGCTGAAAAACGGCTCCCCCAAGATGGGAGGATCAAGTTACGGATGGGAAAGGGAAGGGAAATGGACTTTCGGGTCTCTTCCATCCCTACCCTTTTTGGCGAAAAAGTTGTCCTCCGACTATTAGACAAATCTGCTCTGCAGTTGGACATGACAAAACTGGGATTTGAAGAATCTTCCCTGGCTGATTTGAAAGCGGCGATCCACAGGCCTGTTGGAATGATCCTGGTGACCGGTCCAACCGGAAGCGGAAAGACGACCACTCTCTATTCTGCCTTATCCGAACTGAACAAGGAGACCGAAAATATTATTACGGCAGAAGATCCTATCGAATACAATTTTATGGGGATCAATCAGGTCCAGATGCATGAAGAGATTGGACTCACCTTTGCCTCTTCCCTCCGCTCTTTCCTCCGACAAGACCCTGATATCATCATGGTCGGTGAGATTCGAGATTTCGAAACCGCTCAGATCGCGGTTCAAGCCGCCTTGACCGGACATCTCGTCCTCAGCACCGTTCACACCAATGACGCTCCGGGAACGGTTAATAGATTAATTGATATGGGAATCGAGCCCTTCTTAATCTCCTCAGCCGTCATATTAATCCTGGCCCAGCGGTTAATTAGAAAGACCTGTATGGATTGCAGAGAGCCCATCAAGGTTCACCCTCAACTCTTAATCGATTTAGGAATTCCACCCGATGAGGTCAAATCGTTCCAGGTTTATAAAGGGAAAGGGTGCTCCATTTGTAATAATACCGGATACAAAGGCAGAGTCGGTCTTTATGAAGTAATGCCTATGAAGGAAGAGATCAAAGAGCTTGTCTTATCACGGGCTTCCAACTCCGAGGTAAAAAAGGAAGCCATCCGTTTGGGAATGAAGACGTTAAGGCAAAGTGGAATTTCGAAGATTAAAGATGGGGTTACGACTATTGAGGAAGTCCTTCGGTCGACCATCGAGGATCGATAATAGGTCAGAGGGAATATTGGGAGGGGAAGAGGTATGGTTGAGTTACAAAAATTACTTGAAATCGTCATTGAGAAAAAAGCCTCCGACTTACACATCACCACAGGGGCTGCCCCTAAATTCCGGATTGACGGAAAGTTGGTGAGCTTAGATGATACTGTTCTGATGGCACCGGATACGAAAAGACTCTGTTATAGCGTATTGACCGATGCCCAGCGGCATAAGTTTGAGGAGGAATGGGAATTAGATTTCTCGTTTGGAATTAAAGGATTGAGCCGATTCAGAGGGAATATCTTTATGCAACGGGGCGCCGTAGCGGGAGCCTTTCGGGCTATTTCCTTCGACATCCTCAATTTTTCTGAATTGGGAATTCCTTCTGTGGCTGCTGAGTTGCTCAAAAAACCCAAGGGTCTTGTGTTGGTAACAGGACCAACGGGAACCGGAAAATCGACGACCTTGGCCGCCATGATTGACAAGATCAACAATGAAAAGAGTGCCCATATCGTCACTATCGAGGATCCGATCGAATATCTTCACCGCCATAAAAGCTGTATCGTCAATCAGAGAGAGGTAAACCAGGACACAAAAGGTTTTACCGCAGCCCTTCGGCACATCCTCCGGCAAGACCCGGATATTATCCTCATCGGCGAGATGAGGGATTTGGAAACAATTGAGGCAGCCCTCATCTGCGCGGAAACAGGTCATCTGACATTTGCCACATTGCATACCAATTCCTGTGTAGAAACGATCAATCGTATCATCGATGTCTTTCCTCCTCATCAACAAACCCAGATACGGACACAACTTTCCTTCGTTCTGGAAGGGGTGTTGGCCCAGCAACTCATTCCAAGGGCGGGGGGCAAGGGCCGTGTCTTATGCATGGAGGTGATGATACCAAACCCTGCAATTCGAAACCTCATTCGAGAGGATAAGATTCAACAGATCTATTCACAGATGCAAGTAGGACAGACAAAATTCGCGATGCAAACGATGAACCAGTCGCTCCTTTCGCTTGTGGAACACCATCTCATCTCCTTAGAGGATGCTATGGAACGAAGCCATAATCTCGATGAGTTTCGGCAGATGCTCTCCAGTTCCAATACTGCCATGGGGAAGAGGGAAAGACCTGCGAGAACCGCCTGAACCCTCTCGCTTCGTGAGCATTGGGATTCGCCACGGATCTGATCATGGTTGATAAATCTGGGTGATTGAATTTCTCACAACAACAGGGTAACCCAATTAGGAAAGGAATGAATTATGCCAATTTATAAATGGGAAGGAAAGACGGCCAAAGGAGCCGTCAAAAAGGGAGAGATGGAAGCTCCCGGCGAGGCGGCTATTCGAATCCATCTTCGACAACAGAATATCATCCCTACCAAAATCAGCTCCAAAGGCAAAGAGATCAGGATTTCTTTGCCTTTCTTTAAGCAAAAGGTAAAACAGCGATCTGTTGCTGTCTTTACACGGCAACTGGCCACCATGATCGATGCGGGATTACCCTTGGTCCAATCCTTGGACATTCTCTCCTCACAACAAGAAAATAAAGTCTTCAAGAATGTTATTCGGCAAATCAAGGAAGATGTGGAAGGAGGTTCTACCTTTGCCGGAGCCCTTACTAAACATCCTTCGGCTTTCAATGAATTGTTTACGAACCTCGTCGTCGCAGGTGAAGAGGGCGGAATCTTAGACAATATTTTGAATCGTCTTGCGAGCTATATAGAAAAGTCAGAGGCTTTAAAAAAGAAGGTTAAGTCTGCCCTTATCTATCCGGCGACCATAATAGGGGTGGCTGTCATCGTTGTGATGATCTTGATGATCTTCGTCATCCCTGTCTTTGAAAGCATGTTTAAATCAGCCGGACAATCATTACCTCTTCCCACGCTGATTGTCCTCACGATGAGCAAATTGATCAAGAAATACGTGCTCATTTTTATCCCTGCTTTCGTTCTTTTGATTTATCTGTTCAAAAAATACTATCAGACACAAAGCGGAAGGGCCGTTGTTGACAGTCTCCTTTTAAAATTGCCTGTCATTGGGATGCTCCTCAAAAAGATTGCTGTGGCCCGGTTCTCACGCACACTGGGAACCCTTGTCAGCAGCGGTGTTCCCATCTTAGACGGATTGAGCATTGTTTCAAGAACCTCAGGGAACAAAACCATCGAAACTGCTATTCTCAACGCCCGGGCGAGCATCCGGGAGGGTGAAACGATCGCAGACCCCTTAAGCCGGAGCGGTATTTTTCCTCCCATGGTCATTCAGATGATCGCGGTTGGAGAATCCACCGGAGCATTGGACTCCATGTTGTCTAAGATTGCAGAATTTTACGAGGAAGAAGTGGATGTTGCGGTGGCCAATTTGACCTCCCTTCTCGAGCCGTTTCTCATGATGTTTTTAGGAGTTGTGATCGGGGGCGTTGTGATCGCCATGTATCTTCCTATTTTCAATATGTCCAGTGCAATAGGGTAGATTGCCTCATATCTCGTTTTTTATTAGGGGGTGGAACTGAATGGACACAATCTCAACCCTTCCACTTGATACGCAGCCTAAAATGCTAAGAAATGTGAAGGGATTGATGCTGGGTCGCATCATTATCCTCACCGTTCTCCTCACCATCACCTTGCTTTTCCAGCTTTCTAAGAAACAGTATTTTTTCATCCCTTTGACCAACAATCTTTATTATTTCATAGGTTTGTTTTACCTGGTGACGATCATTTATGCACTTTTCTTAAGAAGAATTAAGAACCTTTACCGATTTGCATTTTCCCAAATTATTATCGATCAACTCTTTATCGCTGCCTTGATCTATTTTACCGGAGGAAAGGAAAGTTTTTTCCCCATTGCCTATATTTTCTCGATTATTGCAAGCAGCACGATCTTTTATAAGCGCGGCGCGATCTTTTCAGCTTCCCTCTCCTCGCTCCTTTACGGCCTCCTCTTATTGCTCCAGCTTCATCGTTGGATCAATCCGTCAGGCGAACCTTCCATTTACGACGCCAGTCAAATCTTCTATACCTTGGTCATTTATATGGCCACTTTTTATATTGTGGCTTTCCTGAGCGGCGCCATATCAGAAGAATTGAAGAAGAAAAAAAAGGAACTCATCCAGAAGCAGGTAGACTACAATCAATTAGAGGCCTTCAATCAAAATATTATTCAGAGCCTGGACAGCGGTCTCCTGACAATCGATCTCTCCGGGAACATCAATTTTCTGAATCGAACCGCTGAAAAGATCTTGGGCCGAGACGGAGAGTCCTTGAAGGATACCTCTATTTACGATTTGTTTCCAAAAATTAATGAAGTGGTCGAACAAGTTAAAATGAAAGTTCCAGAGTCCTCCTCTGACTACCAGCGCTATGAAACTCTCTTGACCAAACATGGAGGAGGAAAAATTTATCTTGGATTCTCCTTCTCCCCTCTGACCGACCCGGAGGGATCACTGATCGGCCACACCCTTATTTTTCAAGATATTACAAAATTCAAAGAGATGGAAGAACAGATGAAGCGGGTGGACAAGATGGCTGCTGTTGGGGCGCTGGCGGCGGGCATGGCACACGAAATCAGAAACCCTTTGGCCTCACTGAGCGGATCCATTCAAATGTTAAAAACTGAGCTGACTTTAGATGACCCCCAACAGCATCTTATGGAAATCACTTTGAGGGAATCGGAGAGGCTGAATGCCTTGATCACAGACTTTCTGCTCTTTGCACAACCTCCTCAAAGCCATAAGATTGTCTACCCGATAGGAAAGATCCTCGAAGAAACCCTTGACCTGTTCATTCATTCCCCTTCCTTTCACGACGGAATCCGGATCCTTCGGCCGAGCCCACACGAGGGGATACGGATATCGATTGACCCTGACCAAATGAAACAGGTGTTTTGGAACCTATTCATCAATGCGGCGCAGTCGATGTCCAACGGAGGAGAGATTCAGGTTCATCTGGGGAAAGGGAATACACTGGGGATCACCAGCCTTTCCCTCTCCCCCCCGGTGAGAGACACGGAATGGGTAAAGATTTCGATCGTAGACTCCGGAAAAGGAATCCCTCCGGAAGAGAAAGAGAAAATCTTTGAGCCTTTTTTTACGACCAAGGAAAATGGAACGGGGCTGGGCCTTTCGATCGTCCATAAAATCGTTGAAAACCATAAAGGACTGATCAAGGTCGATAGTGAGTTAGGCAGAGGATCGACTTTTAGCATTTTTCTTCCTGCTGAATAAAAAAAGAGGAAATCAGAATGATCAAGGACAAAATTTTGGTGGCCGATGATGAACAAAGCATGAGGGAATTCTTAGACATCATGCTAAAAAAGGAAGGATACAAGGTTTCACTCGCCTCTAACGGAGAAGAAGTCGCCAAACTGGTCGACAATGATCTCTTCGACCTGGTCCTTCTGGATATTCGCATGCCGAAATTGGATGGAATCTCTGCGTTAAAAAAGATCAAATCCAACGCCCCGGAAACCATCGTGATCATGATCACCGCTTATGCTTCTGCGGATACGGCTATCAAGGCGATGAAGGAAGGAGCCTATGACTACATCACGAAACCCTTCAAGGTGGAAGAGATCAAATTGATCATCAAGAATGCATTGGAAAAGAAAAATCTCCAAAAGGAGAACATTCTTTTAAAACAGGTGGTCAGAGACCGTTTTCATTTCGGGAATATCATCGGGCAAAGTCCCAAAATGGTGACCCTGTATGATCTTTTGGAGAAGGTATCTCCTACTAAAACAAATATTCTGATTACCGGAGAAAGTGGAACAGGTAAAGAATTGGTAGCGAAGGCGATGCATTATAACAGTCCCAGGAAGGAGAAGCCTTTCGTGACGTTAAATTGTGGCGCTATCCCCGAATCCCTTATCGAAAGTGAACTCTTTGGCCACATGAAAGGGGCTTTCACCGATGCGATTGCGACTAAAAAGGGACTGTTTGAAGTGGCGGATGAGGGAACGATCTTTTTGGACGAGATCAGCGAATTACCCCTCCTGATGCAGGTGAAATTACTACGAGTCTTACAGGATAGGGAATTCAAGAGGGTGGGCGGAACGGAAGACATCCGGGTGGATGTCCGAATTATCGCTGCCACGAATAAAGATCTCGAAGAAGCGGTGAAAGAAAAACGTTTTCGGGAGGATTTATTTTACCGTCTCAATGTGATTCAGATCAAACTCCCACCGTTAAGGGATCGGAAAGAAGACATCCAGCCTTTGGCCAACCATTTTCTGAAAAAGTATTCTCAAGAATTGAGTAAAGCCATTTCGAAGATCTCTCCGGAGGCACTTCAGATTCTACTGAATTATGAATATCCAGGCAATGTGAGAGAACTTCAAAATATTATCGAAAGGGCGGTGGCTTTGGAAGGTAGTGAAGAACTCACCCCACACAATCTGAGTTCCTATTTGAGCGAACAGCCGCTCTTGAAAAAAGGACCTATTGACATCGAGATTCCGAGTGAGGGAATTGACCTTGAAAAGATGGTAGAGGATCTTGAGAGGAGTCTCTTGCTGAAAGCGCTGGATAGGACAAAAGGGATAAAGAAGAAGGCAGCGGAGCTTCTCCATATTAATTTCCGCTCCATGCGTTACCGGTTAGAAAAATACGGATTGAATCACGGGGTGGATTCTGAACTGGGTTGAAAGGATAACCCCTGGTTATTGCCTAGTACTTCGAAGCCCCTATTTCCTCCATCCTTCCCGTTACCGTGAACACCACGCGCTCACAGATATTCGTGGCCCGGTCAGCCGCACGCTCGAGGTTGTGGGCTACCCATATGAGGCGGGTGGCACGGTTCGTCGTCTTGGGGTCGACCATCATGAAGGTCAGAAGCTCCCGAAAGACCTGGTCGTAAAGACCGTCCACGACTGTATCCATGCTGACGACCCGCATCGCCAATTCCACATCTCGCGTGGCGAAAGAATGGATACTGTTGTTGATCATTTCAATCGTTATCTCTCCCATCCGCGGGATATCAATTAATGGCTTTAAGGGCGGTTCGTCGCCAATCATAATCACAATCTTGGCAATCCCGTCGGCATAGTCGCCGATTCGTTCCAGCTCTACGATGATGTTCAGAACGGCCACGATAATGCGCAGGTCGCTGGCCACAGGCTGCTGGGTGGCAATGAGACCGATGCACTTGTCCTCAATGCTGTATCGCTGCTTGTCAACCTGGTCGTCGGCAGCAATGATTTGGTGAGCCAGAGCCAAATCCCGCTTTTTCAAGGCTTCGATAGCACGGTCTATCGCTTTCGCCACCATGTGGCCCATCGTGAGTACATCCTCTTCGACCTCGTGCAGATGTTTGTGAAAAGTCGCCCTTGTTTCCATGCTTATCCCTCCTAATCTGCCCAGCTTGCACCGACGTTATGCAGGCCAAAGCTAAATGCAAATAAGTGAAGACGCAAGTTTGAATCCAATTAGAGGCTTCTCTCTCATTTCAAACCGAATATTCCGCACAAAAAATAAATGAAGCCAGCCAATAAAGCGGCGGTCGGAATCGTAAAAATCCACGCCCAGACAATACGAACGGTCACACCCCAGCGAACTGCGGAAAACCGAATGGCAGAACCCACGCCCGATATAGCGCCCGTGATCACATGGGTCGTACTCACTGGAACCCCCAGATGGGTAGCTAAGAAAATGCTAAAAGCGGCGGATGTCTCAGCACAAACACCATCAATCGGTTCCAATTTCGTAATCTTCTGACCCATTGTCCTAACGATCCGCCAACCACCACTCAAGGTTCCCAATCCAATAGCAGCATGTGCGCTCAGAACAACCCAGAGAGGTATTCTAAATTCGTGGATTAAGCCCCCGGCAAAGAGAAGACTCGCGATGATGCCCATGGTTTTTTGCGCATCATTACCGCCATGGCCCAGGCTGTAGAGAGCAGCAGAAAATAGTTGTAACACTCGAGACCACTTATTAACAACAGCCGGCCTTTGTTTATATATAATCCATGTTGTAATGACCCTTAGTAGAAACCCTAAGAATAAACCGATCGTAGGCGCCAAGACGATAAAAATCAACGTCTTGTACCAGCCACTCACAATAATCACCCCTAAACCACCCTTTACGATGGCTGCTCCGGCATATCCGCCAATGAGGGCATGAGAAGAACTACTCGGCAGTCCAAAATACCAAGTGATCATATTCCATGCAATGGCACCCCCAAGCCCCGCCAGAACCACCGTTGACGTGATTGTCCTAATATCAACCATTCCTTTACCGATGGTTTCGGCCACGGTGGTGTGAAATATAAGAAACGCCGCAAAATTAAAAAATGCTGCCCAGATCACAGCTTGTCTCGGCGACAAAACCCTCGTGGAGACAATCGTGGAGATAGAATTGGCAGCATCATGCATTCCGTTGGTAAAATCGAACACCAAAGCGATGAGTATGATAACAATGATGAATAATAAACTCATACAACCCTCAGGGGGAATAAACACAGGCAGGGGCGGCCAGGGTTAGAGCAGCGATTCTGTAAGCCAAGCTCGACTCAGGGTCAGGCATATTTTATAGCCACACCTTCCAGTATGTTGGCTATATCCTCGCACCTGTCGATCACGCTTTCCATATGGTTGTAAATTTCGCGCCACTTGATAAGCGTAGCATAATTTGCAGAGTCATCGAACAGCTCAGCCATTGCCGAGCGATAAACGATATCCCCTAAGTTTTCGAGGCGATTGATTTCTACACATCTTTTGAGAAGCTGCTTTCTTCCGATACGGTCGTGCATTTCCGAGACGGCCTTTTCAACCTCAGCCACTGCTTGCACAACAATATCGGCCAGCTCCCTGGCTCTGTTTGTGGGGCGCTCTATTTTATAAAGGAGCATCGCATCCGCAGCCGCGTGGATAAAGTCAGCGACATCGTCGAGGGAATGCGCTAAAAGAGCGATATCCTCCCGGTCGAATGGGGTAATAATCGAGCGGTGCAACTGGTCAAAAATTTGATGGGTGATCGCATCTCCCTGGTGCTCCAGGTCATTAATGACCCCTACCCTTTCCTTCACGTTCTCCCAGATAGACAGCATATCTTTTAGCTGCTGGGCTATCTTGACCGCATTCTGGGTCCCCTGCTCGAAAAGGGCGAAAAATTTCTTCTCCTTAGGTATAAGAGACAACCTGAACAACGCGGGGCCTCCTTTGCCGGCAAGACACCGGTTTCAACAATGAAGCTCCCCGGCCACAGGCCGGGGCTTCCCGGAAGGGAAATATCGTTTTCATTGTGCCCCTTGACCACGCCTACAAACCGGGGTTTGCGGGGCACTTGCTGGTCATTTCCTTTTGAACTGTCTTTTCAATTCATCCAAAGGGAGGGAAAAAAAGATCGGGCGCCCATGGGGACAGGTAGTGGAAGGATGGAAGGGAATGAGATCCTCTACCAGTCTATCCATCTCTTCCCTTTTCAGTATAAAGTTCCCCCGCACGGCAGAATGACAAGCTAACGTGACCAAAAGGGTGTGAATCGTTTCCTTCCCCTTTCCCTGTTTTTCTAAAAAAGAGACCTCATCCAATACCCCTCTAACGATTTCTTTTGGATCCTTTGAGTCGATGAAAGAAGGCACGGACCGGATGGCAAATAGCTTCTCGCCAACAGGCTCGATTTCAAACCCAATCTCCTTCAATGCTTCCCAGGCTGAATCGAGGGTACACGATTCTTCCACGGACAACTCGATCAAGACAGGAAGGAGTAATTTTTCTGAGATCATCGACCCGTTTTCATATTTTTTCTTAAACTTTTCAAAAAGAATCCTCTCATGGGCGGCATGTTGGTCAATAAAGACTAACCTCCCCTCTCCTTCGCAGAGAATATATGTTCCTCGAATCTGCCCCAGAACGGCATAGGGCGATTTCTTCTCGACCTCCCAGGGAAGTTCTCCTGCATCCCGAACTGTAAGTATTCCTTCCTCTTTTTCCCTTATCAAGGAGGAGGGAGGAGATAGAGTTTCCTGACTAAAAAAAGAGGGTTGAACCCTCCCTGAAAAAAACAATTCCTTTTTCGCTCTTTCAGGAGTCATTTCCTCTGACCGGGAGGGACCTTCTTCAAGCATCATTCGGATAGCCCCTAAAACGGCCTGATAGACTCGATCGGGATCCTTAAACTTCACCTCGGACTTGGTCGGGTGGACATTCACATCGACGAAAGACGGGGGAAGGGTGATGAAGAGAATCGCGACGGGAAATTGGTTAGGTGGAAGGACATGTCGATAGGCATCCAGCACGGCCCTATAAATTATTCGGTCCTTGATAAAACGTTGGTTCACATAAAAGTAAATGCCTTCCGGATTCCTTTTCGAAAAGGACGGAAGGCTCGCAAACCCCGAGAGTCTGATTTCCTCCTGTTCGAATCCAATGGGTTGAAGATGGCTATAAACCTCTTTCCCAAAAATGGATTCGATTCGAGCCAAAGGGGATTCTGTTTTGAGATGTTCATGGAGGGACCGGCCATCATGAATAAATTTAAACGAAATCGTGGGGTGCGAAAGACTCAATCGAAGAAAGTGATTTAAGGCATGGCGAAGTTCTGAACGGATCGATTTCAGAAATTTTCTTTTGACCGGAATATTGTAGAAAAGATGTTCGACCTCCACCTCCGTCCCAACAGGCAAGCCCGCCTCCGAGATGCTCTTTATCTCCCCTCCCTCGCAGATCACCTTCGTTCCAGTCAAGGAGTCATGCGACCTGGTCTGAAGGGTCATCTTAGAAACCTGAGAAATGCTCGGGAGGGCCTCTCCCCTAAATCCTAATGTGTGAATGGCATAAAGATCCTCCGCCTTCTTAATTTTGCTGGTGGCGTATCTTTGGAAGGCCAGTGGGACATCCTCCTGATCCATTCCCTCCCCGCTATCCGCCACTCGAATCAGCTGGAGCCCTCCAGCCTTTAGCTCGACCGTGATTTCTGAACTCCCGGCATCGATGGCGTTTTCCATCAGCTCCTTCACGACAGAAGCGGGTCTCTCAATCACTTCCCCGGCGGCAATGATCTGTGAAATGGATTCTGGCAAAACTTCAATTTTTCTCGGCATCGTGATCCCGCACCTTCTACCCTCCACCATCATCGATGAAGGTACCCATTCTTCTAAACTTCTCATATCGGAGGCCTAACAATTCCTCCTCTTTCATTCTTTCCAATTCTTTCAGATGTCGTTCTACGACCTCTTTCAGAATTTGCGCCATTCGTTCTGGGTCTCGATGGGCTCCCCCCAGCGGCTCTTTCACAATCTCATCGATCACGCCCAATCGAGATAAATCCGAAGCGGTCAACTTCAATGATTCGGCCGCAACCTCCTTTCCCTTCTCACCATCCTTCCAAAGGATCGCCGCACATCCTTCCGGAGAGATCACCGAGTAAATCGAATGCTCTAACATCAAGATTCGATCTCCCACACCGATGGCCAAGGCTCCTCCGCTTCCTCCTTCTCCGATCACCACGGTGATGATCGGTGTACGCAGCATGATCATCATTTCAAGATTTCTGGCAATGGCCTCCGCCTGACCTCTCTCTTCGGCCCCTACCCCGGGAAAGGCACCGGGCGTATCAATCATTGTCAGGATAGGTTTCTTAAACAACTCCGCCAGTTTCATCAGCCTCAGGGCCTTGCGATATCCTTCCGGATGAGGCATCCCGAAATTTCGATAGGCCATCTCCTTAGCATCTGCCCCCTTTTGGTGGGCAATGATCGTGACCGATCTCCCGTTAAACTTGGCCATTCCGCCGAGTATCGCGGGATCGTCTCCGTAGTTCCGATCGCCGTGAAGTTCTACAAAATCTTCAAACATCGATTGGACATAATGGGAGGCTTTAGGTCGATCAATATGTCTTGCCAATTGTGTAATTTGCCAACCTGTTAAGTTGGAAAATATCTCTTTTTGCAGACGATGGAGTTTTTCTTCCAGATTGTTTAATTGTTGGCTGAAATAATTGGGTTTCCCCTTGGAAAACCTTCTCAGATTTTCGATCTCTCTTTCCAGTTCAATCAAGGGTTTCTCAAATTCCAAATAATGTTTTACCATTTCAGTCCCAGTTTATTCAAAAGAGATGAGAGAAGACTTAAAAAGATTTTGGAGATGAACTTTAAGATTTCGGGAAGGGTCGACCGTGTATTGATCGGACAGAGCCACAACGGTCTCCCGGTTGGTTCCGTCCATAAAGTGAAGAAGAACTTTAGAGGACCCTCTGTTCGCCAGAATAATCTCTTTTAAATCTACGAGCTGGGAGGAGGCTAACAGGGGGAGTGGAATTCTCAAATGGAAGGGCTTCTCGGGTAAGGGGGTCAACTCTGGAAGAGAGCGAACCTCCGTGCCCTTTATTTTGATATGCTCTTCGGATAGGTCAAGGATTCCACTGACAAGAAGAGGGTCTCCTCCCCTCAAACAGGGCAAAGCGGCCTTGAAAACCTCGGGAAAAAGGATGACCTCTACAAATCCCTTCATGTCCTCAAGGGTCAAGAAAGCCATCCGATCTCCTTTCTTGGTAACAATTTCCTTCAATGCGCTGACGAGCCCGCAGACTCTGACCTCGGCCCCATTCTGAAGTTTTGGAAGAGCCGCAGTATCTAAATCGGTATATTTCTTAATTTCCTCCTCGTAGCGTGAGAGGGGGTGCCGTGAGATATAAAATCCGATTGTTTCTTTCTCAAAGGCGATCAGTTGGTTTTCCGGAAACTCATCAATGTCCGGATAGTCTTCTCTCGCCTCCCCGGGTTGGTCGACTAACATGCTCAGTTGGGGTTCCCCGTTCTTCTTGTGGGCCCGTTGGGACTGCTCGAGGAGTTCTCCAAGAATGGTCAACATTTGAGACCGATACGCTCTTGAAAAGTCAAAAGCCCCACATTTGACCAAACTTTCAATCACTCTTCGGTTCACCTTTCTTAAATCGACGCGTTGGCAAAAGTCGTACAAGGATTTAAATTTCCCATTCCCCTTTCGTTCCGCCAGGGTGATGTCAATGGCCGCATCCCCTACATTTTTCACAGCTGTCAGACCGAACCGGATCTGATTCCCAATGACCGCAAAATTTTTAAAACTTTCATTGATATCCGGGGGCAAGACTTCAATTTTCATCTCCCGGCATTCGGAAATATACCTGACAATCTTATCCGCATTCTGCGCTTCACTCGTGAGCAAGGCAGCCATAAATTCGACCGGGTAGTGAGCCTTCAGATAGGCCGTGCGGTAAGCGAGAAGGGCATAGGCAGCGCTGTGGGATTTGTTGAAACCATACCGACCGAAGGTCTCCATCTGTTCAAAAATCTTCTCCGCCTTCTTGACAGGAATCTTGTTCTTTTTGGTCCCTTCAAGAAACTTCTCTTTCTGCCTTTCCATCTCCAATGCGTCTTTCTTAGACATCGCTCTCCGCAGATTATCCGCATCTTCGAGGCTAAAATGGGCCAAGGCGCTGGCAATGCGCATCACCTGCTCCTGGTAAACAATCACCCCGTAAGTATCCTTGAGAATTTCTTCCAAGGCCGGGAGTTCATACCTTATCAATCCTTGGCCATGTTTCCGCTTGATAAACTCACCCACCATGCCGCTATCCAGAGGTCCTGGCCGATAAAGGGCCACCAGGGCAATGATATCTTTGAAACTCTGGGGCTTGAGTTTGGTTAAAAGGTCCCGCATCCCCGAACTCTCCAATTGGAAGACGCCCAGGTTTGAACCAGCTCCCAGAAGGGTATAAACTTCTGAATCATCCAGTGGGATCTCAGAAAGGTCAAGTTTAATACCTCGGTTCTTTTCAATCAACTGAACCGCCTGGTCTAAAACGGTGAGGGTCTTGAGTCCCAGAAAATCGAATTTGACCAGACCGATGGATTCAACCTGCTTCATGGCATACTGGGTTATCACTTCATTGTTTTGGCCCCGCTGGAGCGGAAGATACTCCATTAAAGGCTTGTTGGCGATCACAACTCCAGCCGCATGGGTAGAGGCATGACGTGCTAAGCCCTCTAATGATTTTGCAATTTCAAACAGGGAAGCGATTCGGGTATCTTTTGCGACCGCCTCTCTCAGGCTTGCCTCTTGCTGTAAGGCTTGGTCAAGGGTAATATCGAGCTTGTTCGGGATGAGTTTTGCAATTCGATCCACTTCGGCGTACGGAATTCCAAGGACACGACCCACATCCCGAACGACTGCCCTCGCTTGCATCTTTCCGAAGGTGATGATCTGAGCCACATTCTCTTTTCCATACTTTGCCGATACATATTGAATAACCTCATCCCTTCCTTCCATGCAAAAATCAACATCCACATCGGGCATGCTGTTCCTTCTTCCCGGGTTTAAAAATCTCTCAAAAATCAGATCATATTCGATCGGATCCATGTCAGTAATGCTTAAGGAGTAAGCCACCAGGCTTCCAGCCGCCGATCCTCTTCCGGGGCCGACAGGAATCCCATGGCTTTTCGCATAGTGGATAAAGTCATAAACGATCAAAAAGTAGCCCGGATAGCCCATCGATTTGATGATCTTGAGCTCTTCCTCAAGCCGGGCTTTGTAACGGGTGGAACGATCCTTGAAATCCTTCTCTTCCTGATGTCGGGAAAGCCGCAGATCTAACCCTTCCTTGGCCAGTTTTTCCAGATGACTTTCAGCCGTTTCCCCTGCCGGAACAGTGATCCTTGGAATATGCTTCTCATCAAAACGGATTTCAAGATTGCATTGTTCTGCGATCTCGACCGCATGGGTGATCGCTTCCGGCGTATTTCGGAAAAGATCGGCCATTTCCTGAGGCGACTTAAAATAAAACTCATCGGATGAAAACTTCATTCGATCGCTATCTTGGAGCGTCTTCCCCGTTTGAATGCAGAGGAGGACCTCCTGAGCCTTGGCATCCTTTCGATGGAGGTAGTGGCAATCATTCGTCGCTACCGTGGGAAGGGAGAGCTGATGCCCAATCTCCAAGAGTCGATCATTCACTTGCAACTGGTTTTCCACCCCGTTGTTTTGAATCTCAACAAAAAATCGGCCGCCGTTAAAAATCCTCCGATAATCTTCGCCCGATTGAAGGGCTTTCCTCATGTCTCCCCGGTTGGCATGGGTGGCGATCTCCCCCTTCATGCAACCGCTCAGTGCAATCAGCCCCTCGTTATATTTGCTGAGAAGTTCTTTATCCACCCTTGGCTTATAATAAAATCCTTCAAAATGTGCGAGGCTGACCAATTTCAGCAGGTTGAAATAGCCAGTCTCATTTTTGACCAAAAGGGTGAGATGATAGTTCCCCTCCCCTCCTTCTCCCGCCTTTCTCTCAAACCGGCTTCCCGGAGAAACATAAATTTCACATCCCACAATAGGTTTAATGCCATGTTTGATGGCCATTTGATAAAATTCGACAGCGCCAAACATATTCCCGTGATCGGTCAGCGCCATGGCATCCATTCCGAACTTTTTGGCCAGGTCAAAGGCCTCTTCAAATCGAATGGCACCGTCCAACAAGCTATATTGACTATGGACATGAAGATGGATAAAATCGGACTGTTTCATAATAAAAATTTCAAATGTCAAAATTCGAATGCCAAATCAAATCCAAAGCTCAAATATTATAAAGTTTTGATTTTGAACTTTGGCCGGAACGTGCCCAGCAAGCTCCGCCTTGTGGGCGCGGAGCTTCACATTCATTTGACATTTGAATTTTGAAATTTGGATTTCCTTTCTCCCTATTCCCATTCGATCGTACTGGGGGGTTTGGAACTAATATCGAAGACCACTCGGTTGACACCTTTCACTTCGTTTATAATCCGGTTTGAGAGACGTTCCAAAATTTTATAGGGCAGCCTGACCCAATCCGCAGTCATCCCGTCCTGACTCTCCACCACCCTTAAGGCAATGACATTTTCATAAGTCCTTTCGTCCCCCATCACGCCCACGGTCTTCACGGGAAGCAACACCGCGAAAGACTGCCAGACCTGATCCAAAAAATGGCTCCTCTCCATTTCTCTCATGACAATCTCGTCCGCTGATCTTAAGATGGCCAACCTCTCTTTATTCACCTCCCCGATAATACGGATAGCCAGCCCGGGCCCCGGAAAGGGCTGGCGTTTTATAATTTCATCGGGCAGTCCCAACACCTTCCCTAGTTGTCTCACTTCGTCTTTAAATAATTCTCGAAGAGGCTCCACGAGCCTTAGCTTCATCTTCTCGGGCAATCCCCCCACATTATGGTGGCTCTTAATCGTTGCCGAAGGTCCTTTTGCAGAAACGCTTTCAATCACATCGGGATAAAGGGTCCCCTGGGCTAAGTATTCCACCCCCCCCATCTCTTCAGCCTCTTTTTCAAAGATGGAAATAAACTCCTTTCCAATCGTCTTTCTTTTATCTTCTGGATCGACCACCCCGTTCAATCTTTCCAGGAAGGAATTTTCCGCATCGACGTAGATTAACGGTATTTTAAAGTGATAACGAAATAAATTCACCACTTGGGAGGCTTCATTTTCCCTCAACAGACCGTTATTCACAAAGATGCATTGGAGACGGCCGCCGATCGCCTTGTGGAGAAGAAGGGCGACCACCGTGGAGTCGACCCCGCCGCTTAAAGCACAGATGACTCTATTCTTCCCAATCCTTTTCTTCAGGTCACGGCTGGTCTGTTCCAAAAAAGACTCCATCGTCCAAAGGTTGGAACATTCACAGATATGAAAAAGAAAATTCTTAATGAGCTCAATTCCTCTCTGGGTATGAACCACCTCTGGATGGAACTGGAGCCCGTAGATCCTTTTCTGGGCTTCTTCAATCGCGGCAAAAGCGGTATTCTTCGAATGGGCAATCGCCTGAAATCCCGGAGGCAATGTCTTGACGTGATCCCCGTGGCTCATCCAGACCACCAGTTGACTTCCCTTTCTTCCCAGGCCCTTGAAAAGCCTCCCATCCCTGCCTAAAGTCAATTTGGCCTTTCCATACTCCCTCTTTTCTGAATGGGCAACCTCCCCTCCCAAGGAGTGGGCAATCAATTGCATGCCATAGCAAATGCCCAAAACAGGGATGCCCATCCTGAGAACGGCAGGGTCACAGAGGGGCGCATCCTTCTCATAGACACTCGCTGGCCCTCCAGATAAGATGATTCCCTTGGGGGATAAGGATTTCACTCTGTCCGCGGGAATATCATAGGGATGGATTTCACTATAGATCTGGCATTCCCTCACCCTTCTGGCAATCAGTTGAGTATACTGGGAGCCGAAATCGAGGATAAGAATCTTATCGAAAAGAGTCTGCCTCTCCATTTTTTCTATATCCAGTCCAGAAAATGTTGGGAAAAAAGGTAAAGGGAATTCGTATGCTCTCAGTGCTTCAAAAAATATTTTCCGTCCTTTAATTCGTATTGATAGGAGACCCCTTTACGGTAAAAGAGGTCGCTTTTCTGTAGAAGCTTTGCTGAGATCAATTCTTCAATGTGCGAAGGATACTGTCCCCTTTCCAAATAATAGATTTCTAAAGCATTCTTGATCCGGTCGAGTTGTGTCTTATGGGCCAAATGCATGGGGGTTTCGATATCCACTCGTTCTATCTTTGAATCCCATAAATGCTGCAAAAAATTGGGCTTAACATAGATAAGAATGAGAAAGATGAACGCTAAGAAGGCACCGTAGTAGCCAAACGTCAAGACTTCTCTGAAATTGATCATCCGTACCTTCTTGATCAGGCTGGGAGTTCCGACCCCAGCTATTTCGATCAGCCCCATTTCGAAAAGATCGACTAAGTTTTCACTGGCATTGAATTTTCCCAAGAGGCTTCGGTCAATAATGTCCTGGACTGTTCTGATTCCGTCCACTAAGTTATAGATCAATTCCTGTTCGGAGGTCAGCTTCTCCTTCAAGTAACTCTGGGAAGGGAGCCCGCTGGCTGATCTCTCTTCAAGCCTGAGAACCCTCTTAAATATCAAGTGGGGTGAGAAAATCTTCTTCTCAATCTCGGACCATTCATCCACCATTCGCAGGATATTCAACAACACCTGCTCCGTGCTCAGGGCAAAGGGGATCTTCTTGTAGCTTTCGACCAATTTTAGATCAAAGTTGAAATTCCCATCCTCCCACCAAAAAAGGTCATAAATCGTTTCGTAGATCTGTGTCGAAATCACCTTGAGCACATCGTCCTTGGTCAGGAGTTGGAGCTCCACCAGGATCTCCCCTAAGTACTTAAGCGTATCTTTTTGAATTTTTAATACCCGGTCTAACTGCTCCTCAGTAATCAATTCGGCCTTCACCAGTATCTCACCGATCAGATCCTTTTTACCACGATAATTCGAATAGACATGAACAATCATTCCGTCGACAAAATGGAGCTCGACGAGGTCTTTCCCACGACGAATTCTTAATACACCCGTTTTGAGCTGCTGGCCGATGAGCTGAATGATTTCCGTAATGCTGAAGTCTTTTAAAGTTCCCTGCAGGGCCATGGTCTTTGCCTTCTCGTTCCCATTTCAATCACGAGATAGAACCCCCTCCTCATCACCTTGAGGGTTCCTTCTCAGAGGATAAATTCTTTGGATGACCTCCCGATGGTTCCCTTTCCGTTGCATAATTTGACTCAAGCCGATAGAGCCGTCGAACGGAAAAGATGTAGAACATGACGAAAAGCCCTCCCCAGAAGATCCACTTCCAGAAGGGAGAGGACGTTTGGGGAAAGGAAGAAGATATCGCCCCATTCCAATAGGCAAATCGTAAAGCGAAAATAAAAAATACGAACAGAAAAAAGAGCCCTTTGATAACCTGCTCCCTCCATAGATAACCGAACCCGACGAGAAAAAAATTAATGAATTTGCTGATCAAATGATTCTGCTTCTTAAATTGGCGAACCTGAGAGGATTTCTTTTCCACAATCTTAGGGTGGAGCTTTTCCTTTTGGATGAAAATACGATAGCAGTTGAAGCAGATGAATTCCTGGTCAGAGGTTCCCAAATAGAACCGGTACGTCGGGCTGCCGCACACAGGGCATCGAGTCAAAAATCGTTTCGCCCGGCAATATCTTGCCATCCCGATCAAGAAGGCCAAAAATAGGATGGGCGTCAAAAAGGGAATTCTCGACGGAATTTTTTCGAACCAGGCCTTAAACAAACCGAACAAAAATCCTTCTTTTCCGATGAGTTGTTCCGTAAATCGCCTCCAGAACCTTTGGGGGATCAAGACCTCATCGATCACCAGTCGATTAAGATTAGAAGGCCTGTTGGGTATGTCGATATTGGTATAGTAATCCACCAAGTTGGGATCCAACTGCCTGGCCCTCTGAAAGGCCCGATCGATTTTCCCGGAGAGGAAAGTCTCTTGAGAATAGGCCCGGTAAAGGTTGTAATAATAAGCTCCTCGATCGGGACTTAGATCGGAAGCCTGTTGATAAGAGGCGATGGCCAAAGGGGTCTGTTTTTGGGCCAGATAGACATTTCCCAGATTGGAAAAGGCCTCACTGAATTTGGGATCGTGTTGGATCGCCCTTCGGTAAAATTCTTCTGCCTCTGGATAATGGCCTTGCCTTTTTTCTGCCAGCCCGAGGGAGAAAAGAGCTTCGGGATCGTTCGGATGGGTCACCAACCAGGCCCGTAATTTTTCTTCGGCGGCCTTTCCCCAGTCTTCATGATTGATCTGATTCATTTCCAAAATGATATCCGAAGACGCCCCGTCCAGAGTAGACGATGAGGAACGAAGGAAAAAGGGAAGGTAAACCAAAACGACGAGAAAGACCAGAATCAATTGTTTTTCTCTCTTGGTTACATAGCCCCATAGCAAAACGGACCAAAAGAAAATAGCCCAGAGGATGTCCAGGCGGAGGAAGAAGGGGATAAAGAAAACAAAAATCTTGAGGCTGTTAAGGAGAAGCCTTGAAATCTCTTGAGTCAAATTCTTTCGGATATCATAGAAATAGAGAGGGAAATATTTGACCATGAGGACGACGCCGAAAATAATAAAGGTCATGAGGATGGCATTGGAGAGAATATAGAACACGTTATAAAAAAGTCTAAGAGAGCTGGGATAATATTGACATTGTACCATCTCTCCTTTCAGCAGCTCGCGAAGGATTTTGTGGAGCTGAAAAGGGTTTTGATGATAGAGGGCTCGCGCCAATTCAAAATAGGGCTGGGACAGGTCGGGCGAAAATTTTATGGAATCGGCTGCCATCCGGACAGCTTGATCGATCTCCCCTTTCTTTCTTGCCCGTACCGATTCTCTAATCAATAGGAAAGAGAGGATGGGAACGTTTCGAATCCCTTTATCCAGTTTTACCTGGTAGAGTTGATCCAGTTCTTTTGGGTTAATGGGAGTACCTCTTTCGAGCCCCCATACACGATCGGTCGAAGCAGAGCTTTCAACGGAAAAAAATTCTTTAGAAAAAGGGAGGGTTTCCTTCTTCGTGAGCACTCCCGTGTAATAAAGAAGGGACAGAATTAAAATAATTAGGATAAGAATGGCCTTTCTCATAAAATCACGATTCTCAGGGAAGCCGGTCTACCCTGTAAGAAAACTCTGCCCTTTATGATGGGGATGAGATCATATATCGCGGCGGCTTTCGATTGAGGGCTGGGATAAGAACCCTGTCCTCTCTGACGGGGTTTATTCCAACCGGTAATTGGGCGCCTCTTTGGTAATGATCACATCATGGACATGGCTCTCCCTTAATCCCGATGAAGTAATTCGGATAAATTTTGCCTTCTGCTGTAATTCCTGGATATTTCTCGCGCCCAGATATCCCATCCCCGCCTTCATTCCTCCGATAAGCTGTTGGATGGTGTAGGAGAGGGCTCCGCGGTAAGGGACCCTTCCTTCGATTCCTTCTGGAACCAACTTGGCTTCGCTCTCGACATCCCCCTGGAAATACCGATCCTTACTCCCCTCCTTCATGGCCTCTATGGATCCCATTCCTCGATAAACTTTATAGCTCCTCCCTTGATAAAGCACGATCTCTCCGGGGCTTTCATCCGTCCCGGCAAACAAATTTCCGATCATGACCGTATGCGCTCCAGCGGCGATCGCTTTCGTAATATCACCGGAAAACTTTATTCCACCATCTGCAATCACAGGCACTCCGTATCTTTCCGAAACCCCGGACGTCTCTATGATGGCAGAGAGTTGCGGAATGCCTACCCCTGCAATGACCCGTGTGGTACAAATCGAGCCCGGCCCGACTCCCACCTTCACCGCATCGACGCCTGCCTTGATGAGATCTAAAGTCCCTTCCCGGGTGGCCACATTGCCTCCAATGAGCTGGCAATCCGAAAAATTGGCTTTGGTATCCCGGACGGCCGCCAATACATCTCTGGAATGGCCATGAGCCGTATCAATGACTAAGACATCGACGCCTGCCTTGATCAACGCCTCGGTTCTCTCCTCCCTATCTTTCCCCGGGCCGATGGCAGCTCCCACCCGGAGGCGGCCGAGAGGGTCTTTGCAGGAATGAGGATATTTTCTCATCTTCTCGATGTCTTTGATGGTGATGAGTCCTTTCAAGTTATTTTGCTCATCCACGACCAATAATTTTTCGATTCTGTTCTTGTGTAGGATCTCCTTGGAAGCCTCGAGAGTGGTTCCAACCGGAACCGTAATCAGATGGTCCTTCGTCATCACCGAAGAGATTTTTTCATCCAATTGTTTCTCAAACCTTAAATCCCTATTTGTCAGGATCCCAATCAGTTTCCCATTTTTTGTAATGGGCACCCCCGAAATTCTATATTTTTTCATGACTTCCAGAGCTTCATAAATTTTTTGTTCAGGGCTCATGGTAATAGGATTGAGGATCATTCCGCTTTCAGATTTTTTCACTTTATCCACTTCGCCGGCTTGGTCAGAGACAGTCATATTCCGATGGATAATTCCAATGCCTCCCTCTTGTGCCATGGAGATGGCTGTCCTGGATTCGGTAACCGTATCCATGGCAGCACTCACTAACGGAATATTTAGTCGGATCGTCCGGGTCAATGGGCTGCTGACATCGGCCTCCTTGGGAAGGACCTCCGAAAAAGCTGGAACGAGCAGCACATCGTCAAAAGTCAAGCGTTCTTCAATCTCTATAGGATGGCTTCCCATCGTTTCCCCTCTCTTCCATCACCCAATTTTGATTTGATATATCAAACGAATCTTCATTTGTCAACCTGGCCTTATCCATCCCATCCATAGAATGACTTTCTCGGTTTCGAGTCGTACCGACCTCCCATAATTTTCTGTTGACCGCCAGGAAAAACTTTTCGAGACTCTCGGGGCGAAGGGTGGAGATGGAGACGCCGCCATATTTCTGGCAAATGGCCTCTCTTTCTTGAGGACGCAACTTATCTTCCTTATTAAAGACCCTGAGCCTCGGGATATGATCCAGCTTTAGCTCAAAAAGAATTTTTTCCACAGACTCAATATGTTCCTGAAAACGAGGATGGCTGGCATCAATAAGATGGATCAATAGATTAGATTCTTTTAACTCATCAAATGTCGGACGGAAGGCCCCCATCAGGTCCTTCGGCAAATCGTTGATAAATCCAACGGTATCGGTAATCACGACCTTATGAATATTATGAAATCTCAGCCTCCGCGTGGCCGTATCGAGAGTGGAAAATAGTTTGTCTTCCACCTGAGATCGACTCCTGGTGAGGAGGTTGAAGAGAGTAGACTTTCCGGCATTGGTGTATCCGATGATGGAAAGAACAGGAATCCCTGTTTTCGATCTTCTGGATCTTCTCTGTTCCCTTCTCCCGCTCAATCTCTCTATTTCCTTCTCCAAGAGATGGATTCGATCTCCGACCCGACGGCGATCGATCTCCAATTTCGTTTCTCCTGGTCCTCGTCCGCCAATTCCACCCGTCAATCGGGAAAGGGCCAACGTCTTCCTGGCCAGGCGAGGAAGCAAGTATTTTAACTGAGCCAGCTCAACCTGAATCTTTCCATCCATCGTATGGGCCCGCTGGGCAAAAATATCTAAAATGAGCTGGGTACGGTCGAGGACCCTCAACTCGGTCAGATCAGAAATCGTTGCCATCTGGCCGGGGGTTAAATTCTGATCAAAAATTATCAGATCCACTCCTAATTGCATGCATTTGACTAACAGCTCTTTCAACTTCCCCTCCCCCATCAGGGTCCCGGGAGAAACACTTTGGGGTCGTTGGATAATTGAATCGACGACAAACACCCCGCTTGACTCCGCCAGTTCTTTCAATTCTTCCATTGAATTTACCAGGCTTTCGCGGTTTTCCTTACTGACGCTGATGAGGATGGCTTTTTCTCTTGCCCCCCTCAGAGGAATCGATTTCTGACCCCTTTGAAACTCATCCTCGAGAGACTGGATCCATTTCAGGAAATCCATATCGAAATGGCTTACAGAAGATGGAGGATTAATTTCCCATATCTTTTTACTCGGATTGTCCGGGAGAAGGTGTGCCGAATGGACCAACCCTGGCGAACCTTTCTCGTCAATGTTGAGGGCTACGATCATATCGAGTCTCAGGAGAGCAAGATCTGTCAAATCCTCTCCTGTCAGGGGCTCCCCTTGGAGGTGAGTATGAATGAGACGAAGGCCTCTCAACCTAAGGATTCCTGAACGATAATGGGACAGGTCAGGAATCGTAATCCCCTTTTGATCTCCTACGATGACGTATTCGACGGATCCCCGGCGACCCACCAGGATACCTATCTGGCGTCGAATTTCATTTGAAAGTTCGCTAAGGAAGCGGGCAATTTCAGGCGTAACTACCTTTTGAGGGGGGATTTTCCTTCGATAGATATGCTCAATTCTTCTTATTTGGTTCGGCTTCAATCCGAAGATGTTGCCGTATACTCTGCTGATTTATTCCTCCTTTTCCGTTAATTCTAATATGCCAGACGAATGAAGTCAACCCTTCGATTCCTTAAGTTAAATACTGGATTTGCTCAGGGTTTACCTTGAGCATGTTCTCATCCCTGCTCGTAGGGAGAAAGGCTGAAGGCTCACAACGATGTCTTAAAATCACCCGAAGGGTCACGCATCTCTATTCATTAAGAAACTCAACCTTCCCCGGTTTTCCTAAATCTCCGCGTCTTTGAACCTTCACCTCCAGGAAATGACTAATAACCCACAGATTCGTAAGAAGATGTCCCGTCACTCGTGTGGTGCTAAAGGAAGAGCTCCCTTTGGCCACAGCCATGAAGGGGATAAGTTGGTCTGCCAAGTGAGGATCGATACAACCATCCGATTCCATAAAATCTTTTAACGAATCCAAGGCTTCATCAGCCACTCTCTCTGCCGGCTTTCCTCTCGAACCTAAAGACGAGAATCCTGCGAATACCTTTTCATATTCAGCTAACAAAAACAGGAAAGACCCTGGTCGGTTCGAAGGGACATCCTGCTGGATTGTAATCTCAGTATCGATCTTCAGGTTCCTCCGGATCCTGTCTAAGGCTTGCTCTTTTTGTCTCTCTGCCACATGTTTCGGGAGGTGCGAGGCAGCGGAAATTCCTCGGATCAGTTTCAGCGAACCCCGGTTGACCAAAGAGATCGGTCTCAATTCATGGACAGGATCGATTTTCAATTGAATTTTCCCTCCCCCTCCTGGAAAGAACCCCCACTTTTCAATGGCAGTGCCGGCGGATACTCCCATCCATCGGAGAGTAGGCAAGAAAACCTCGGAGAGATAATGGAACGATGGGCTCCACGGGACATGGGTACCGCCGATTAGAGTCACCTTTGAAATTCCGCCAGATAGGCAGAGAGGCAGGAAAATCGCCTGAAGTAAAAGAGTGACTGATCCTGCCGTCCTCACTTCGATCTGATAATCCCCTGGAACAATCTTTTGAGGGATGAAGGTGATTTTTTGCGACTCAAACTTGACTCCTTCTGTTTGCGCCTCCGTAATTCGGGCCAATGCCTCTACGGCCTCCAGATGTTGAGCCTGAAGACCAGGGTTCTTTCGTCGTGACCGTATGCGGTGAATCGTGAAGGGCTTTTTCAGAATAGCTGAAAGGGAAAGAGCGGTCCTTAGAATTTGTCCTCCTCCTTCCCCATAAGATCCATCAATTTCAATAACCTTTTGTTCTACAGCACCCATTCTTTGTAACCTATTCAAAAGGTAGCTAAATGTCAATGTTAATGATGCGGCCAGAGAATATTGTTAGGCAATTGATATCTTAGCAATATTCCCCTCACCCTTAACAACCGGCAGACCCTGAACCTAGCATGATACAGGGCAGGCAGACCATCCCGCATCCGCGGGGAAACTGTGGCGTTTTCTAGCATTTCTATATGCCGTTTATTTTTTCTATGTGATATAATATGGACAAGAGTTTTCAAGATTGGGAGCCAAGATCCCTTTTGTAAAAGGATTTCCGTCCGGATCTGTCGATCGGGGATTGGCGGCAACCCATCATGGTGGCGAGATATGGGCAGAAAACGAACCACGGCATGGAAGTACGTTTATTTTTGCGCTGCCTGCCTGACCTTTCTTTCCTTTTTTAGCTGTGCCGGAATAAAGCAGGCCTTTCTGCGCAAGGAGGCCCAGGAACACCTCTCGGGCGGTGAGAAACTACTGGCTCAGAAAAATTACGATGCGGCATTGAACGAGTTCCGACAGATTGTTTCCCTTCATCCCCCAAGACCTCTGGAAGAAGAAGCCCTATACCAAATGGGCCTCGTTTACGCCCATTTTGGGAATCCCAAGAGAGATTATGGAAAATCTCTCAACCTTTTTCTGAGACTTTTAAATGATTACCCTGAAAGTCATCTTTCGGAACAGAGTAAAATATGGGTGGGGGTCCTACAGGCGAATTTGGAGACAGTTAAAAACTTAGAAAAAGTAAGAAGCTCGATGAGGCATAGGGAAGAAGGGAGGGAGGGGCTTAAAGAACCAAGAAGAACGAGGCAGGGGGATATAGTATTTGAAGAATCTGAAGAAGGTCGGCAGCAGCTCCTCCGAAGCCAGAAGCTTCTTGCTCAGGGGAACTATGAGGGAGCGGCTGGTGAGGGTCAGAAGCTCTTGGCCTCATCCGACCCCAGATCCTCAAAGGATGAGGCCCTTTTTAATTTGGGACTTATTTATGCTCATTCCAGAAACCCACAGAGGGATATTGAAAAATCCTTAGAATATTTTAAAAGGCTGATCAAGAACTACCCTAAAAGTCCCTTCGTCGACCAGGCGAAAATCTGGGTAGGGATTCTTGAAGAAAATGAGGAATTAAACTATCTCATTCAGAAGCTGAAGCAGGTGGACATTGACATCGAGGAAATGAAGAGGAATAGACCCCAGTAAAGCTCCCGCCCACCGGGCGGGAGGTGACGGGTCTCCGAGCCCAAGGGATCAAACAACAAAGGTTCCCTTTTTATATTTCCAGATGACCAAATTCTCTTTGCGTAAGCGGAGGAGAGCTATCTGGACAGGATTCCTGCTTACATTCAACCGACGAGCCAGCTTCTCCTCGACTAATCTTTGACCTTTCTTGAATTTCCCGGAAAGAATCATCTTCTTCAATTGACCGTAGACTTCTTCGCCCAGCACGGATCTCTTCACTTTTCTCGGGAATATTTCGTCAATGATTGTATCCGGTATTTTATTCTTCATCCTTAAGTCCCCCTGTTCGAGATGATTCCAAAATTTCCATTCTTCAACCTAATCTACCCCATTATTTCTTGCCCTGTTCTACAATGCAACCCCATTCTTTTTCAAGAAACCACTTGAATGGTTTAAATGATCCATGGTCCCTCCTCAAGCGGCCGGCTCCATCCTCATTCTACCACAAACTTCGGGATGTCCCGAAACAACGTGCAAGCTTACTAAAATACTGGAATGAAGTCAACAAAGATTTGGAATGAAATGGCGCCCTGGGAAGCAAAAAACCGGCAGATATTGCAAAAACAGTTATTTTGGTTTAAAAACCATCCAGAATGGAAAGCAAAGATTATTTGGACTTAGGCGCCGTTGTCACCCTGATCTTCGTGACTCTGCTTTGGGGTTTTAATTACCCTGTTATTAAATATTCGAATCAAGGTGTCTCGCCCATCTTTGCATCGACTCTAAGGTCGATCGTTGCTTCAATTTGCGGACTGGTCTACTGCCTCAGGAAAGAAGAGAAGCTATTCCACACGGATAGGACGCTCTTTCACGGGGTGATCGTGGGCCTTTTGTTCGGAGCGGAGTTCGCCTGCATTTACTTCGGCCTGCTCTATACCGATGCCGCCCGCTCTGTGCTCTTTGTCTATTTGAGCCCCTTTGTTGTGGCCATCGGGGCCCATTTTTTTCTCAAAGGGGATCGGCTGACCATTCCAAAAAGCTTGGGCCTCGCCCTGGCTTTTACCGGCATCTTCGTCGTCTTTGGCGGCAGACCCAAAACGGCCAAAGCCACTATGTTCTTGGGAGATATTTTGCAGATCACCGCTGCCGTCTTGTGGGGAGCCACAACGCTTTACATCAAGAGGTTTATGACAAAGAGGGTGGAACCCATACACACCTTTCTTTATCAGCTTTTTTTCTCGATCCCCATCCTGCTCATCCTGAGCATCATACTTGAGCCGAGGTGGATCTATAAGATTGACCTTTATATCATTGCCTCTCTGTTCTATCAATCGGTCATCATCGCCTTTATCACCTACTTGGTTTGGTTCAAGCTCATCCACAAATATTCGGTAAGCAGGCTCTCCGCTTTCACTTTTTTTACTCCAATTTTCGGTGTTCTTTTCGGCATCATTCTCCTCCACGAGGAGCTGACGGTTTCTTTAATCATAGGCCTTCCCATGGTCTCCATGGGGATTTTTTTGGTGAACTGGAGAAGACGGACAGCCATTTGATGTGAGGTTCTACTATGCCCACCGGAATATTCATTGCTCTCTTCGGTTATCTCTTAGGTTCGGTTCCCACCGGGCTTCTTCTCACCAAGTTCTTCTCCAAAGTTGATCCGAGAAAGACGGGAAGTAAAAACATTGGAGCGACCAATATCTTTCGAACGGCAGGAAAGTCATTGGGTATTCTGACGCTGGTCGGAGATGTGTTAAAAGGTGTAATCCCTACCGTGATGGCCATGCATTGGGTTCTTGCAGATCAATGGGGTCTTTCGCATCACGTGTGGATAGCCGTCGCAGGGTTGAGCCCATTTCTCGGCCATGTCTTCTCCATTTTTCTCGGGTTTAAAGGTGGGAAGGGGGTGGCGACCGCTCTTGGCGTTTACCTTCCGATTTCGACCATTTCGGTTCTCGTCGAATGCTTTATCTTTCTGGGGATTGTTTGGAAATGGAGGTTCATCTCATTGGGGTCTATCACCTGCGCAACGACCATTCCGATCCTGATTGCTTTTTTCAGGGGTGATTCTCAGGCTTATTTCATCATAAGCGTTATTATGGCCGCCCTGATCCTCTATCGACATCAACCCAATATCTCCAGGCTCTTGCAAGGGACGGAAAGCAGATGGAAAACCTGATGTCCCGCCTTGCGGGGCGAAGGCAGGGATTTTGGCATTTGGAATTAGATTCTTTAAAGCTTTTTCAATGCGGCTCTGGCTCTTTTTTCCTTTTTTGAAAGTCTTCTTGAGAGCCCTTTTTTCTTAGTTCCCTTCTCCTCTTCCTCCTCTTCTTCGGGGGCCCCCTCGAGCTTGTAGGAAGACACCTCCAGCTTTTCTTGAAATTGTTCGGACGGAATCACGGCAGCGTCCATTCGTTCGGCAAATCTCGATATATCGCGATCCGAAGTGATGACAATCGCACCCGAACCTTTCTCTTTGACCAGCCGTTTGATCACCTCATCCGCCTTCTCTCCCAATCTGGAGTAGATAACCTCAACCCCCATTTTGATCTCTCTCTTTTCCGTGGCCCAACCTCCCAGCCATCCATCGAAAACGACAGTAATCCTGGAGGGTTTAAGTTTTTGATAAGCTGAAAGTTGATTAATAAGACGGTCGCGCTCCCACCGGAGCTGGAGAGAATTGAGGCGGGTCAAGGAGTGGGTAATGTGAAGGAGGTTATAACCATCGATGATGAGATGCATGCGATAATGTCGTGTCCGTGACCGTGATCCGTGTCCGAAACAATTAAAAAAAGCCAGACAGGTTATTCACCGACTTACGGACACGTGACAGGTGACACGGTCACGTTTTTATAGATAGTCCAGCCACTCTCTGTAGTTTGGGTTTTTTCCTTTGACGATATCGAAGAATGCAGCTTGAAGTTCCTTGGTCATTGAACCTGGCTTCCCATTACCGATCATGCGGTCGTCGACCTCTCGGATGGGTGTCAGCTCGGCAGCCGTACCCGTAAAGAAGGCCTCCTGAGCGGTATAAAGCTCATCTCGAGTGAACCGCTCCTCCAGCAGGGCGATCTTCTTCGCTTTGGCGATCTGAATCACCGAATCCCGGGTGATGCCGGGAAGGATGGAGGTGAGCGGAGTGGTTTTTAACGACCCGTTTTTCACCATAAAGATATTCTCTCCACTGGCCTCCGAGACGTAACCCTCCGTATCGAGCATCAAGGCCTCGTCATATCCCATCTTCATCACTTCTCTCTTGGCTAAAACCGAATTGACATAGTTGCCGCAAATCTTCGCTTTGGTCATCATCACATTGACATGGTGACGGGTGTAGGACGAAACTTTTACCCGGATTCCCTTTTCTAAAGCCTCTTCCCCAAGATAGGCTCCCCATGACCATGTAATAATAGCGACTTGGATCGGATTTTCTCCAGGATATACCCCCATGACCCCTTCTCCAATGAAGACGATTGGCCGGATATACCCTTCTCTTAATTGATTCACACGCAATGTCTCTTTACAGGCCTCTGAAATCTGCCTTTTAGAATAAGGGATTTTGATATCTCCGATCTGGGCGGAATCGAACAGTCGATCTACATGCTCCCTTAATCTGAAGACCGCAGATTTCCCATCAGGACAAAGATAACACCGGATTCCTTCAAAGACGGCCAAACCGTAATGAAGACTGTGCGTCAGGATATGGACGTTCGCCTCTTCCCAAGGGATCAATTTCCCATCCATCCAGATCTTCGATACTTTCTGCACCATAAACCGAACCCTCCGGGTTAAATTCAATACCATGTGGGTATCATTTTTTACCCTATTTTGGCCCAATTGTCAAAAGAAAGTTTACAAGTTCCTTCCAGTATGTTAATGGTTAATCCTCTGTCAAACCATAGGCAGGAGGACCAAAATGCAAAGGACATTGATTACAGGAGGAGCGGGATTTCTGGGCTCCCACCTCTGCGATTTTTTTATTGCTCAGGGGCACGATGTGATCTGCATGGATAACTTGATTAAAAAGGAGAATGTTGAAAATATCGCTCACCTCATGGGACATGAAAGATTTAAATTCATCAAATACGATGTAACCGAGTATCTTTATGTTGAGGGAAAGCTCGACCACGTTCTCCACTTTGCATCCCTCGCCAGCCCAAAGGATTACCTCGACTATCCCATTCAAACGTTAAAAGTGGGGTCCTTGGGCACTCATAAAGCGCTCGGTTTAGCCATGGAAAAAAAAGCTAGTTTCCTCCTCGCCTCGACTTCCGAGGTCTACGGAGACCCCATGGTCCATCCCCAGGCGGAATCGTATCCGGGAAATGTCGACCCTGTTGTGCCAAGAGGAGTCTACGACGAGGCGAAGAGGTTCGCAGAAGCCATCACCATGGCCTACCATAGGTCTCACGGTCTCCGAACTCGAATTGCAAGGATCTTCAATACTTATGGTCCGCGAATGAGGCTTGATGACGGAAGAGCCTTGCCTAACTTTATGGTTCAGGCATTGAGAGGAGAGGACATCACCGTTTACGGAAATGGGACTCAAACCCGCAGTTTCTGTTATGTTGACGACTTAATCGAAGGAATCAAGAGACTTCTTGATTCTGATGTACCAGACCCCGTCAACTTGGGAAACCCTGAGGAGATCACCGTCCTGGACTTCGCCAAAGAGATCATCCGGTTGACCGGAAGCAAGAGCCGGATCATTTTTTGTCCCTTACCCCAGAATGACCCCAAGGTGAGACAACCGGACATCACCAAGGCCAAAACGATATTAGAATGGGAACCTAAAGTAAGTCGTCAAGAAGGGCTAAGAAGAACGCTTCAATATTTCAAGCAGAAATTACCAGGAGCTTAGGTGAGAAGTGTCTTGGGAGGGGACGAAGACCCCGATTTGAACCCGGTCTCTTAAGATAGCCTTGGCGGTTTGGACTCCGGAAAGAATCTCCGAGAGATGCTCTTCTCCTTCGGCGAAATAAAGCCTCAGTTTCTTGATACATTCACCATTCAACGGATCTCCGCTGAGGTCTAAGCCGTTCGCAATCCCTTCGATAAGGACCTCGGCCATCTTGCCGCAATTCACGGTGGTGCCCTCACCGTAGGGGAGGGAAAGGCAGACCTCAAAGACATCCAGTTTCTTGAGCGTCTGTATAAGGCGGGGAGGTACCTCCCGAAGGCGAAGATAACCGTATTCCTTCACTTCCCCGAGGCCGAGGAGAAGGATCATCCGGGACATGACCCTTCCCTGTGAGGGGATTAAGATCGTCTCTTTCCAATCACCGGACAATTTCTTTTCCATCAAAAACCGGGATAGCTTCCCATTGAACCTCCAATCGATCCAGCCACTCGAGCCTTTAAGAGGCCTCTCATCCTTAAAAAATCCGGTGACCAAGAGGTCGCACTCCTGAGCATCAACCCTTTCTTTAGAAAGAACGATATCCATATCCGCTCGTAATTAGAAGCCCTTGGTCGTTGGGTTAATTTCTATTTTCATGAGATGGGTTTTCTGACAACCTCATTCTGAATCCGGTCTAAAATGCCGTTGATGAAACCTCCAGAGTCCCCGGATCCATACCGTTTTCCGAGATCAATGGCTTCGTTAATGGTCACTTTAGGAGGAATCTCTTCGCAGTAGAGGAGTTCGAAGAGAGCCATGCGGAGGATATTTCTTTCAATAATATTGATACGGTCTAAACGCCAATTTTCCGAATATTGTTCGATGAGCCGATCTAACTCTTGACGGTGCTCTAAAACACCGAGGACAAGACGCTCCAGAAATTCGTCTGCCTCACCGTCCGATGAGAAATGTTCCTGAAATTGACTGAGAGCCTTGATGGCCTCCTGCTTCGTAATATTCAATTGAAAAAGAACCTGGAGGGCGCACTCCCTCGATTTCCTTCTTTTCCTCAAACTATCCCTTACCCTTTCCTATCTCCTTCATGAGGTTGGCCATTTCGATAGCGGACATGGCCGCATCGAACCCTTTATTTCCGACTTTGGTCCCTGCCCGCTCAATCGCCTGCTCGATGGTATCGGTGATCAACACGCCGAAGGAGATGGGAACTTCACTTTCCAAGGTGAGGCTGGCAATTCCCTTGGTGACTTCATTGGCAATATAGCCAAAATGAGGAGTCGCTCCACGGATCACGGAGCCTAAGCAGATGACGGCGTCGTACCTTCCGCTCTTGGCCAACTTTTTTGCGACAAGGGGAATCTCAAAGGCCCCCGGAACCCGGGCCACCGCGCAATCTCCCTCTTCTGCTCCGCTTCGCCGCAAGGCATCCATCGTCCCTTCCAGAAGTCTCTCGCCAATGAAGTCGTTGAATCGGCTTAACACAATCCCGAATTTGAGTCCCTTGGCCGTCAATTTGCCCTCGAAGGTCTTTACCATCTTCTTCTCCTTTCAACAACAAAACAACGTGACCGTGTCCCTGCCTACGCGGCAGGCAGGCGTGCCGCGTGACCGTAAAAAGACAAAACCTAGTCTCCTAATTTGATGGAGAGCAGGTGGCCCATCTTCTTTGCCTTGGCCTTAAGATATTCAATATTCTCCTGGTGGGGTTTTGTCTCGATGGCCACCCTCTCAACTACCTCAATGCCATATCCTTCCAGGCCGATGATCTTTCGGGGATTGTTCGTCAA
>JBAVGF010000195.1:0-9151 GCA_049684675.1 Thermodesulfobacteriota bacterium | reverse complement strand
CCCCTCACCCCGCCCTCTCCCCAAAGGGGAGAGGGGGTTTGGGTGATTACTTTTTACCTACATCCTCGAAATCGGCATCGACCACATCTTCCTGCCCCTTGGGGCGGGGTCCTTCCTGGGGTCCGGGACCGGCTTCGGCCCCTGGTCCGGCTGCCCCTTTTTGCGAAGCCTTGGCATACATGGCCTCGGCCAATTTATGGGAGGAACTGGTAAGTTCTTCCTGGGCGGATTTGATGGCGCTCAGATCGTTCAATTCCATCGCCTTTTTCGCTTTGGCAACCGCCTCTTCGATATTCTGTTTCTCTCCGGAATCGACCTTATCGCCGTATTCCTTCAAGGATTTTTCGGTCGAATAGATTAGCGTATCGAGTTGGTTTCTCGCTTCAGCAAGCTCCCGTCTCTTCTTATCTTCTGACGCATGGGCCTCGGCATCTTTGACCATCTTTTTGATATCGTCTTCGTTGAGACCACTGGAAGCAGTAATTTTTATGGATTGTTCTTTACCCGTTCCAAGGTCCTTTGCCGAGACATGAACGATTCCGTTAGCATCAATATCGAAAGCGACCTCGATCTGGGGAATACCTCGGGGAGCGGGCGGAATCCCTACCAGTTCAAATTGGCCGAGTGTTTTGTTATCCGCAGCCATCTCTCGTTCTCCCTGGAGGACATGAATCGTCACAGCGGGTTGGCTATCCGATGCGGTTGAAAAGATCTGACTCTTCTTCGATGGAATGGTAGTGTTTCTTTCAATCAATTTGGTGAAGACGCCGCCAAGGGTCTCGATCCCGAGAGAGAGTGGGGTGACGTCCAGAAGGAGCACATCCTTTACCTCACCCTTCAGGACTCCAGCTTGAATCGCCGCACCAATCCCTACCGCCTCGTCAGGGTTCACGCTCTTATTGGGTTCTTTTCCAAAGATTTGCTTTACTTTCTCCTGAACTTTAGGCATCCGGGTCATCCCGCCAACGAGAATGACCTCATTGATATCCCTGGCTGAAATCCCAGAATCGGCAACGGCCTGGCGGCATGGCCCTTCAACCATTTCAATGAGATCCTCCGTCAATTTCTCTAATGTAGCCCGGGTCAATTTCATGTTCAGATGCTTCGGTCCCGAGGCGTCAGCAGTGATGAAAGGTAAATTGATATCTGTCTCCATCATGTTGGAGAGTTCGATCTTTGCCTTTTCGGCAGCCTCCTTCAGTCTTTGAAGGGCCATTCGATCTTTTCTCAGATCAATCACCTGATCTTTTTTGAATTCATCCGCTAAATAGTCTATGACACGTTGATCGAAGTCATCCCCACCCAGGTGGGTATTCCCATTGGTCGATTTGACCTCAAAGACCCCCTCGCCCAACTCGAGAATGGAGATGTCGAACGTTCCACCACCGAGGTCGAAAACAGCTATTTTTTCATCCTTCTTTTTTTCGAGGCCATAGGCAAGGGAAGCGGCCGTCGGCTCGTTGATGATTCGGATGACATTCAGACCTGCTATTCGTCCTGCATCCTTCGTGGCCTGACGCTGACTATCGTTAAAATAAGCCGGAACGGTAATCACAGCGTCGGTCACCTTCTCACCGAGATAGGCCTCGGCTGTCTCCTTCATCTTCTGAAGGACGAAAGCAGAGATTTCAGGGGGGCTATACTCCTTATCCCTCGCCTTGACCCATGCATCCCCACTCTTATTTTCCACAATTTTATAGGGAAGGATCTTCAGGTCTTTCTGAACCTCAGGGTCAGTAAATTTTCTTCCCATCAGTCGTTTGATCGAGAAGATGGTATTTTCAGAATTGGTAATTGCCTGGCGTTTAGCAATTTGCCCCACGACCCTTTCGCCTTTATCGGTAAACGCCACAACGGAAGGAGTGGTCCGGCTCCCTTCCTGATTGGCGATAACGACGGGATCCCCTCCCTCCATGATGGCCACCACGGAGTTTGTCGTTCCTAAATCAATTCCTATTGTCTTTGCCATTTTAGTTTCCCCTCCTTAAAATTTACCCCGTTAGAAATAATGTCCTGCTATTCTGCAGTGGGGTTAGTTACATTTTGGAATAGCCTGCCTGCCCCGTTGGAATTTCTAACGGGGCTTATTCAAAATCATTCTGATGTCTGAACCTCTTTCTCCGGAGTTTTTGACACGGAAACGGTCGCCGGCCTTAAGAGCCGATCATTCAAGAGGTAGCCCTTCTGGAACTCCTCCACGACTTGATTGGGTTCCTGTTTGTCTGTTTCCACGACCAACATCGCTTCGTGCACGGCCGGATCGAAAGGCTTCCCAACAGATTGAAAAGAAGAAAGTCCAAATTTGTTAAGGGCTTGAAGAAGTTGCTGAATGGTCAATCGAACCCCTTCGATGAGAACCCCGGTATCCGCCACCTTTTCAGCGTGATTGACTGCCCTCTCCAGATTATCGATGAAAGGGAGGATCGCCCTGATCAAATCTTCATTGGCAAATTTGGCCCAATCCTCTTTTTCTCTGGCCGCCCTCTTTTTATAGTTCTCAAAATCGGCTGCGAGCCTGAGGAGACGGTCATGATGTTCCGTGAACTCTTTCTCCTTTTCCTCCAACTTTTTTTTGAGTTCCTCAATCTCCTTTTCTTTCTCTTCTTTTTCTTCGTCTAGATGGAGATGGATTTCTTCACCGATGGTTCCGAATAGATCTTCCTCTTCTTTCTTCTCCGGCCCCTTTTGGCTATGATTCTTTTTTTTGATCTCCTTTTTCTCCATTCTTTCTACCCCAGCCTTTGCCCTGGCCCGGAATCCCTTTTTTCTTAAGAAATCATCCTCTCACAAAAAAAATAAGGCTTGGTGGAGAAGGAGATCTATTAGGCCTCCAGGACCTCGGTGAGAAGCTTAGCCGTATACCCGACAAGGGGGATCACTCTCGAATAGTTCATTCTCCGAGGCCCAATCACCCCTAAAACACCCAGCACCTCCCCGCCACAACTATAAGTGGAGGTGACGACGCTGCACGTCTCCATCTCCTGAACCTGGCTCTCAGAGCCGATTGCAATTTGAACCCCCTTCGGGTCCATAAATTTATCCAAGAGCTTCAACATGGTGACTTTTTCCTCAAACGTTCGAAAGAGATCGCTCATCCTGGAAACATTGCTGAAATCAGGTTCATTCAGGATATTTGTCCTTCCCTCGATAAAAACATCGGTGTCATCGATGGAGGAAAAGGCTTTCTCCCCCAATTTGAGTGCCTGTTCAAGCAGGCGATCGTAAGCATTCTTTGCCACCCTCATCTGCTCCAGGAGTTTCTCCCTGACCTGATAGAGGGTGAGGCCTGCCAGGAAACTGTTCAAGTAATCCGAGAGATGGTCTAATTCGGATTGCGAAAAATCTTCCTCCACTTCGATAATCCGATTGTGAACCAAGCCGGCTGTGCTCACCGAAATAGCCAAAACCAAATGCCTCCTTAATTTCACAAACTCAATGTGTTGAAGCACGACCGAGCTCATCCGGGGCGTCCAAACAATTCCTAAATAATGAGAGGACAAAGATAGGATTCGAGAAGTCTCCCTAAAGAGGTTCGGTCTTTCAATGAGATGCCCCAGGTATTTGGAGCGTATCTCCTGTTGTTCCTCACCGCTGAGCTCATGGACATCGATGATAACATCGACATAAAATCGGAGCCCCCTCTCCGTGGGTACCCTCCCTGCCGAGGTGTAAGGGTGAGACAGTAAACCCAGCTCTTCCAAATCCGACATGATATTCCGTACGGTAGCAGGGCTTACGTTAAGATTCGATTTCTTAGAAATTTTCCTCGAACCTACGGGTTCTCCCGTGAGAATGTAATCTTCGATGACATCCTCCAAAACCCGTCTCATTCTTTCGGAAAGGGAATAATCCATCTAATCCTTCTCCTTTTCTAAGCTAACGAGGTGAAAAACGACTTGACTAAAAAGGCACATCTTTCCGCCCATTAAGTTAATTACGGATGGCCCGTTTGTCAAGAAAATGATGGATTTATTCATTCCTCTTCCAATTGATCTTTCTCAACCTTATCGGGTAGTTCCGCCTTCTCCAAAAGACCGGGCACATAAAAGTGTTGATCAAACATACGATGGTAGGCGGTCCACCTGGACCCCTCCGGGACCTGTCTCTTTAAGAATTGTTGAATTCCATTGATTTTTGCATCCAAATCATCTAAGAAATGGAGCATCACTGCTTCCACGGTCATCGGCCTTTTTGGGGAGCCCCAAATATATTGACCATGGTGGCTGACAAGAAAGTGTTTTAGCAGCGTGGAAAGGTCCGTTGGAAAATCAGGCAGTTGTCGGATTTTATCCTCCACCCTTTCTATCCCGAGGATGATGTGGCCGAGGAGCCGCCCTTCATCTGAATAATCGAACGACCGGTGGTAAGAAAGCTCGTCCACTTTGCCCAGATCGTGGAGGATGGAGGCTGTGAGCAAAAGGTCTAAGTCCAGCCCGTTGTAATGGCAGGCGTTTTTTAATACCAGTTGTGCCAGGGATAGAGTGTGTTCTAAAAGGCCGCCTAAATAATTGTGATGGAGCCATTTGGACGCGGGGGCCATTTTAAAAAGCTTGATAAAGGATTCGTCTTCCCAGAAGAGTTGCAGAAGTTGGCTGAGGTGCGGGTTTTTAATCTGTCGGCTGACTTCCAGGAGGGATTGGAACATCTCTTCAATATTTTTTTCTGTCACGGGGAAAAAATCTGAAAATAGAATTTCTTCTTCGCTCATTCTTTCAATATGGGCGACGTTCAATTGTAGATGCTCCTGAAAGGAGACTGCCTTTCCCGTCACACGGACGAAGTCATCCTTCTCAAAGGATGCGGCAAAGTTTTCCGCAAGTGTCCAGATCCTACCTTCGATTTCTCCAGAGCGGTCCACCAGTTTCAATTTCAGGTAAGTGCTTCCGGTTTTGGTGATCCCGGAAGACTTCTGCTTCACCAGAAAGAGAGATTCCACACTCTCATTTTCTCTTATCTCGCTAATATAGGTCTTCATCCGTTGACCTCGCTTTAGAATGGCAATTTAGCTGGCGACTAAATATTGCTCACCCGTCCGGGATTCTGCAGGATAATTTTCATTCTTCGTCTCATCCGCTGGTGGGAAGGCATACATCCGTTCCCTAGGAAGGATTTCGGTCCGGCTTTGGGTAGGATGGCCCTTTTCGGCTGCCCGGGGAACGTCAGCTTTTCAACAATCTCGGTCCTTTCAGAATCGACCCAGTCCACCACTCTTAAATACTTTGGCGCTATTGGCTCTACGCCCTGCGTTTTTTCATCGGACGGTTCTTATTCGAAAGAGCGATCCGTAGTATCTCATCCATATGCTTCACCGGGATAAAGTTGATTTTCTTTCGGACGTATGGGGGAAGATCGATGAGGTCCTTCTTGTTCAGATAGGGAATGATGACATCTTTGACTTTGTTTCGGAGGGCAGCAAGGGCTTTTTCCTTCAATCCTCCGACCGGCAGGACTCTCCCTCTCAGCGTGATCTCACCGGTCATCGCTACATCCTTTTTGACAGGGATGCCTGTAAGGGCGGAGAAGATGGCGACCGCCATGGTAATGCCAGCAGAAGGTCCGTCCTTCGGGATGGCGCCCGCCGGGACATGGATATGAATCTCTTTATTGTTCAGGACATTGGGATTGATCTGATAAGACTTTCCTTTGGATCGGGCATAGGTGAGCGCTGCCTGGGCGGATTCTTTCATCACGTCTCCGAGATGACCGGTAAGGATGAGCGAGCCTTTGCCCGGAGTCGTGGAAGCTTCCACATGGAGAATTTCTCCGCCCGTCTCTGTCCACGCCAGGCCTGTGACCACACCGACTTCGTTACGTTTCTGTTCTTCATCTGGCAGGTAAGGGGGAGGTCCCAGGAATTGGTGGAGGTTCTTGGTAGTAATTTTGGTCTTCTCCTTCTTTCCTTCTGCCACCTTTCGGGCAATTTTTCTACAAATGGAAGCCAATTCCCTCTCGAGGTTGCGAAGGCCTGCCTCCTGAGTATACTGGGAGATGATCTGAAGAATGGCCTTGTCAGAAATTTCAAGCATCTTTGGACTGATCCCGTTTTCTTCCATCTGCCGGGGAAGGAGGAAGGTTTGTTCGATCTTCAGTTTCTCCAGGTCGGTGTACCCAGGAAGGTTGATCACTTCCATCCGATCTTTGAGGGCAGAGGGGATGGGGTCGGTCAGATTCCCTGTGGTGATGAACATCACACGAGAAAGGTCGAAGGGGACGTTGAGATAGTGGTCGCTAAAAGCGTTGTTCTGTTCCGGGTCGAGAACCTCTAAGAGCGCAGAGGCCGGATCTCCCCGGAAGTCGACGCCGATTTTATCCACCTCATCCATCATGAATACCGGGTTGTTACTTCCGGCCTGTTTAATCGACTGGATGATCCGGCCCGGCAAAGCGCCGACATAGGTCCGGCGGTGGCCGCGAATCTCAGCCTCATCTCTTATCCCTCCCAGAGAGATTCTGACAAATTTTCTTCCCAGAGCCCTGGCGATCGATCTGCCGAGGGAGGTTTTTCCGACCCCGGGAGGTCCGATGAAGCAGAGGATAGGCCCCTTCATCTTTTTTTTCAATTTGTGGACACTCAGATATTCTAAGATACGTTCTTTCACTTTTTCTAAATCGTAATGGTCTTCGTCCAGGACTTTTTTGGCCTTATGAAGGTCGAGGTTGTCCGTGGTCGCCTTGGACCAAGGCATGTCAATCAACCAGTCAAGGTAGGTGCGAACCATGGAGGCCTCTGCCGCATCCGGGTGCATCTGCTCCAATCGCTCCAGTTCTCGCCGGGCCTCTTTTTCAACCTCTCGGGGCATCTTCGCCTTTTTGATCTTCTGCTGGAGGGCCTTGAATTCGTCCGTGCGCTCATCCGCTTCACCCAGTTCGCTTCGAATGGCCCTCATCTGCTCTCGAAGAAAATATTCCCGCTGCGTCTTGGTAATCTCTTCCTTGGCCTGAGACTGAATCTTGGCCTGCATGGTGAGGACCTGGACCTCTTTTCCGAGGAGCTCGTTCAACGTCTTCAGCCTTTCCACGGGGTCGAGGATTTCTAAGATCTCTTGTGCTTTTTCAACGGTGAGATCCAGGTTGGAGGCCACCAAGTCAGCCAACCTTCCTGGATCGTCGACGCTTTCGAGGACGAACATCATATCCGGGGAGAGGAATTTGCCGTAGGAGACGATCCTTTCCAACTGTTCTCTGACATTTCTCATCAGAGCTTCTGTCTCAAGGGTAATCTGCGTGATGAAAGGATCTTTAATATTTTCTACTTTCACGAGGAGATAGGGGGCCGTCTGGAGGGTTTCTTTAATGGAAGCCTTGGAGATTCCCTGGACAAGGATTTTGACCTTTCCGTCGGGCAGCTTAAGCATCTTCATGACGACGGCAACCGTACCCACTCGGTAGAGATCCTTGGGAGAGGGGTCTTCTTCGGAAAGTTTTTTCTGAGCGACCAGGAAGATCAGCCGGTCTTTTGAAAGGGCTTCTTCTAAAGACTTGATCGATTTCTCCCGGCTGACAAAAAGAGGAAGGACCATGTAGGGAAAAACGACGATGTCCCTGACGGGAAGCAGGGGGAGAGTCTCCGGAACTGATAATAGATCTCTTTCAGGTTCTTTTTTCATATTTTCTCAAGATGGTTTCGATAAGGTTTGAGGTAGAAGCCCCTTTGATAAAAGGAATGATGACCACTTCTCCCCCTAACCTTTCTACCACTTCCTTTCCCACGGTTTGTTCTTTTGTCCAATCCCCTCCCTTAACAAGCAGGTCTGGCCGGAGGGAGGTGATGAGTTTCAACGGGTCTATTTCACGAAAGATGGTAATATAGTCCACACAGCCGAGACCTGAAAGAATTCCTGCCCTCTCTTCTTCGGGGAGAATAGGCCTCTTGGCTCCTTTCAGCTTTCGGACTGAGGAGTCGCTATTGACCCCTACGACCAAGACATCTCCCAGGGCTCTGGCTTTTTCAAGATAGCGGACATGACCGATGTGGAGAAGATCGAAACAACCGTTGGTGAAGACAATCCGTTTTCCCTTTGCCTTGAGGTCTTTAATGATTCTGAGAAGTTCTTTTCTTGTCTTGATTTTTTCCTTCATTCTCTGTCCTTTCTATTTAAGTATCAGATTTGAACTTTGGAGTCAACCCTGCCGCGGCTCAGGCTCAATAGGAGGTTTCCCTTCGGCTTGAGTGCTTAACTGAACCTTCTATCGCGACCAGGCAGATGGCTCACGCCGTCGTCTTAGCCCGGGCGATTCTTGGGTGAAAGTTTTTGAATCCTCCCCTCTAAGAGCCCACAATAGTGTTCAAAGGAAAACCGATCTTCCGCCTAACGACGCTAAGAAACAAAGGGATCTTGTTGAACAAGACCCGATTTTTTCCCCTTGACAAAAAAAATCGCTTTATTTATAGTTTCCTTGTATTAAAAAAAGTTTAATTTTAAGAAACGGAAAAGACCGATGTCGACGACCCCTGAGCAGGATATCGGTAAGAGAGTGCGCTCCGTCCGGTTGCAGCGAGCTATGAGCCTGCAAGAGCTGGCCTCTCAAACGAACCTTTCCAAGAGTCTCCTCTCCAAAATCGAAAATGGAAAGGTTTCCTCCCCTGTTTCTACTCTGTTCGTCATTGCCAAGGCTCTGAACACCAAGATCACCTATTTTTTCAACGACCAGGATGAGAATCTCCCCATCATTCTAGTGCGAAAAAATGAACGTCGGCAATTTCATCGAGTCGGCGCCCACTTCGGGTACACCTATGAGGCCTTAGGCTATAAACGCAAGGAAAAGCTGATGGAGCCTTTTATCCTCTATATGGACGAGAAGACGGCAAAAAACGTTACCTTTTCTCATCCCGGGGAAGAAATTCTCTTTATGCTGGAAGGGACCTGGGAATTCAGACACGGTGATCAAAAACTGATCCTCAGGAAAGGGGACTGCATCTATTTCGATGCCAGTATCCCTCATTCAGGAAAGCCCATTGGAAAAAAACCTATAAAAGCCTTCATGGTAATTTGTTCCGGCGAGAATAACAGATTTTCCCTCGGGGAGTTATTGTTGGATTACAGAAAAAAAGAACGTTAGCCATTCGGTGATTTTCGCTTGAAAGGAAAAATGGAATGGAAACCTTTGTGATCCAGTTCATTCATGGCTTGGTCTATGGCCTGCTCCTTTT
>JBAVGF010000194.1:0-17572 GCA_049684675.1 Thermodesulfobacteriota bacterium | reverse complement strand
CTGAACATCGTTTGACAGTGGGCAACTTCTTTTTTCGGAAGAAAAAAGAGTGGATGATCCATGCAAAAACAATACAACCCAGGACAATAAGGAAGAACTTCATAGCTTTTCCGTTATCTTTTGCAGCTACTTTGTGCTTGGCTTCGCCTCGCGGAGCATGAAAAGAGCGTCTTTAACGGATTCAGATTCTTTAACGCGGTGGAGTATCGTGGTACTAAGCAGTAAGTTCCCCACCCCGATGGCTCCGTGAGTCATATACCGGTACTCTCCCGGATCGGGAGCTTTATCTGTGACGGAGAAGTAATAGCCGGAATGGTCGACGCCCTGTATTTCTTGCAATATAATTTTGGTTTCCACTGCATTCGGCAAAAGCTTCTGGCCTTCTTTTTCCACAAGGGTTCGTACATTATCCCGGCTGTTGAAGCCTTGCTCTCCTGTCTTGCTCCACAGCACTGTGATTAAAACCTGGAAATCATTCCCCTTGGCAGGATTGAATATCATGGTTGGAGGCATGTCCGCTTGAGGCTTGTGGACTTCACCTTTCCACGAAGTAGGGACCTTCAGCTCAAGCATTCCATGTTCAGGAATCGGATATTTCTTAATTGCCCTCTGCTCGGCCGCAAGAAGATTCCCTGTTCCAAGAAAAATTCCAACCAGAGTCGTAACAACAACCCATTCAATCCCTTTTTGTGCAATTTTCATTAAAACCCTCCGCCTTAGTCATTTTCTTGAAACAAAGTTGTTTAAGAAGAATAACATTTTTTCTGGATACATTCCTCTATATTTTGGGACAAAATTTGTCATTCCAAGTACAAAATGTGTCGTCGAATCTTCATCTCAGAAATTTTTTTTACTGTTCAGAGTTAGTAAAAGCTTATAATATTAACGCGTTAAGAGGTTTACACCGCCCTCTAAACAAACCGACAAATTTGGCACTAAATATGCGAATAACCACCAGAGCCAAATATCCACTACCGCCGTCAAGGGACTTAGCTCTTCACTTTGGAGAGACGGTAAATTGACATAACTTTGTAATATAGCAGCGAGAAGATGACGATTCCCTGTTTAGATCTCATTTCAAATTTTCGGAAGGCCCGTCCTAAACAAATGCCCGAACGCCCCCATTTGTTTATGGCTGGTCTCAATCAAAAGGTTTTTCTCAATCAGTGGGGTGAACCGGAAGCGCAGGTCACTCTTAACCAGCTTGGAAAATTGAATAAACTGGGAACGATGTTCTTAATTACCGACCCTACCGAAGAAGCCCATCTCTCCGTCTGGATTTATAAGAAGAAGAATAGGATTCTCCTCTTTGCAAAGGAGAAATTGGTCTCTCATTTTAGTTGCAGAAAATTCGGATCCCCTTTTCCCTGCCTTCCTACTTCTTCGGATACCCGACCGATTGGACAAGAGTGATCTTCTGGTCCGTTCGCAGCTTCATGACTCTTGCTAAGGTGGGCTTATCAACGAGCCCACGCACAACGGTTGCCAGTCCCTCGGAGGCGCAATACAGATAAACGTTCTGGGCAATGAAGCCTGTATCAGCAGCTGAATAAAACTCCTTTTGTTCGTTCGTTGCCGAACCCATTCGCGAAAAATCTGCCACATAGATGAGGTTCAGAGGCACCTCTTTCACGAACGGCTGAAGACCCGTCATCGCCCGAAGATCTTCGGCAAGAACCGGTTTTAGCAGATGGGCCTTCGCATCAAACAGGTAAAGGCCATCGGCCGCAGCAACATAAACATCAATTTCCTGCCAATTCATCGCAGAGGGTGCAGTCCGCTTTCCTGAATCAGGGCGGTTGACTCCGAAGGCAGCCCAGAGTAAATTTGAGAGCACCTGCGCGGGTAACTTCTCAGAGCCGAATTCGCGAGAAGACTTCCTGTCCTTCAATACCTGCATGAAGGGTCTGCCGCCCTCTGTTTGAGGTTTCAAAAGCTGGATCGGCCGAGGTTCTTCTGCGAAGGTTAGATCGGAAAAAACAAACGAAAAACTCAGTACCAAACCGGCGGCTAAAGGCAATACTTTTTTCATAATCGTCCCTCCTTCAACTGGTTCCTTTTTCCTGGTACGATCTTGTGCGCAAAAAATATCATAACACTTTCTCCGCACACGCGTAAGTATCTTACTCAAATGATGTGGAGGAAACTCATTTCAGGTTTCAACGATCTGCGAAGGCCTGACTTCCTCCGGGATGATTTATTGGGATAGGATTCTAAGTTTTGGAGTTAAAGATTCGGTGAGGTATTTACGGGGCGGGTTATAGGGACGTCATCATTGGGCGCCCGCTTCTTTCGCTCAAAAGAGTTCAGGCCGGCGCCAATCCTCCGTATTTCTCCGCGCGCTGTTGAAAAGCCTCGTCCGCTCCGCGCATGATGGTCTTGATGAGCTCCCGGATTGAGCGTTGGTCGATAGAGGCGCGATCGATGATATGGGCATGATGATCTTGGACCTCCAAAGGAATTACGAGTTCGGCGTCGCCCATCACGGGAAGGGTGGCGTCATTCGTCGCCAAAATGACTTGGCTCTCCGGACCCTGGTTTCTTAACCCCTTTTGTTCCCTCAACATCTGAAGAATCTCTTCGTGCATGAACCTGTCGTCGAGGTAGTCATCCGGTTGATCGATGATAAGAATCCGGTTTTCAAGACCGAACAAGAAGAGCAAAACGGCTGCGGCACCCTGGCCCGCCGACAAACGGTCGAGAGACCGGTATCGACCGTCGATCCTCAGTTCCAACCGAAGGGCATCCTGAGGGACAAGTGTTTCGAGCTCGAGGAATCGGGCTTCCTCAGAAGTCAGCCAATTGATCAAGCGCTCTGCCATTTCAGGTTCAAGGCCGAAGCGTCTTTGGACTTCCTGACCTCCTGCTTGGACCGCTTCGGAAAGCGCGATGCCGTCTGTGGCCTCAGGACCCGCGAGTTTGTCGATCACATCCTGAGATAGGTTAGATCCTTTTAAGAGCGAAGAAAGCTGTTCTTTATAGCGCCCTTTTTGCCCCTTAAATTCTACCTGGAGATGGAGTCGGCCATTGAGAGATTCTGCAACGGCATCGGCTCTTTCCCTCCGTAGTCCGTTCTGGGTGTCTCTGGAATCTCTGATTTGTTGGAGGAGTCCCTGCCGTTTTTGTCTGAGATGCTTCAGGCGATCCTCGATCCCGTTGAATTCTGCGATCAAGGAGGATAGGGAGGTTCTCTCTTCTGCTAATTTTAGGAGTGAGTCTTGATCCGACGGTTCTGTTTGTGCATCCCGTTGAACTCGTTTATTCTCTTTTTCCTGATGACGGAGCTTTTCTTGGATACGCATATCAAGGCGGGTTAGACTCTGCACGGCTTGCTCGAAAAGGGTCGTTTCGTCGTCGAGCACCACCTTCAAACTTTCCTGGAGAACCGCAAGGACTTTGGCGCCCTCCTGAAGGGTCGTCCTATCCCCGCTTTGGGCATCCAGGAGGTTCCGGTGGGCCGTTTCCAGTGAAGCCAATAGGTTGAGACGCCTTTGGTCAGACTCCGCCGAAACACTCCTGACCACATTGGTTGCATTCTTCAAACCTCCCCCCATGCCGCGACGGTCGGTGACGTCCTTGAGACCTTCTGTGGCGTCCCTCTTGCGGATTTCAGTCTCCTGGTCAATTCTCTTGAGCCGTTGGGAGTATTCTTCTCGCTTCGCCAGCTTTGCCTGCAGATCGATTATCGCCCCGGTATTGGCGGCGAGTGATCCCATGGCCTTGGCGACAGCGTCCGCGCATCGCAGAGCCTCCTCACCAATGAGCTCATCGAAAAGGGCAAGACGATGCTCTTCGCTTCCAGAGATTGTGTAGATCTCCCGATGTCCAAAAAAAGTGAGCCCACCCGTTGGACTGAGAAGCTCAGCAGGGCTTGCTGAAAGAGGTTTTTCAGGGTTGACCTGAAACGTACGGGCTTCTTCGCCCCACACTCGGACGATGCGATACTGTCGGATTTTTCCTTCCCGAAGGGGCCTATCCAAGATGACCTCCACTCTGCCGCCGCTGCCTAAGGCATGACGAACAAGCTCCTCACGCTTAGATTGATCCGAGCGGGGCGGAATGGCAAAGGCATAGCGGAGGCTTTCAAGAATGGCGGATTTGCCCACACCCTTGCCTCCGATAATCACGTTGAGGTCTTGGTTCCAGGAAATACTCAGATTTCCCAGAAAGCCCGGTCCTGAGACCACCATACTTCGGATTCTCGGGTGAATTGCGGAAGGAACCCCACCAATGGACAGGCGGGTCTCGGGATCATGAAGTGCCAGTCGCAGAGCGTCTAAATTTATTGCGCTGAGTTTCAGGTACGTAGCCCGAAGGACTCCGTCGGTTCGACATTGCGTTCCGATCTCTTCGATTCGCTTCGGGTTGGAAAATTCAACCACGGCCATCCGATCCCAGAAATCTTTCGAGAGAAGGCCCGTAGACTGAAGTTTATTCTTTTCTATCTCCGGACAAGATTCGATGGCATCAGGTCTTAGGTCCACGAGGAGTTTGGCGGCAGCCTCGGCTGTGAGATTCTTGCAGAGCCCATTCGCCTGATCGGGGTGTGGAAAGACCAATAGACAGTGGAACCGGCGTCGCAAGTCCTTCAGGGCGTCCGTCAAGCTGATTTTCAGGTCCATGTCCCGATGAGAGCCTTGGTTGTCAAACAGGGGGGTGGCCGGGTTCTTATCAAGCGATCGAAGAAAGGTGTTTAGGCCCTTCAGGTCGGCGTCACCGGGGAAGATAGCCAATATATGGAGACCCAATTTGCCCTGCCTGACTGCCATCTCAACCCCGGGCAGAAGGGTGATGCCGCGGTTCATGGCTTTTGCAGCAATCACCTCAAACCATTCTATGTTTACTTGATTGTAGTCTGTTATGGCGGCGACGGAAACCCCTTGGACTGCCAGTTGCTCGACATAGGCGTCGGCAAGACCTTTCCTGTCTTCACGTTTCGTCCCCTTAGGCGGCACAAAAGCCGGCACATGAGGACTGTGCAGATGGAGGTCGAGACGGTGCCAGGTTGCTCCTCGACCGGAGGTTTCTGATGGCTCGGTCAGCCTCCCTTCTACGGACGGGCGGCTTCGTTTCGATGAGTTCATAAGGGGTTGGACCTTTCTAAGACGTCCCCTTCCTCCGCGCGATTCCGAGGATCCGCGGCAAATCGATGTTAATTCTTTTGTAAAGCTACCCTGATGTACCCTAATAGATCGATGTAATTAAACGGCTTCAGGCAATAACTACTGAAGCCTTCGATCTTTTTTTGAAATTCCTCCAATTCCCCTCTGGTCACCGATATCATCATGGGAGTCTTGTTCGAGACGAATTCCAGCTTCAGCTGATAAAAGCCGTCATAGTTATTCGCTTTGACGAGGGTCCCATCCAGAAAGATAACATCCGGCTTATCTGTCTTGGCCTCATCCGATCCTTCTTTGATGCTCGATACGATGGTCACCTCGTAGCCCATTTCAACTAATTTCACGAACTCTGCCATCTCCGGCTCTTTCCCGATGACCAGTATTCGCTTTTGTGATCCTCTGGTCTCAGGAGGATGTTCGGACGATTCCAATACCTTCTTGACCGTTCCCAGCAGCATCTCCGGCTTATAGGGTTTCTTAACAAAGTACTCGACACCCAGCTTATATGCCCTGGCCACGTCCTCCGGTTTATCTTTGGCGGTAAGGAAAATAACCGGAACAGACCGGGTTTTGGGAGACATTCTTAATCGTGTATAGACAGAGTACCCTCCGCCAGCGGGCATAACGATATCCAATATGATCAGGTCTGGCTTCTCCGCATTGGCGTAGGTCAAGCCTTGCTGCCCGTCCAGGGCGGTAATCACCTCGTATCCGCTCGCCTCCAAGCGAGCTTTTACCATGGTAACAATGTTTGGCATGTCATCGATCACCAGGATCTTCTTCTTAACCATCTCTTTCGCCGTGATCTAACTATCCTCTTTGTTTGACCGGAACGTGCCCCGTCCCGCCAAAGCGGGATAGGGAGGTCAACAGCTCCCCTTGGCGACGGCCCTACATCCCCCTCTTTTCTAAAAGCTCCTTCATTTTTGAGAGCAACACTTCCGCTTCGAACGGCTTCGATACGTACGCGTCGGCCCCAACCACCTGACCCACCTTCCTGATCTCCTGCGGTGTCCTCCCGGAGGATATAATGATAGGAATTGTATTATACTTTGGATCGGCCTTAAGAAGCTGACAAACCTTATATCCGTTCATTTTAGGGAGCATGATGTCCAGAATAATCAAGCTCGGGTTTTCTTTGTGGGCTTTCTCCAGGCCTTCCTGGCCATCGCCTGCGGTGATCACTTCATAATTATTTGCTTCCAATCTCATCCTGAGCATGTTAATGATGGCTGCCTGGTCTTCTACGACAAGTATTCTTTTCTTTGGGGTCAACGTTTCCTTCTTGGCTTCTACTCCGGCAAGAAGCCTGTCTCGGGTTGGGTGTACGATTTCATTCCAGGATTTCTCAGATATTTCTTCAACAGATTGGATCAGACCATCAAGATTCTGTTTTCCGGTTGAGAGCAACTCTTTTTGCTTGGGATTTAGTTTTCCCGGTATTTCATCCAGCACCAAGGACACGCTTTCTTTGAGCACGGCCAACGGGGTGCGGATGACATGGGAGATCATACCCATCACTTCGTCTTTTATGATTTCCAGTTCATTTCTCAGCTCATCTTTCATGATTTCCAACTCGTTTTCCGGAGGCTCCGTCTCTACACTTTTCGGTTTTCCTTCTTTGGTGGACGTGTCCGGTGCCAATATCGCATTAAACCGAGAGATACTGAGAAGCTCCCCGATCAGCTTATTCAGTTCATCCGTGCATTCCAGGGCGGGCCTCAAGAGGGTGAAGCAGTTGTCGCAATTTGAGTCTCCGAGACCATCCAGGATCATGCTCGTTCCTTCGCGGACGACCATGAGTTGGCTGCGCAGGTCGTGCCTTACGGATGAGAGATAGGCTTCGATTTTTTCATATTCCTTCATATTATCCTCCCCTCCGGGAGATCTGGGCAAGCGTATTCCTGCATGCCCTTAACAGAAATTCTACCGTGAAATCTTCGCAAAACTTTACTTGCTCATCTTTTGGCCTTTTTTCCAACAGGCGGATGGCGTTCCCAAACTCTCTGGCGGCTTCCTTGAGCTTTCTCTGGTACAGATACATATTCCCGATGTTGAAATAGGCGAGAACCGAATCGGGCGTCACATAGATCACCTTCCTGAATTGTGCCTCCGCCTCTTTAAAATCCCCGCTCTTGTAGGATAAGACGCCTAAAAGGTAATACGCCTCAACGCTGAGATTGTCCGCCTCTACGATCTTTCCAAGGATATCCGCCGCTTCTTTGTATTTTGCCTCATTCGCCAAGATAGTCGCCTTCGCAAGACGGGTGAGGATATGGTTTTTGTCTTGAGCGGCCATGTTATCGGGTGAGGGGAGGAAGGGAACGTCAGAGGGTTTGTCAACTCGGAGCGTCGAGTCTTCGACCTGTTCAGAAGGTTCGGGTTTCTCCTGCAGCCCCCGTCCTGATCCCTGCGGGAAAGAGCGTTGTTCCGTGCCCGTCTCCGCAACAGAGGTTACCCCTCCAGCCCCAAAGGTTCGGATCGGCGCTGCCGAAAGGGTCAGATTCTCGATGTTGATCTCCGGGACAGCCATGAACGGCTTCGTCGCATCTTCCTGAACCGGGCCCAGCCTCTTCTTGTAGATGAATGTCTGTGGAAACTCAACTCTCTCAACCCTATTGGTGATTTGCCACAGGGTTTCGGTATGTCCCAGAAAAAGATAACCATCCTGGGCAAGGCAGTTATAAAAATTCTCAATGACCCGCTGGGTTGCCTGAGAATCGAAGTAGATAATGACATTTCTACAAAAGATGATATCTACATTTTGCATCGTTTCATGCAGGTATGGATCTCTGGCCAAGTTATGATATTCAAACCCGACCAACTCTTTCACGTCATCCCTCAGGAGGTAGGTGGAGCCCTGGCTCTTGAAATACTTCTCCAGGTATTTCTTCGGCAAATGGCCTATGTCCTTTTCGCCGTAGACGGCTTCTTTCGAGCAGGCCAGCCCTTTTCTATTGATGTCTGTGCCCAAAATGGAGATCCGCCACTCTTCGAAAGAAGGGAGGACCTCCATCATCGCCATAGCGATTGAATAGGCCTCATCTCCCCGAGAACACCCTGCTGACCACGCACGGATACACTTATCCCCTGAATCCACCTTCCTCTGGATGATTTCAGGCAAAACAAATCTCATGAGGACGTCAAACTGGGCCTTATTTCTGAAGAAATAAGTCTCGCCTATCGTGACCAAATCGAAGAGTTCCCGTATCTCAAGACGTCCCTCTGGATGAAATTTTAAAAGGTTGTAATATTCCCGGTAGGAATCGTAGCCCCGGTGCTGTAAACGCTGCCAAAGGGCGTGATGCAAGACCTGGTTCCTGCTTTCGTCAAAGCGGAGGCCGCTCGTTTCAATGAGCAGCTTTTGAAAAAGACCAATATCGTCTCGGGATAAGGGTAAGATATCTTTCATCGCTCAAGTGCCGATAGTTCGGTGACTTCCTTTTTTGTTAGGATGTGCTCCAAATCCAAAATGGGTATAATCCTTTTACCGACCGTCGCGATGCCCGATATGACATCTGCCTCCATCTGCATGGATACGACCTCCGGTGTCGGTCTGATATCTTCTTCGGATAAAGCGATAATCTCCCTTAAGCTGTTGACCGTGAGTCCGACGATGGACTTGTTTAGCTTGCAGACGATGATTCTTTTCTTATTTTCGTCTTCTACCGATCTTGCATTGAGTCTTTTTCTCAAGTCGATTAAAGCAACGATATGTCCTCTCAAATTGATGACTCCCTCAATGAAGGGCGGGGTCTTGGGAAGCGGATAGATCTCCTGCGGTCTTAATACCTCGCGCACACAGGAAATATCCAACCCCAACTCCTCGCTCGCCACACTGAAGACCAGTATCTGTCTGGCCTCTTTTTTTTCGAGATTTCCCTTTTGCATCTCTCGCTCAATGGTCACTCCGTTTGGAAGGCATGGCCGAATACCTATCTCACCATCGAGACGATCTCTTCCGCGATGCTTTCCAACGGGAGTACTTTATCGATCACATCCATTTCGATAGCGGCCTTGGGCATACCAAAAACGACACAACTCTTTTCATTTTGGGCAATGGTCTTGCCATACAGTTGTTTTACAGCCTTCATTCCCATCGCCCCATCTCTGCCCATGCCCGTCAGGATGGCCGCCACACTTCCTTTTCCATAGGCCCTGGCTATAGACTCCAACAGGATATCTCCCGAAGGCCTGTGGCCTCCGCAGGCCGGTTCGTTCGAAAGGGTTATCTTTCCACTGTCCGCTACCCTCATTTGGAGGTTGTCCGGGGCGATGTACGCCACTCCAGGTTGTATTGCTTCCGAATCCTCTCCAATCTTCACCTTGATCTTGCATTCCTTGGCCAGCCAATCCACCAGACCTGACAGAAAACCGCTGGTGATGTGCTGGACGACGACAACGCCACATGGGAAATCTTCAGGAAGTCTTTTGAGGATCTCCAGGAGGGCCTGTGGCCCCCCGGTTGAGGCCACAATGGCTACGATCTTATCCGAAACTTCTATGGCGGGAGCCTTAAGATCAACGACGGCCCCTTCATTCCGCAATCTCGCGCGTGGTCGATCCATGACTCTCACACCGGTCAAGAATTTTATCTTCGCGATCAGGGCCTCCCCGGACCTTTTCTGTCCGGCTAACTCCAACTCACTTTTGTCAATTACGTCCAATGCGCCGTGAGAGATGGCCTTAAATACCTTCTCCATCCCAGCCTTAAAGACAGTCGAGGCTACGATCAGTATCGGAGTAGGGTGAGAGGCCATGATCTGCTTCGTCGCCTCCAGTCCATCGATGACGGGCATATCCATATCCATGGTGATGATATCCGGTTTGAGACGGGGCACGAGTTCTACCGCCTCTTTCCCGTTGTTCGCAACCGCTGCCACGAGAATCTGCGGATCGCAGTTCAGGATATTCGTCAGGATCTTGCACATCAGTGGAGAATCGTCAACCACCAGCACCCGTGTCAGGGCCTTGACTCCCAGTTCCATATCACCCTACTATCCTACTAATCGTTCAATGGTATCCAAAAGATTCGTCTGCTCAAATGCGCTCTTGACGATGTAAGCGGCCGCACCGACTTCAATCCCCCGCCTTTTATCCTCTTCCTTCTGCAAAGCGGTCACCATCACAACGGGTATATCCTTGTACCCCTCATTATTCTTTAAGGTCCTGCAAAGCTCAAATCCATCCATCCTGGGCATCTGCACGTCACTGACAATGAGGTCGTATTGGTTGTCTACCATTCTATCCAGTGCGTCCAAACCATCTACCGCTGTATCCACAAGGTATCCGTGCGTTTCCAGTATACTCTTCTCAAGCTCCCTGGTTGAGAAAGCGTCTTCCACGACCAGTATCCTTTTCTCTTTGTGCTTCGCTTTGGGGGTGCTCTTCTTTCCAGCGACGCGCGGAAGGCCCAGAGCGCTATGCGCCATCAAGTCTGCTATATCCAGGACGACCACGACCTCACCGGTTGGCATGATGATGGCGCCACTCACATTCTTCACCTTCCCCAAATGCTTCCCTAAACTCTTTATAAATACTTCTCCCTCTCCAGCCATTTCGTCAACGATGAAACCGACTCGGCTGTCGAGGGAGGTTGACATCACCACCAACATTTCTTCCTTTGCCTTTCCCTCTTCATACCCTGCGAGCGGAAGCCCGAGCACTTGATTCAATCTTACCAAAGGGACAATATGCTCACGGAACTGGATTGCCATTCTTCCTCCAATGACAGAGAGATCGTCCCTGCTCACTTTGACACTTTCTGTAATGGAGAAGATGGGGAGGGCGAAGAGCATGTTCTGCACCTTTACCAAGAGCACTTGAATAATGGCAATGGTTAACGGCAAGACCAGTGTGAACTTTGTTCCTCTATTTTTCTCAGTGTCTAAGATCACCCGGCCTTTTAGATTTGTGATGTCCCGCCTGACGATATCCAGCCCCATTCCCCTTCCGGAAACGTCGGTCACGATGGGACTCGTGGAATAACCGTTCATGAAAACGATATTCATCACCTCTTTGTCGGACATCGCATCCAGGTCATGATTGGATAGAAGCCTTTTCTTCAGGGCCGTTTCCTTTATTTTGGCAATATCCATGCCCCTTCCGTCATCCTCTACGGTGATCACCACGTTGTCGCCTTCGTGGGAGGCGGAAACCTTTATCATTCCGTCCCTTGGTTTACCCAGGGCAACCCTCACCTCAGGCTCTTCAATTCCATGGTCTATGCAGTTGCGCAGGATATGGATGAGAGAGGTCTTTATCCCTTCCAGGACTTTCTTATCAAGTTGGTTTTCTTCCCCGGAAATCGCCAAGTTGACCTCTTTCCCTTGTTGGGATGCGATATCCCTTACCATACGGGGAAACCCCTCAAAAATAGTAGACAGAGGTAACATCTTTATCTCTTTGATCTTGGCCTGCAATTCATCTATGACTGGGTCAAGGTGAAACGCTTCCGTGGAGACGTGATCGTATAATTCCTGGGTCCGTTCCCTCAATCTCTGCATCTGAGCCTCGGATTGACTGAGCCACTTTGTCACTTCTCCGCCTTGGGGAGAGAATTCCTTCTTAACCGCTTCACTTAAACTCGAAATACTTTTCTGGGCCTCCCTGCTGAGCTTGGAGAGCTTTTTTGCCTGAGCGCTCATGGCAGAAGCCTTCATCTTGTTGATGACGACCTCGCCGACCAAATAAAGAAGTTTGTCCACCCTGCTCATCGGAACACGGATGTATTCCTCGGTTTGTGCGGATAGGTGAGGGACAACAGCTTCGCTCGTGCACCCCACGACTTTGTCCGGCGCCTTTCTCCCTTCCTGTTCCCTCTCTTGGTTGCCTTTCTCTTGTACGTCTTTTGCCTGGGTTTCGGCAGTCTCTTTTTCCCTCTTAGGCCCTCTCTCTCGTTTCCTCCGGATTCGGACTGCCTGGGCCGCAAAAATGCACTCTTCCAGCTCCCTGCAAATATCCGAGGCATCGACATCGACCTCGGCGTCTATCTTCTTCTCTTGGACTATCTTTTCTAAGATGGCCCGGATGGCGTCCAGTCCTTTGAATATTCCTTCAGCCATCGAGGAATTGAAAACGGCCCTTTTTCCGGCGACCCCTTCAAATATGTCTTCTATCCTATGGGCGATATCCTGAATATCATAAAACCCGAAAACCCGGGCTGCGCCTTTCAGGGTGTGCACTTCTCTATTGAGGCTACTTGCCAGTTCGATGTTGTCAGGCTGCTTCTCTAACTCTACGAGCCCATTATCCAGCTTGGTTAGATGCTCTTCGGTTTCAGCCTTGAAAATCGCGATGAGATCTTTCATCTCAGGCATACTTCAAATCCTTCGTTTTCCCCGCTTCCCGCGCTTCTGACTTAACGTCCGCTATCGCGCGCTTAAGCTCCTCCGATAATGTGTTGAGCTGTGCTGCGGAGGCCGCCGCTTGTCTCGTTGAAGAGACGAACTGTTTGGTTACGGAATCTATTTCCCTCATGGCCCGCACCACCTGCTCGGAGGCAAACTTTTGCTGTTGTGTAGCGATGGAGATCTCCTTTGCGGATTTTGCCGTCTCTTCTATCATCTCCAGACCTTTTTTTACCCAGTTGGTGGAAGCTTCGATACTCATGATCGTGGTGTTTGTTTCTCCTTGGATTTCATTTATAATCTGACGGATTTCCTCGGTTGATTCAGAGGAACGCTCGGCAAGTTTCCTCACCTCTTGGGCAACCACTGCAAAACCCCTTCCTACCTCTCCCGCCCGGGCCGCTTCAATGGCCGCGTTTAAGGCCAGCAGGTTCGTCTGGTCGGCGATATCATCTATCAGTTTTGTGATATTACCGATGGACTGGGATTTCTCACCTAAGGCAAGAATCTTCCTCGCCGTATCATTCACCTTCATATTTATCTCCTGCATCCCTGCCAAGGTGTCCCCGGCATACCTGGCTACTGTTTCAGCGTTCTGGGCGATGCGAGTGGCTGTGGTGTTGAGTTCCTCAATGGTGGTGGTCACCTCGCTAACCCCAGAGGACTGTTCCGCTGCTCCCGTTGCCTGTTCTTCAGAAGCAGCGCGAATCTGAGCCGAAGATGTGCTGATTTGGAGGCCTGCATTGCGGATGTGGTTGACCATCCGCTTCATATCTTCGTACATCTGCACACTGGCAATGGTGCCGGCGATCTGGGCTCCGATACTCTCGGCAAGACTTACGTTCGCTTTCGTGTAGGCATTCGGGGTTGAGGATAGTAAGTTCAGTGTTCCTATAACCTGATTTTGGGAGATCAGGGGAATCGCCATGAGCGACGGAAATCCGGCCTGAAAAGTGTGTAAGGGTTGGGAAAAGCGATTTCCAACCTCTTCGATGCCCTCCGTCTGTAAAAGCAGGTTCGACTGTGTGCGCATGACTTCTTCGGTGGTGGATCCGGCAAGGGGGATGATTTCGTCGGCCCGAAGGCCTTCAGCACCCTTCCCAAGGGCATAGGCTGTGGAGAAACCCGCCCTATCGGGATGAATGATATCGATCGAAATCCTATCGAAGGGGATGATTTTCCTTACCTCCTCGGCAAAGTACTTGTAGACCTTATGAATTTCCAGCCTTGAGCTAATAATTCGTCCGATGTTAGACACGGCCTCCCTTTCCTCGGCCAGCTTCTGCACTGCTTGCTTTTCCCTTTGCAGGTCCTCCGCCGCTCGCTTGAGATTTGTGATGTCCCGTGCAATCCCTCTAAACCCTATCGGTTTACCTGATGAGTCTTTTTTTAACGATGCAGATGTCTCAAGGTATCTTTTGGTTCCATCTTTTCTTGTAATCTCATAATTACATTCTCCACCGGATTCCCCTGTTCTGTAGATTTGATTAAAGGTTTGAAACAATTTTTTTCCGTTCTCTTGATCTGTATACTGCCGGTTATTCATACCTATCAATTCCTCTTTCGGGTACCCAAATATTCGGCCCATCGAGTCGTTGAGAAAGGTAAAGTTACCGGCAAGGTCTACTTCGTAAATACCCTCATCGATGCTTTCAAGAATGTTTCGATATTTCTCCTCACTTTGGCGCAGCGCCTCTTCTGCCTGCTTGCGCTCGGAGATGTCCTTGATCGTCCCCTTGTAGCCAATAATATTTCCCTCACGATCCCTCCTCGTGGTCACCGTTAGCAAAGCATAGATTTTGCTCCTATCCTTCCTTCTCAGCTCTTGCTCCAAATCCTTTACATAGTTCTGTCTTGTCATGATTTCCTGAAACTTGCTTCGATCTTCGGGGTTGAAATAGGTTTGGGCCACCTTGATTTTCATGAGCTCTTCTTTATTGTCATAGCCGAAAAGCTGAACCATGGCTTCATTCAGGTCGACAAAATTCCCATCCGTCGTAGTGATGAATAACGGCTCTTTGGACTCATCAAACAATGTGCGATACTTAACCTCCGATTCATGAAGCGCCTGCTCTGCCTGCTTGCGATCCGTGATGTCCTCATAGGTCACTAAGTGACTTTCATCGGTGAAGGCAACACGTTTGAAGAGAATTTCCTTCAAGGAGCCGTCTTTACAGGTTACTGTGAAGACCCATGGGGGGGTTTTGCCCGTCTTCGCCGCACCTGAGTCTTCTTTCCAGCAAGCTAGAACCTTCTGGCGGTACTCCGGATCAGGGTGGGCCTTCTCGAACCAGTCACTGCCCGTGGGAATGTCTTCCAGGGTATATCCGAATATCTCTGTAAACTTGGGATTGACATACTCAACCCTGTCCCTCTTATTCACGGTGCTCAATCCGATAGGGACATGGGTAACCAAGCTTCTAAATCTTTCATCCGATTCCCGCAATGGCCCTCTCGTAAGAAGATAAATCGTGATCCAAGCTAAACCGATGACGACGACAAGGGAGGTGAGCATCTTGTTTCTCAAGGTATTGATGGGGGTGAAGAGGCTTTTTGAATCTGCCAGGACGAGGTGTGTCCAGACAAAGGGTTTAAGGCCCTGGAGACCCTGAACCCTGTAAAAAGCCATGGATCTTACGGCATTCTTTGCTTTAATTTCGCCCGATCCTTTTATTTCATTCCCAAAAGGGGGGGAAGAAAAACTGATCGGCAATACTTCCTGAAGCTTCTTGCCCAGAAAAGAGGGATCCTGATGACCGATGATGATATTCCCACCACCTCCCAATAACATACCCATCCGATCGCCGCCGCCCCTGATCTGCTGACCCGTAGCGAATTCTTGAATCATTGCCCAATTGATGAACAAGGTTACGATTCCCATTGGTTTTCTTTTCTCATTTCTTACCAATGAGCTAAAGCTGACAGTATAATCTCCTACTAAGCTTGAAAATCTGAAATCCCGTACACAAACCGGTTCTGCCTCCTTGCCAGCTTGTAAATATTTTTGGTCAAACTCCTTCTGTTTCTCCTCTTTAGATCTGGCGATGAGTGAGGGATGACTGGAGGCGATCAATTTGCCTTCACCATCGAAGAGAACGACCGCCCTATAAAGTTTGTTATTCGCGGTCAGATTGCCGAAAAACCTGCTGGCCCTCTCCGGAGACCCGTGTGTGAAGGCCTCCTTTACTATGTCAAGCTCGGCCCATTGCTGCACATCACGATAGGACGCATGCATCGCCTGGCCTATTCGGTCGATCGCACCATGCGCCACATCTTCTAACCCAGACAAAATTTGTTTCTTCAGGGCCGCCTTGCTGGCACTATAATTTATGGCACTCATCCCAAACAACAGCAGCAGGGTGAGGATGAGGAAACAGAGGATTAATTTGTTTCTCAATTTCGAAAATGGCCCTAATCGTAGCATTTCCAGCCTCCTTTCAGCTCAACAGGGCAATCTACATGAGCTGCTTGTGTCTATCCCTTCTTTTCCAATATCTTCTCTACGCTTACGAGAGCAATTAACTTATTGTCTACCTTACACTGCCCCTCTATGTACTCGGCTTCTTCTGCAGGCAGGGTGACGAGTGCAGGTTCAATCTTGCTTACCGGTACTTCGATCGATTCGACTACTTCATCCACCAAGAGCCCTGTCTCCAGCATCCCCGATTCAACGGCGATGATCCTTGCCTTGTCGGTCAGCTCTTCATGAGGCAGACCAATCATTCTCTTTAAATCTGTAACAGAAAGAATCTTCCCCCTTAAGTTCACAATTCCCGCGATATATTCTGGGCTTGAGGGGAGATACGTTATCTTGCCCACTTTGATGACTTCTCTTACTTTTGCAATCCCTACTCCATACCATTCTCGAGATAGGCGAAATACGATAATCTGCCGGGTTTGCTCTTTCAGCTCTTCTCTCTCGTAGAGATCTTCATTAGGGTGGGCCATCCCTTCTGCGGTTTCTGCTATTTCATCCATCCTCTCCGGCAGTAATTCTTTTTTCATCGCCTAAACATTTTCTAAGTCCAATCGGTAGGACCCATCGCTCACGGCTTGCGTGCTTTGAGGAACCCCATTATCTTCTCAATGAACTTTTTTCCCTCAAAGGGTAATCCGACATAGCCATCGGCCCCTGCTTCCTTTGTGATTTGGCGCAGTTTGTCCTCGTCTTTGGCAGACATGAATACGATGGGGGTATTTTGGGTGTTATCTTGTTCCTTTAGTATCCGGCATACCTGGCTTCCGTTAATTCCCGGGAGGTTGTAGTCCAATAGAATAAGTTGGTATTGGCACGCTTTTGTTTTCTCGACGCCTTCTTCGCCCGTCTCAGCCGTTTCCACAGAAAATCCCCCCGACTCAAGTCTAAACTTCAGCATTGCGTTTACTGAAGGGCTGTCTTGAATAATCAGTATCCTATCCATTCGCTAACCCCTCCATTTGTCTATTGGATTGTCTCATTTCCCCATTTGGTGATAGCAAATTGCAAGTTTCATTCCAGACGTCTATTCCTTGATCGATGTTTACTCCACTTGTCCACATCAACCAGGAACTTACTTACAAATTCCTCAGTTAAAACCCTATCCTTCATCATTTTCCCAGAAGTAGGCGCTTCCGCTCACTTCAGGGTGAATGATAGACAAAAGGGAAATTCGGAGATGACAAAGGGGCCCGAAAGTGACAAAAAGTGTCAACGGAGGATAGATCCGTTGCTATTCTTGCAGTCTTCTTGATAGGTTGCCGGCCGATCCGAAAAAGCGCCGAGGGTTCTCCAGGTGCGGCGGCATGAGCTCCAGTCCTCATATGAAAATAGGTTCGGCTTGAAGAAGAATTTCTTTTCAGGTGGTGCTTAAAGGGCATCCTTCTTTTCCGATTTTATGCATTTCAACGGTAAGTTTCTGATCAACCGAAAGGCCCCTTTTAACTGTTTGTGTAATTTAGGGCAACCTCCTTCTAAGTGTATTTTCGAGTTTGACCCCGGAGAATCCGCCGCCGGGACCATCTGGATGAGGGCAGAGTTATTCTTTTTGATATTTTCTCGATTTTTGTTTAGAATTATTTCAGTTGCTCTTAAGCTCTTTAACAGTACAGGGACGGGTGATGAAG
>JBAVGF010000193.1:0-27263 GCA_049684675.1 Thermodesulfobacteriota bacterium | reverse complement strand
TTCGTGGATCGATTTCGGGAGAAGGGGGCTTCGGTTGTGGTCACCACTCACTTTGATCGGCTCAAAGCCTATGGATACCTTCATCCGGATGTGGAGAATGTAGCAGTTGAGTTTGACGAGAAGACCCTGGAGCCCAAGTATACACTTGTCTATGGATCCTCAGGGTTGAGCAATGCCTTCTTGATCGCTGAGAAACTGGGGATCTCCGGAAAGGTGCTCGAAGCGGCCCATACTCATCAGGATGGAAGCGGTGAGGAAGTAGCCCGTGCGGTAGAGGCTCTGGAGAGGCTGAAGAGAGACGCGGAGAGAGAAAAGCTACAAGCTTCCAAGATCAAAGTGGAGGCTGAGCTGGAATGTCAAAGACTGAAAAAAATACTGGGGACGATCAAGGAGAGGAGACTGGAGATTTATTCCAAGGCGGAGGAAAAGGCAAAGAAGGCGGTCCAGAAGGTTGAAGAGGAGTTGAAGGAATGGATCCGCCGCCGCAAAGAGGAAAAACCCCATCTTCATCTTCAGCGGAAAGAGCTCCAGGAGATCAGAGAGAAGTCATTCCCGTCGGCCAGAAGAAAAGGAGGTTCTGCGGCTCCGGGTGGCTTGAAGGTCGGGGAACGTGTTAGAATAGAGAGCCTTCGGAGCGACGGGATCTTGATGAGCGTCGTCAAACCGTTGAATCGAGCGGAGGTGCTGACGGATAAAGCCAAAGTGAAAGCTCCGCTCTCTGAGATCGTTCAGGTGACGGATGGGGAAGAGGAGAGGGAGACAGGGATTCAGGAAGACCGGCCCTTTTTTTTAAAAGGGCCTGGCGAGGAGCCCTCTTTTGAGTTAAACGTCATCGGTCTGACCGTAGAGGATGCTCTTCCCAGGGTTGATAAGTTTATCGACCAAGCCCTTCTCCATGGATTGGAGAAAGTCCAGATTATCCATGGGGTGGGTTCTGGGAGGTTGCGAAGTGCCATCGGTCAATACCTAAACGGACATGGGGCGGTCAAGAGTTTTTCTTCCGGGGAGGCGCTGAAAGGGGGTCGTGGGATCACGATCGTTGAATTGAGGTGATTCGTTTGGCTACGGGACTCCTATCCGAAGAGAAAGTTTCAGAAATTCGGGATCGGTCGAGCATTCTGGAAGTGGTCTCGGATTATGTGACGCTTAAAAAGACCGGAAGGAACCACAGGGGACTCTGCCCGTTCCATTCGGAAAAGACACCCTCCTTCATGGTTAATGAGGAGAAACAGATTTTTCATTGCTTCGGCTGCGGGGAAGGAGGAGATGTCTTCACCTTTTTGATCAAGGCGGGACATTATTCTTTCCCGCAGGCGGTGGAAGAACTGGCAAAGCGCTATGGGGTGAGACTCCCTGCCCGCGAACTTTCTGCGTCCCAAAAGAAGCAGATGGATAAGAGGGAGAGCCTCTTTGAGATCAACCGGATTGCGTCAGAATATTTCCGTGATCTCCTAACCAGGCGGCGAGAAGGGGAGGAGGGAAGAAGGTATTTATCTCAAAGGGGGATCAGCCAGGAGGTCGTTGCGGAACATGGGTTAGGATATTCCACTGACCGTTGGGACGGATTGGTCGAGCATTTGCGCGAGAAGAAGGTTTCTCTCGACCTGGCGCGCGAACTGGGCTTAATTTTTCCCAAAAAGAGAGAAGGCTGGTACGATGCCTTTCGAAGCCGTATCCTCTTTCCCATCTTTGACCTTCATCAACGGATCGTCGGATTCGGGGGAAGGATAATCAAAGAGGGAGAACCCAAATACCTCAATTCCCCGGAATCAAGTATTTATCATAAAGGAGAGGTACTCTATGGCCTCCAGGTGGCCAAGCGTTATGCGACGGACAAGGATTGTATTATAGTGGTCGAAGGCTATTTCGATCTGTTAACCCTCCACCAATATGGATGGAGGCACAGTGTTGCCACTTTAGGAACAGCATTGACCCCGCAACATATTCGGACCCTGAAGCGATATACGAAAAATTTGATTACCCTCTTTGATGCAGACCAGGCAGGGGTCCAGGCAACCCTTCGCTCCCTTCCGCTTTTCTTAGAAGAGGAAGTGGCAGGAAAGACGGTCATCCTCCCGAATGGGGAAGACCCGGACGGGTTTTTAAGAAAAGGAAATTTGGAAGATTTCACGAAAAGGGTGGAACAGGCTGTTCCCCTCATCGATTTCTTTTTTCAACGGCTGATGAGGACTTATGATGTGAAATCTGTCGACGGCAAGGTGAGGATAGCGAAAGAGGGGCTGGCCCTACTCGGCAAAATCCCGGACAGGATTCGAAGAGATTTCTATACGAAGGCCCTGGCAGAAAGACTGGATGTCAAAGAATCTTTTCTCTACGAAATGCTCCCATCCTCTCCCAAGGGGCGTCCCAAAGAAGGGGAGGATTCAAAAGAGTCCTCCCTGGACAGGACTTTTCCGAAGTCAGAAGAAATGGTGGTCCGTCTTATGGTTCACCACCCCGAAGTCATCCCGACCATTTCACAGGAGGGCGTCCTGAAGGAATTTGAGAGCCCGATCTTGCAAAAAATCGCCAAGGCCCTGGAAGATCTTTATCAGAGAAAAGGAAGGCTTGATCTGCCCGAGGCCTTAGCCAGTTTTGAGGAGACGCTCAAAGGAAGGTTGTGCGAGTTTGCCTTTCAGGAAAGTGGGCTGGAGGGGGGAGATCGGGGAAGGATCTTGCAGGACTGTATGCAAAAGATTCGTGGAAAGAGGTTAAAAAAAGAAAAGGGCGAGTTGCTCAGGCGGATCAAAGAGGCAGAAAAACAGCAAGAGGAAAGAAGCCTCGTCCCTCTTTTGAGGGAACACCAGGAGCTGGCGAAGAGGGAGAAAAATCTTCAAAAGGATAATACTCGGAAAGGGTAGGAGAGAAGTCGATGGCGAAGGGAGGAAAGATCAAAGAGGTTGAGCAGTTGATTAATATGGAAGGGGAGAAGGGATTTCTGACCTTGGATGAAGCGAGCGAACTTCCTCCCAACGATATCGTCTCCTCTGACCAGATCGATGATGTCCTGATGATGTTCGATGAAATGGACATTGATGTGGTGGATGATCTCCAGGGGTTGAAAGTAGAGGAAGAGAAGGCCGTAGAGAAAGAAGAAGAGGAAGGCGATGAACTGGAAATGGAGACCCTTGGCAAAGCCACGGACCCCGTTCGGATGTATCTCCGTGAGATGGGATCGGTGTCCCTCCTCACCCGAGAAGGAGAAGTGGAGATCGCCAAGAGGATTGAAAGCGGTAAGAGAGAGGTGCTGAGCGTCGTCTTGAACTGTCCCATGGCGGTTAAAGAGGTCATCAATCTGGGCAACCTGATTAAGGCTGGCAAGGTGGAGATCCGGGAACTGACGAACGAGATTGATGAGGAGGAGGCAAGCTTTGAGGAAGAGCAGATCCAGAAGAAAAAGATTCTGGACCTCATCGAAAAGATTAAGCGAAAAGGTGAAGATATTCGGAGGCTCCTGAGAGGGGGGGCCGTGTTGAAGGGGAGGCTTCAGGGAAAGGTTAAGAAGAAACGGAAGGAGACGAAGAAGAAAGAGAAAGGAATTAAGAAGAGGCAAACAGAGATTAAGAAGAAGCAAGAAGAGATCCTGGAATTTTTCAACCAGATGAATCTGAGAGACACTCAAATTAACAAGGTCGTTCAGAGGATGAAACAGATGCTGAACCGGGTGGAGAAGGGGGAGAATGAAATTAAGAAGATGGAAGACAAGCGGGGGATTTCCATCCCGGAGGCGCGGACCTATCTGAAGAAGTTGAAGGCAGGGAGTGTGACCGAGAAGAAGCTTCTTAGAACCCGAAAATTGAGTAGAGCCGATCTCCAGCAGATTTCCCGGGCAGCCATGGATGTCCAAAGGAAGATTCATAAGACGGAAATGGAATGCGGGCTGACGGCTGGCAAGCTGCGCACCGCGGTGAAGGCCATCCTGGAAGGGGAGACCAAAGCCAAGGAGGCCAAGAGTGAATTGGTGAAGGCGAATCTGCGGCTGGTCGTCTCGATTGCCAAAAAATATACCAATCGCGGGCTTCAATTCTTAGACCTCATTCAGGAAGGGAATATCGGGTTGATGAAGGCGGTGGATAAATTTGAATACCAACGAGGGTATAAATTCAGCACCTATGCGACCTGGTGGATCCGGCAGGCCATCACACGGGCCATTGCCGATCAGGCGCGGACCATCCGGATCCCCGTTCATATGATTGAGACGATCAATAAACTGATTCGGACGACGAGATATCTTGTCCAAGAGATGGGGAGAGAACCGGCTCCCGAGGAAATTGCCGAGAAGATGGATATGGCCTTGGATAAGGTGAGGAAGGTGTTGAAGATTGCCAAAGAACCCATCTCCCTTGAAACACCCATCGGTGAGGAGGAAGATAGCCATTTGGGGGATTTCATCGAAGACAAAGCGGTCATCTCCCCGCAGGAGGCTGTGATCAGCGCCAATTTGTCAGAGCAGACTCGAAAGGTCTTGGCCAGTCTCACCCCCAGGGAGGAGAAGGTCTTAAGGAAGCGATTCGGAATTGGAGAAAAATACGACCATACCCTGGAAGAGGTGGGACAGGATTTCAATGTCACCCGGGAAAGAATCCGGCAGATCGAAGCAAAGGCGTTAAGGAAGTTGCGGCATCCAAGCCGGGCTAGAAAGTTGAAAAGTTTTCTGGAAACGTAACCCCGAACCATGTGAGGTTCAGGGCGTTCCCCTGCACGCTAAGTGGTTCAGGGTTCTAGCCCTGGTTCGTGTGGTTCAAGGTGAAACCATGCACCCAGCGTGGTGCATGGGGTTGACACCCTTGAGGGATAACATATAATAAAGAATGGGCCCATAGCTCAGTTGGAAGAGCCACCGGCTCATAACCGGTAGGTCCCTGGTTCGAACCCAGGTGGGCCCACCAGGTAAGGGGAGAATTTCTTATGCACGCCTTTGGGATAAAAAAAGGGATGCTCCGTGAGTCTGGACGGGACAAAAAGAGTGCACCCAAGGGGTGCACTCTTTTTGTTTGGGGTCGAATCCTTAAGACTTATTGCCGCAACATTTGGCGGATAGGAGGCAACGCTTGAGGGAGCAATTAAAACTGCTTTGGGAGCTTCAAAAAATTGATCTTGAACTGAAGGGCATCAAGGAAGAAAAAGACCGGTATCCCAGGGAGATTAAAAAACTGGATGAAAAACAGAAGATCGAGAAGGAGAGGATTCAGAAGGAAAGGGAGAAGGTCGAATCCTTAGAAAAGACACGGAGGCAGAAAGAGGGGCATCTCAACACGGAGCAGGAAAAAATCAAGCGGGCAGAAGGAAGGATGTCCGAAGTGAAGACCAACAAGGAATATCAGGCCCTTCTCAGCGAGATCGATACCATCAAGGAATCGAACAGCCGTATAGAAGAGGAGATCCTCCAGGTTATGGATGAGATCGATGAGCTCAAGAAGGACCTCTCTAAAAGGGAGAAGGAAATGGGGAGCACCCTGGAAAAGATTGAAGGGGAGCGGAAAAAACTTCAAGAAAAGACGGCCCAAGGCGAGAAGGCATGGAGCGAACGGGTGGAACGAAGGGAGCTTCTTTCCAAGCAGATCGAATCCAAACTGGTCAAGCTGTACGGTACCCTGAAGGAAAAGAGACAGGGGGTGGGTGTGGTCAGCGTAAAGAATGAGACCTGCCAAGGCTGTTTTTTAAACGTCCCCCCTCAAATGTTTATTGAGGTTCAGAAAAACAACGCCCTCGTTCGGTGTCCCCACTGCAACCGAATTCTGTATTGGGACGGAGATCGAGATAGAAAATGAAATCCCCGGGGCCCGAAAGTCGATTGGTCATTTATATTGACGGGGCCTCCAAGGGGAACCCGGGAAGGGCAGGGGCAGGGATTTGGATTACGGATGGAGAAGGAAGGAAAATCTCGGAGGTGAGCCGCTATCTCGGTCACAAGACCAATAATGAAGCAGAATACTGGGCCCTTCTTTTAGGGCTGAAGGAGGCAAGAAGACTGGAGGGTGAAAGCCTTCAAATCTTCACGGATTCAGAATTGGTAGAAAGACAAATTAAAGGCGTCTATCGAGTGAAGGATTTAAATTTAAAGGCCCTCCATAAAAGAGTGCTCCAGAATTTAGAAACATTTTCATCCTTTGAGATCCGATCCATCCCGAGGGAAGAGAATGAAGAGGCAGACCGTTTGGCAAATCAGGCCATCCAGAGGAGGATGGCGAGGGAAAAAGGAAGAGAGGCACAAAAACTACGATAAGCTCTCTTGACTACACAGATTCCAAAAAATGATTGTACAGGTTTTTCAATTCAGATCTGCGTAATCGTTCCTAATCGGTGTAATCAAAGATTTCTGGGGTTTTTCAGAAGTCTAAGGAAAGGAGGGGAGTTGAAGGGAAGCAGATGGTCGCTCCTTCTGAGATCGTGCGAAGCAGGAAATCAGGAGGGGAGGAAAGTCCGAGCTCCGCAGGGCAGGGTGGTCCGTAACACGGACTGTCCCGGAACCCTGACAACACAGGGCTTCGGGGTAAGGAAAGTGCCACAGAAAAGATACCGTCCCGACGAAAGTCGGGATAAGGGTGAAAAGGTGAGGTAAGGGCTCACCAGTACCCTGAGCGATTGGGGTAGCTAGGTAAACCCCATCCGGAGCAAGACCAAATAGGTTCCGTTTCCCCCGCTGAAGGCGGGGGATAAGAAAAGCCCATTCAAATTCGTCCCGAGGCCATTGCCTCAGGACAAAGGCGGAACGGGTAAGGTCGCTTGAGGCCTTGGGCAATCAAGGCCCTAGATAAATGGCCATCCTCCCGATTCCCGCTGAAAGGCAGGGTCGGGATGACAGAACTCGGCTTATGGTTCCTTTCGGCTCCCCTTTTTTTATTTCATCCTCCCCCCTGGAGAGTGTGTCGAAATCGCAGTGAGGGCCAGGTGACCAGCTTCGGAAGCTTTAGAATTGCGGATTTCCGAGAGGGAGGGTCAATCTTCTTGCCCTCGGAAATGGCGACTTCATGAAGTATATACGTACGAATTTACATGATAAAAGGTTCCGCTCTAAAGTTTCCTCAGCCAGCCGCCTGTCCCCTATCAACTTTGCATTCTCTAACACCGAAGGATTCATTTTTTTTCATATTCGCTATTACGACACAGTCTCTTGAGGGGGGGAGAGGGTGAGGGGATCCAAATTTCGGATTTTAAATTTAAAGGGTTTGTATGCAACTTCGGATTCATAAAAAGTGGATAATCGGAGGGATGACCTTCCTTTTGGTCTGGTTTTTTCCGCTCTCAGCCTTCTGCCAAAAAGCTGCCATCAAAGATGTGAATGTGAAGGGGATGAACGGGACCTGGAAGGTCAGCTTCAACGTGGAGAATTGAAACCGGTTGGCATCTCGAACCTCTGTTACTTTGAGATTCGGGGATGGAAGAAGTATGAAGAAGACACTTTCCCCTGAAGCAAGAAGACGACGCAATGAGCTGATCATCATTGGAATCATCTCCATCCTCATTCTCATCTTTACAACCATCGAGATGAAATTTCCCCAAATAGAGGGGAAAATCCCTGTCGCCAACAATATCATCATCTTCAGCCTGATCAATATCAACATTATCCTGATTCTCCTCCTGATTTTTTTGGTGATCCGGAATCTGGTAAAACTGATCTTTGAGCGGAAACGGAAAGTTTTAGGAGCCAGGCTCAGAACCAAATTGGTGGTGGCTTTTGTCAGCCTCTCCCTCATTCCAACCATTCTCCTCTTTTTGGTAGCCGTGGGTTTCATCACGAACAGCGTGGAGCACTGGTTTAGCGCCCAGGTGGAGCAATCCCTTCAAGGGTCCTTAGAAGTGGCCCAGACCTATTATCGAGATTTTGCCAACGATGCGGTTTCCGCCGCTCAGCAGGTCGGTAAGTCCCTTTCCGAGCAGGGTATTCACAAGGGATCAAGAGAAATAGGCTTTTTGAGGGAACAGCTCGAAGCCAAACGAAAGGAATACTCTCTCAGCAGCCTTGGGATATCTTTGAAGGGAGAGGGGAGTGTGATTCTGGCAGAGGATCCCACACTCAAACCTGTTTCTCTCCAACTTCCGAAGGATTTGTTAGATGCAGGGTTTTCAGGGAAAGAGGTTTCCAGAATCCTGTCTGTGGGGGAAGGAGAGATGATTACCGGTATCGCGCCCATTTTCAAAGCGTCGGAGGCAGGGGAGGTGGCGGGAATCGTCGTGGCAGCGCATTTTATTCCGAAGAGTCTAACGGTCAAAATGCGTGAGATCTCACAGGCCTTTGTGGAATATAAACAATTGAAGATTTTGAAAAAGCCGATCAAGTTTAGCTACATGATGGCCCTGTTGATGGTGACCCTTCTCATCGTCTTCTCGGCCACTTGGTTTGGTTTCCATTTGGCCAAGGACATTACTGTACCCATCAAAGACCTGGCGGAGGCCACCTCTCGGATTGCTTCAGGAGACCTCAATTTTCGAATTCAGATGAAAGCATCCGATGAGATTGGGATGCTTGTCCAATCCTTCAATCAGATGACGGGCGACCTCCAGGTGAGCCGTTCTGAGTTGGAACAACGGAAGAAGTACATGGAGATCGTCCTGAAAAATGTGGCCGCTGGAGTGATTTCTATCGATGAAAATGGAAATGTGACCACGATCAATACTTCCGCGGAGCAGATGTTAGAGATCAAGGGAGAAGCCGTCTTGGAGAAAAATTTCTCCGAGGTATTGCCGAGGGAGTATGTCGGACAGATTGAGCGATTGTTGAACGAACTTAAATCTTCCCGGAAAGATTCTATCGAGAGGCAAGTCATTGTGAACCTGGAGGGGAAATCCCTATCCTTATTGATTAATCTGACGACCCTGAAGGATGAAGAGGGAAAATCCCTGGGGGTCGTGGCTGTTTTCGATGACCTCACCCAGTTGATCAAGGCCCAGAGGATGGCGGCCTGGAGGGAAGTGGCGCGTCGAATTGCCCATGAAATCAAGAATCCGCTCACCCCCATTCAACTTTCTGCGCAACGGCTGAGGAAACGATACTTGGAGAAACTCCAGCCCGATGGGACGGTCTTTGATGAATGCACCCGGACGATTGTGAAACAGGTTGAAGAATTGAAGGGGATGGTCAATGAATTTTCGAACTTTGCCCGGATGCCGGCTTCCCAGCCTACTCCCAATTATCTCAATGAGATCATTCAGGAAACGCTCCTTCTTTTTCAAGGATTCCAAAAACAGGTCCAATTTGAATTTAATGCCAGCGAGCTTCCCATCCTCAACGTCGACCGGGATCAGATGAAGCGGGTGATGATCAATTTGATCAAGAATAGTCTTGCCGCTATCGAAAACGGAGGGAAGATCAGAATCCGGACGAGTTACAATCCCCAATTGCAGACGGTCCGCCTCGAGGTGAGTGACGATGGTTGTGGAATCTCTGATGAAGACAAGGGGAAACTATTCGAGCCCTATTTCTCCACTAAGAAAAGCGGGACGGGATTAGGGCTGGCCATTGTCAACGCCATCATCTCCGATCACAGTGGATATATTCGGGTGCGGGACAACAAACCCAAAGGCACGACCTTCCTCATCGAGCTGCCCGTCCGTGTCTAAGAGAACGCAGAGCGCATGGCATGGCGAGAACCCACCAGCAAATTGACCTCTGGAGAGCATTTAGAGTGAAGGAATTCTTTGATTTAAATCTGTTTTTCCGCTAAAATGAATATAACAGCCGATAAGGTGAATTTCCTATTAGCCTAACTATTTGACTTTGTTATCGCTATGCGCTCAGCGCTATGCTCTATGCGTGGTTTTGAGAGATGGGTGAAAAGTTGATTTGCCAGAACAGAAAGGCATTTCATAACTATTTTATTGAGGAGACGGTCCAGGCCGGGGTCTCCCTGCTCGGGTCTGAGGTCAAATCCCTGCGGGAGGGAAAGGTCAACCTGGGGGATAGTTACGGGGATATCAAGAGGAGCGAGGTCTTCCTTGTCGATGCTCATATCAGCCCTTATCCTCAGGCTAACCGATTGAATCACAACCCGTTGAGGACGAGGAAACTCCTGCTTCACAAAAAGGAGATCAAACGTCTCATCGGCAAAGTGGAGCAGAGGGGATATACGCTGATTCCGCTCAAGCTCTATTTTGTCGATGGAAGGGTTAAGGTAGATCTTGCTCTTGCGAAGGGAAAGAAGCTCTTTGACAAGAGGGAAACTCTCAAGAAGAAAACCATGGAACGCGAGATGGAAAGGGGGCGAAAAGGGTTCGACGGGGATCGTTGACGTCAGGGCTGCATACCGAGGTCCCATTGGCTCGTAAAACAAATGGGGTTAAACATAATCGCAAACAACTACGATTATGCCCTGGCTGCCTAACCGCAGCTAGGCGTCCTCCCTGTCCTTGCCTGTAGGGCAGGATCAGGATGTCAGAAAAACAGGATAGTCCCTCTCCGAATCCTATAGAAGAGGGGCGAAACCTAATAGGATAGTCTCTCGGGAATCCTGCCTGTAGGAGGCCTTAGAGGCGAATTTAAAATACAGGCTATGTATGTAGATGCTTTGTCGGAAGGTTCTCGGACGCGGGTTCGATTCCCGCCGCCTCCACCATTTTTTAGTTGATTTTATTAGTGTTTTTTGATTTAGAATACACTATGTAGACACTATGTGAACTCCGAATAATCACACAACACTTCCCAATTATTATCATTTTTTAAAACACAAAAACCCAAGGCGATATAGGTCTGGAAAGCCCTCCCACCCCTCCAATAAACCTATCTATTAAAGGCATAAAAACCATTGACCTGAGTCCACACTCCAGGTTCAGGCTAATCAACCTGAGCGACCTAAGATAAGAATTTTAGGCAATTTTATAAACTTAATATTGAATGCAAGGTTAGGCCAGAATAAAAACTTTTAATATTTTTGGCCCAGTTTTAGATGAAGACAGATGGTTAAGATAAATGGGTAAGACTGTTGGAACATTACATAGGCTTTTCTAAAGGCTCTCAAGGCACAAAAGGCTCCAACAGGCCCTACCCAACCTTGAGGGCCTTTTAATTTTGAATGAAGGAGGTGCAAACGATTGCGGGGTTTAACCCAAAACAAACCAATGGAGGAACGTGGGATGGTCGGCTTCGGGAGTTAAAGAGCGTACGGACAACCATTGCCCCCTCTGCAAAAATTTTTCTTGACAAATGGCTGTATAAATGTTTAACATCCAGACATTAGATATTTGTTTTGGCCTTGCCAATTTATATCCTTTACGTCGCCCCAAATCGACGCATAGGGTGGAAAGTTAAACTCGGTGAAAACAATGGTGAGAAAACCCCTGCTTTACCAACTCGTAAAAGACGAAGTCATGAATTATATTCGTGAAAATCGACTGGAACCTGGCGTTTTACTCCCAACCGAGACTCAACTATGTAGTCAATTCGGAATTAGTAGAGGAACGCTTCGGGAAGCTGTGCGCGTACTTGAAGAGGAGGGTATTGTTAGACGTAAGGCCGGCGTGGGCACATTCATCTGTAGTAGCAGTAATTCGATTCGTAGCACGTTGAACATCAACGAAGGGGTCACGGAAATGATCATAGGGAGGGGCATGAAGCCGGACACAAAAGATATGAGAGTAGAGAAGGTTAAGGCTAGCGACATTGTTGCAGGCGAGCTTGGACTGACTCCCGGCGACCTCGTTACCTCCATCACCCGTGTGCGTTTGGCGGATGGGATTCCGGTAGCCCATATTATTGACTTTCTGCCGCTGACTATACTGCCCGAGACATTTTTTCAAGAGTATACAGGAGGCTCACTATACGAATATCTGGAGAAGAAATTGGGTATCAAGTTGGCTAATAGCATGCTTTTTATCCGGCCGACCACAGCGGTCAAATCCGTTGCGCGCGCACTTGCTATTCGACCAGGGAGTCTCTTGATGTTCCTTAGACAAACAGACAGGGATATCGACAATAGGCCAGTGCACCATTTCGAGGCACACTGGGTCGCAGACCGCTTTGATTTTAAAGTTTTTAGAAAGCGGAAGGAATAAAACCCTGGGGGAGAGGAGGTGAAGCAAGGGTAAGGTAATTCACAAGACAAAAATAGAAAGGAGGAGATCAAATGAAAATGAGAATGTTCTTAGTGATTGCTTTCGCCGCGATTTTTACCATGGCACTGAGCACAGGATCTCTAGCTTCAGGCCCCGGCAAAGACACATTCATTATCGCCACTTCTGAGGCAATTTCGGGAAACTGGGATCCAACGTCGCATGCCATGCTTGGACAGCTTATTGTTGAGGATCAATTCTATGAATCGTTTTACAAAACCCCTTGTTATAAGGATGATCCAGGCAAGCTCATCCCAGTTCTGGCGCTGTCTCATAACCGGGTAGATGATTTGACAATCGATTTCAAGCTTCGCCCTGGTGTGAAATTTCATGACGGGTCAGATTTTACCGCAGAGGATGCTGCAGCAACCATAAACTATTACAATGATCCAGCGAAGCCAGGTTACTTCTGGCTTCAGGCGCCGTACAAAGCCCAAGCAATCGATAAATACACGGTGCGTGTCAAATCCAGTCGACCTAATGCAATGATGCTTTATGGGCTCAGTTTTCTTCGCATGATGACTGCTAAAGACATCAAAAATCCGAAGTTGCTTGCCCAAAGGCCGAATGGGACCGGTCCCTACAAGTTCGTAAAACAGGATCGAGACTCGACTATCCTTGTAGTGAATCAAAATTGGTGGCAAACACCACCAAAAGTGAAGAACGTCCATATTCGTTACATTGGCGATGTAAACACTCGCTTAATGGGGCTGCTTTCGGGAGAGCTTGACGCGGCGGAGCGGCTAAATCCGGATCAAATACCGGTGGTCGAGAAGAAGGGTGATTTCAATGTACAAATCGTCAAGGGCGTTGAGCCAGTCTTCGTCCATTTTCGAGACAGTACATTTCCGTTTAAGGACAATCCTGCGCTGAGAAGAGCGATGGCTTATGCGATAGATCGCGAAAAAATCGTCAAAGGAATCATGGGAATCAGCGCATATATGATCTATGCACATATCCCACCCACAAAAATTCATTATGCGGACGTGCCCGATTTCCCTAAGTATGATCCGAAGATGGCCCAAAAACTTCTAGCAGAGGCCGGGTACCCGGGCGGTAAAGGCCTACCTGAGCTCATCTACAATGCCCCTGTTGGGCGCTATCCAAAGGATAAGGAGTGGGCAACCTTCGTAACAGCCCAGTGGCGAGCCATTGGCATTCCGGTCAAATTGATCATCGGTGATCCTGCTTCCTGGAGTGATAAACTATACAACCCTAAGGAGGGACACATTATAACCTGCGGATGGACCGTTGCCACACCTGATCCCGATGCGATTCTCTTCTCCATGTGGCGTGGCAAAATGGCCTCCATCACGTTCGTTGATGATCCCGTAATCAATGCAACCCTGGATAAAGAGAATAGCACGATTGATTTTAACAAGAGAAAAGAAATTATGGCCAAAGAGACGCTGCCAACTCTCGTAAAACAGATGCCTAGTATTCCCATAGCAGGCCATAACTACCTTACTGTGGCCAACAAGAGAGTTAAAGGGTTCGAGCAACTTCCGAACGGAAACTTTGATCTTTGGAAGCTGGAAAAGACGGAGTAAAAGAAATATGTCGGGTGTGGCATCAGCCCCACCCGACATCAATCAATGAGGATGACTGATGCTTATATATGTCATAAAGAGATTGATCCAGGGGATAGTTGTTATTCTGTGTGTGATGCTGGTGATCTTTTTGATCATTCGTGTTATCCCGGGCGATCCAGCCCGGCTAATAGCGGGACCCAGCTCTACTCCTGAACGGATCCAGAAAATCCATGAGGACCTTGGTCTCGATAAGCCGATTTTGATTCAGTTTGGTCATTATCTTTTGCAAGTAATAAGAGGGAATTTGGGGAATTCAATTTTCCGCGCTAGCGGGGGCGGTACCACTACCGGTCGTCACCTGTTTTCCGCGGCAGAATCGGGCAGAAGCGGAATAGAAGATTTCGAAAAGGCGAAAGTGTTGGACTTAATCTTGGAACGCATTCCCTTGACTTTGCTCCTGACTGGTATGGCAATTTTATTTGCTCTGTTGATTGCCGGCTCACTTGGATTAGTATCGGCGATCAAACATGATACGATATGGGACAGGATTGTTACTTTTATGACCATCGGTATCCAGTCGGCTCCGAATTTCTGGGTTGGAATTGTGGTGATCCTGGTCATCGCAGTGGAGTTGAAGCTCATACCTGCCATGGGGTATAAGAATTTTGCCTATGTGCTTCTGCCAGCCTTTACCCTATCGCTTTCGATGATTCCGGTTTGGCTCCGAATTATAAGACTCGGGTTAATTGATATATTATCAAGTAATTTCATTGTCGGATTGAAGGCCAGAGGCATACCGTGGACTGTTATTCTCTTTAAACATGCCTTACGTAGTACAGCCATCCCCTTTGTAACGGTTCTCAGCGTGCATCTGGGTTATCTGCTAGGCGGCGCAATTATTGTCGAATTTGTTTTCGACTATCCTGGGTTGGGTCTGCTTACAATTGTGTCCGTTCTCCAGCGGGACTTTACCGTAGTCCAAGGAGTCGTAATTTCCTTCGCATCCATTTTTGTTTTAATCAATATTTCAATTGACATTCTTTACGTATACATTGACCCGAGGATTAGTCTCGAATAAGGTTGGAGGTGGTAAAATGCACCCGGGGAATATGGATCTTCGTGCTCCCGCTTCTCTAGACACGGTATCCGAGTTTACCGAAGTTCGTAAATACACCCTTCTTCGCCGCACCCTGAAGAATAGATCGGTACTAAGCGGAGCGTTAATTGTGTTGTTTTTTTTCTTCGTAATAATATTCACTCCTTGGCTAGCACCATACGATCCATTAGAGATGGATGTCATGAATACATTCAAGCCACCATTCCCTCTGGCAGATGGGACCATCCACCACGTGTTGGGAACTGACGAACTGGGCCGCGACTTGCTGAGCAGGTTGATGTATGGCATGCGCCTCTCATTTTCCATTAGTATGTGCTCTGTGGTTATTATTGTTGCATTTGGGTCCGTGGTCGGTATTTTAGCAGGATATTACGGGAAACTGACAAACACTATATTGATGAGGTTGACAGATATTCAGCTCTCGTTTCCTATTATCATCCTGGCTGTGGCAATCCTCTCTGTCTGGACTTCGACGGTGTTTACGATGATCCTGGTGTTGAGCATCGCGAACTGGCCGGTGTATGCTAGGGTAGCAAGAGGGTTAGCCATTACCGAGAGAACTAAGGACTATGTTGCGTCTGCAAGAGTGTTGGGCGCCAGCAATATGCGGATTATTTTCAAGTACATTGCGCGGAACATTGGGCCCTCGATCTTAGTCGTGTCCATCCTGGACTTGGCGGCGATAGTAATTTGGGAGGCCGTTCTCGGATTTATCGGGCTGAGCATCCTGCCGCCCACACCGACGCTTGGTAACATTATGGGAGATGGAAAGAACTATTTAGTCTCGGCATGGTGGATCTCAACCCTGCCGGGATTTGTCATGTTTTTCCTTTTATTTGGTTTTATGCTCCTGGCTGATGGCCTGACCGCCACTACTGGCGCTAGAGGGCAGCGAGAACTTGCTTTGAAATGAGGAAATTCCAATGGACAACGGCCTGATCTTGGAAGTAAAAAATCTGCGAACTTATTTTACTACGGAGGGTAAGATTAAAAAAGTGGTCGATGACCTTTCCTTTTCGATCAAGAAAGGAAAGGTTATGGGACTTGTTGGGGTCAGCGGCACAGGGAAATCTGTGATCGGCATGTCCATCCTGAATCTTATCTCAAAACCCGGTCAAATTGTTGGTGGGGAGGTGCTATTTAAGGGTAAGGATTTACTGAAGATCCATGAGCGGGATCTTCGAAGGATTCGTGGTTCCGACCTTACATTAGTCTCCCAGGACCCTTACACGTCCATGGATCCCCTTTACACGGTTGGTAATCAGCTTGTTGAGGTAATCCGAGCGCATGAAGCGGTTTCAAGAAAGGAGGCAAGAGAGAAGGCAATTCGATTACTGACAATTGTGGGTATCCCAGATCCTGAGCGCAGGATGCTGAATTTTCCCCACCAGTTCAGTGGCGGCATGCAGCAGCGGATAGTCATTGCAATGGCTATTGCCTCTAATCCGAGTCTTATTATCATGGATGACCCAACACGTTCCTTGGATGTGACCATTCAGGCACAAATTCTCTCGGTGCTTTCGCAACTCAAGGTGCGTTTTAATACAACTATGCTACTCATAAGCGCGAGCGTACAAGTTGTCGCACAGTTCGCGGACGATGTTATGGCAATTTTTCGGGGTCGCTGTATGGAGGTGGGACCCAAGCAGAGCGTGTTCAAGATGCCTTGCCATCCTTACACAAGAAGCCTGTTTAAGGCTGTACCGTCTATTGAGGGTGAACGAGTAAACAGACTTAAGGGCCTTGATGTTCTCCATGAGGAGAACTACGCAGGAAGTTGTGTATTTTACACATATTGTAACAAGGCGCAGAAAAAGTGTCTTGAGGTTTCGCCAGATCTAGTTCAGGTGGGAGAAAATCATTTCTGCGCATGTCATTTTTGAATTCAGGTAAAAGTATCGAAAAATTGGAATTCAAGGGTGGACAACAATGACCGACGCAAGCAAACCTATACTGGAAATAAGGGATGTTTATAAATATTATGACCTTAAAACGCTAACATTTTTTAGTAGGGTTGTTGAAAAGGTTAAAGCAGTACGAGGCGTTACATTGAAGATTCTGGAGGGTGAGACAATTGGTCTTGTCGGAGAATCTGGGTGCGGAAAGTCAACGCTATCGAGACTGATTGTGAAACTCGAATTTCCGCTTTCCGGTACCATCCTGTTTCAAGGAAGGGACATTTTTGATTCTACAGAAACAGATCAGAAACTGTTCCACAAATCAATCCAACTTCTTTTCCAAAATCCGTTCACGACCCTCTCGCCTCAGATGACCATTGGCGATCACATTGCCGATGTATTGACTATTCATCATCTGGTAGACGGAAAAACCTCTATTCGAAAACAGGTTTTTGAACTTCTCGATCTGGTTGGAATCCCTCGCACGGCCTATGACAGTTATCCCGAAAACTTTAGCGGAGGGGCCCTGCAGATGGTAAACATCGCTCGGGCAATGGCTTGTACGCCAAAATTATTAATCTCCGATGAAGGGGTTTCCATCCTTGATGTGTCAGACCAGGCTAGGATTCTTAATCTTCTTCAGAATCTGCAGAAAAAATTCCAACTCACTTGTGTTATTGTGACGCACGATTTGAGCGTCGTCCGTCATATTTGCGAGCGTATTGCAGTGATGTATCTGGGGAAAATCGTTGAGCTAGGCCAAAACGATGAAATCTTCAGCACCCCTGCTCATCCCTATACTCGGTCACTAATCGATTCAATACCTACGATCCCCAGAGGACTTGAAGGCATTATGGTTGCTCCACTGAAGGGTGAAGTGCCAAGCCCGATCAATCTCCCTTCTGGTTGCACATTCCACCCAAGATGCCCCCTCGCCACGGATGTTTGCCGTGAAAAGGAACCAGGATTTGACGAAATTAACGAGGGCCATTCGACTGCGTGCCATCATTGGAAAGAGGTGAGATGAGAATTTATATCGTCTAACGCATGAAAATCAAGAAAAGACAATTCCTTCCAGTCAGGAGGCGCGGCTTTTTGTTTCTTTTTTCGGCCATGGGGATAGCAAAATTTGGAAGGTTACTCCTACCCAAGAAAGAGAGCTGGATAGCAGTACAGTAATTGTCAAGATAAAAGGACATCTATGAACAAGAGATTTTTTGTAGGAGTTGATTCAGGCACTTCGGTTGTAAAAGCAGTGCTAGCTGATCTCCAAGGAGAGGAACTCGCAGTCGCTGTAGAAAATACACCTGTTGAGACACCTCAAGAGGGATGGTCGGAATTCGACCTCACTAAGGATTGGCAGGGCGTAGTGCACGCAATTTCCAAGTTACTGTATGAAAACCAAGTGGCTCCTGAAGAGATCATGGCTGTGGCAGTCACGGGAAAGGCTTGGGGCTGCTGCTACTTGGACCGAAACAACGAACCCGTAAGAAAGGGTATCCTTTGGAATGATGCCCGTTCTGGGCCCTATATAAAGGAATGGGCCCAAAATGGCGTACTAAGCGAAGTTTTTCGGATCAATGGAAACTACTATTGGCCTGGAGACTACGCTCCCATTACACGATGGCTAATCGATAAAGAGCCGGACACGGCAAGAAGCGTGACCACTGCCCTGTTGCCTTCGGATTGGATTGTATACAAGCTCACGGGTAAGATCAAAGTCGTTCATGGCGATGTGTCCTCCCTATTTGACATCAAGAGATGGGAATACTCTGATACGGTATTTGACCTGCTTGGGATTTCGAGCATGAGGGATAAGTTCCCCAATGCCACATCCAGTATAGAGGTCGCTGGTGAAGTTACTCGGGAGGCGGCCGAGGCAACACATTTGAAGGTCGGTACACCAGTGGTCTTGGCTGGCCCGGACGTGAGTACCTGCGCAGCTGGGGTCGGTGTTATAGATCCGGGAGACGTATGCATTATCTTGGGGACCGCACATATCGTGTCGACTTGCTTAGACGATCCAATTGTCAGGCCAGAGACTGGGACACTATTGACTTACGTGGACGGCAAATACTTGAGACTGGTGGCCCCAATGGTCGCAACCACAAACCTGGACTGGTACCTGGGGAATTTCGGCCAAGAGGATTACGAAAAAGCAAAGCAGCGTGGTACCGACGTTTTTGAATTCCTTGAAGAAAAACTTCAGAAAATCTCTCCGGGAGCAAACGGGGTCATTTATCATCCCTATCTAAACCCCGCCGGAGAGAGGTGTCCTTTCACAAAGCTTACTGCCAAGGCAAATTTTTTTGGTCTTGGAATGTATCATACCAGATACCACTTGCTCAGAGCGATATACGAAGGGGTCGCGTTTTCAGGATGCGATTGCCTGCTTGCGTGTAATGTTGACCTGCGCAACGTAATGCTCTCGGGCGGTGGTGCAAAGAGCGCCGTCTGGGGAGGAATCGAAGCCGACGTTCTTGGAAAGACCGTAAAGCTTCCTGCCGGAAAAGAATTCGGTGCAAAGGGTGCTATCATCACGGCTATGGTCGCGATGGGCCTTTTCCCGGATCACCGGACTGCTATTCAGAACGTAGTTAGAATAAAGAGAGTTTTTGAGCCGCACCACAAGCACCACGTGCTTTATAGTAAGGTTTTCCAGTTATACCGCAGTATCACAAGTCATCTCTGGGAAGATTGGGATTACGGAGCGGAAATCTTGAGGGAAGCCAAATCATTCGAATAGAGGGAGATGCAATGAAGAAGGGTTCAATTGCACTCACAAACGGGAAAGTATTGACGCTGGATACGAACAGGCGCACTCATTCTGCACTGTTGATCGAAAATGGCGTCATTACAATCCTCGATCACTCTTCAGCTTTGGAGAAAATGGCCCGACAAAAGGGTATTGTCGTAATCAATCTGCAAGGAAAGACGGTCATTCCCGGTGCCATCGATACGCACTTTCACTTTCTCGAAACCGGCATGCATTTGTCATCGATCGACCTAGACCCCTGCCGTTCGATCCAGGAAGTCATGGATGTACTTCAAGAACATGCAGCTACCTGCGGGCCGGACCAGTGGATTCTCGGAAAAGGGCTGGACGAATTCAAAATAATGGAGAAACGCCCCCCAACGGCTCAGGAACTGGATGCCGCCTTGGGAGACATGTCGGTTTTCCTTGAAGACCGTGGGCTTCATTACTGCCAACTCAACACGCTCGCCTTCAAAAAGCTGCGAATACCTCCCGGAGCGCCAGGTGTCCGGAAACTCAGCGATGGCCGGTCGATAACCGGTCAAATCATGGAAGAGAGTGTTGGCATGGCCAGACACGGCCTATTCCAACAGATGAATGAGGAATACAAAAGGCAGATACTTTTCGAAGCGGCTCGATATGCTGCATCGTGCGGGATTACAACCCTCCATGCGATGGAAGGAGGAGAACTCTTCGGCGATGGGGAGATTCCGCTGCTTCTTGAAATAAGGGACGATCTACCGATCAAGATTTCTGTTCACTGGAATACGTTCAATGTTGAGGCGGTCCAAAAGGCGGACCTCCGGGTTCTCGGTGGCGATATCCTCCTGGACGGCGCACTGGGGAGCCATACAGCCGCTCTTAGCTACCCGTATTCGGACGATCCTGGAAGCGTGGGGATGTTGTACCATCAGCAGCAAGACATTGAAAAACTCGCCCGCGAGTGTCTGGATGCGGGTATTCAGGTTGGCCTTCATGCCATTGGCGACCGTGCCATCGAACAAGCTCTTTCTGCATTCGAGGCTGTTGCCAAAGGTAACCACACATGGGGTGGATGCTTTAGGATCGATCACTTTGGCCTTCCCGACCCAATCCAAGTGCGCCGAGCCGCAGACCTGAGTGTTGTCATCGCGTCCCAGCCCACTTTTCCATACCGTCGGGGTGGTCCCGGAAGTGTCTATGAATCCCGCTTGGGACCTGACCGAGAGCGGCGTGCCTATCCGTTTCGTGAGTTCTTCGATGCGGGGTTGCTCGTCGCCGGCGGATCTGACAGTGTGGTACTTCCTGCTGACCTCATGCTTGGAATTCACGGTTCCGTCAATCACCCCCATGAGACGCAGCGCTTGACCGTTGATGAGGCGATCCGGCTCTATACGGTTAACCCAGCACGGTTTGAGTACAAAGAGGATGTGAAAGGAATTCTCAGTATCGGCAAGGCCGGAGACCTCACGGTTTTGGATAAAAACCCTTACGATGTGGATCCAAAGGAAATAGAAAACATATTAGTCATGATGACTGTAGTAAACGGTCTAATTGTTTATGACCGGAATGCGGAGAGGAGAGGAGAAATCGGGGGCACGGTTGTGGGGTCACGTTAGCACGGATGCCTATCCCTACAGAATTTCGCCATCTTTAGAACACTTCTTTATTTCCGTCTCGCATCAAGGATCAGGGAGGCCATGGACAACAATCTAAGGTCTTGCTGCGATTCCCCTCAAGGCATATCAATGGAGAAATCGGGGACGGAATTCTCTTCGTGGGCGGAGAAGTGATCTTATAAATGATTATGGGAACTCAGAAGGTTAATTGGAAAATCCGTTGTGTCATCTACGACTGCGATGGCGTTCTCTTCGATTCCCTCGAATCCCAAACAAAATTTTATAACGATCTCTGCTCTCTGGTGGGGAGATATCCTCTGAACGAGGAAGAGATACAATATGTTTACAGCCACACGGATTCTGACGCTATCCACTTCATTTTTGGGAAAGAAAAAGATTTGGAAAAGAAGGCATTAGAATCTTTGAAACAGGTCGATCCAAGAAATTACATTGCCTATCTAAAGATGGAGCCCCATCTGTTACAAGCTTTAGAGATGCTAAAAGAAAAAAGGATACTTCGAGTTATTAATACCAACCGGATGATATCGATGGATTATATCATGGAAGTGTTCAATCTCAGGCCTCATTTTGATATGGTGGTGACTCCCTTGAATGTCAAAAACCCTAAACCTCACCCTGAATCGATTGAGAAGATCATCGAAGCATTTAAATTGAAGAAAGAGGAGGCCGTTTTTGTTGGAGATTCTGAGATAGATAAGCAAACTGCTGAGTCTTCAGGAGTCAGATTTGTCGCTTATAAAAAAAGAGAGATTGCCAATAACCTCTTTATAGAAGATCATCTCGATCTGTTAAATCTCATTTTGAATCCTAAGAAACCTTGTTCTAAGGAGAGTAATTAATTGAAACCAAGTCAGACACTCGCGCTAAACCGCGCCTGATTTGCCTAAATTTAGAACTGTCCTCCTTTCACTGTCATGTGGCTTTCCCCTTCCAAATGGCCATTGTCCTAAAGAAGTTGATGTCTATTGGGCTTCTTCCCAGCAAATAAGAATCACGCCAATACTATGTATACACTATGTGCGGGATTTCCTGGGGAGCCTAATCTATTGTAATCTTGTACCTTTTTGATTTCAGGCCGCTTATTCGATTCCCGCCGCCTCCACCATGTTTATTTAATGATTTCAATGGCTTAGACTTCTGAAACCCTCAAAAATACCGTCACCAGACTGTCACCAGGATCGATTCATATATTTGAAGATGTAGCCTCAGCGTTTCTGCTCCTGCCTTCCAAAAGAAAGAATTGATGAGGTCAAGGTTTCGCTGATTGGAACCTGCTTGGAGATTTCAAAGAAAATGGGCTATATTGCTAGCTGATAAAATGAAAATGGCGTGAGGGACATAAACTTCATAGAGGGGATAAGATAATGAAGAAGAGTGTTTTAGTTTTTCGAGAGATGAAAAAGTCGGGTGAAAAAGTGACGTGGCTGACAAGTTATGATTTTCCAACTGCCCAATTTGCCGAAAAGGCCGGCATAGACATGTTATTGGTTGGCGATTCAATGGGTATGTGTGTTTATGGTTACACAGGAGGGACTCTTCCAGTGACGATGGATCAATGTATTGTTCATTCGGAGGCTGTCCGGCGTGGAGCACCCGGCACTTTCGTAATGGGTGACATGCCGTTTTTGTCTTATCAGACAACAGCTTCAGAAGCTGTTAAGAACGCTGGTAGATTTTTTAAGGAGGCAGGAGTTGATGCAATCAAACTGGAAGGGGGACGCCGCATCATAAGCATGATAAAGGCAATTGCGGATGCAGGCATGGTTGTCTGCGGACATATTGGATTAACCCCGCAAAGTTCAGGGCAGATTGGGGGATTTAAAGCACAAGGGCGCACAGCTGAGACTGCCTATGAATTAATTCAGGACGCAAGGGCTATTCAGCAAGCAGGAGCAATGTTCTTATTGTTAGAAGCCGTACCTCCCGAAGTAGGAAAATTAATTGCAGCAGATCTACGAATTCCGGTATACGGGATTGGTGCCGGCCCTCATGTTGATGGACAACTTCTTATCGTCAGCGATATGCTGGGGATGTTTCAGGCTTTTACTCCAAAATTTGTTAAAAAGTATGCAAACCTGGCAGATGAGACAGTTAAAGCCATGACAGACTATGTTAATGATGTAAAAGGATTGAAATTTCCCGAAGACGAACATACCTATTCAATGCTAGAGGGCGAAAAGGAAAAGTTGGATCAACTGGTTCGAAAAAAGAAGGAATAGAAGCACTAAATTGTAAGCATTTAAGACGTATATTCCTTGTTTTAAGGCCCTTCACATTAAAGGCCTAATAAACTTTATGGCCCAGCGGGAAAAAACGTTTAAAAAACGTTCCTGGAGGGTTAATAAACGCAAAAAGGAAGTGGGTATGAGGGTGAAAATGGGTTACGAAACATCGATTCCATAATCTCCCTGGGTCAGACACCCGATGTTTAGACAGAATATAGAGCCAACCCCCCTTCCAATTCTGATTGACATCCTGGGAATTAGGAATTCCTTTTATCACCAACTCTGAACCCTTAACTTATCTTCTGCCTCCTTCTGTTTCGCCCGACGAGCTACCCATCTTGCCCAAGTTGATAAAGGGGACGGCTCCCCCAGAGACTTGAGGCAAAGTTCCATTCCACTTCTCGATACCCTTGTACTGTACAAGGATCGAGGTGATCGACCGTGATAGTGCATCATTGGCTTTTGCCTGTCCCTGAGCCACTACCAGAATGGATTCAGCCTCTCCTTTTGCCGTGGCGACCTTCTGCTGAGCTTCAATCTCCCGTTGGGCTAAAACCTGCCTCTGCGTCTCCACCTGTTGCTGGGCCACTTGCTTGGCCTCGACGGCCCCTTCATATCCAGTAGAGAAGCGAATGTTGGCAAAGTAAATATCATCAACGATGATGTGATATCTCGACAGGTTATCTCCCAACTTTTTCATCGCCCTCTGCGGGATCTCCTCCCTCTTGGGAAGAATCTCCCCGATTGGGTAGGTGGGCACAACCTCCTTGACAAAGTCGTTGAAAGCCGGGTCGATTACCTTGTCAGCAAAATCGAGCCCCACTTTCTGGTAAAAATCATTGACATAAGTCGGGTCAATATGAAAGTTCATCATACCCGTCATTTTCACATTCTGGTACTCCCTTGAGGAGGCATCGATCTCCTTGAACGGATGGGGTTGAACCTTGACATCCACCTTGATGACATTTTCAGCAATGGGTACCTTGAAGTTGAGCCCCTCGCCCATAATTCTATTCTCTACGCTCCCCCACCAGAGGGCAACCCCCCTGTGGCCAGCCGGGATGATGACAAAGGTGCCCCAAAGAAAGATGACGATGATAATGAGCAAGGCGAGTATTCCAACAGTTCGTGGCTTCGGCCATTTAAATTCACCTACGTCCATGGTTCTTTCCTCCATCAAAACCACGGAGAAGTATTACCTCCACAACGAAATAAAAAGCCTCAGAACAGACCTCGAAAAGTTATCTTTAAAGAATGTCGCTGTTGTCTCCGGAGCGTCGTCGGAACTCATTCGCAAATCCGGATGAAGGCGCTATCCCTCACGCACAAGTCCCCCAATGGAGGTAGGGTGGTGGTGGAAGAGTGTCCCGGCGGTTACACCTTGTGTTCTTATAAATAGCCGAGTGATATAAAATACTCTGGGACGCCGGGGAAGTGGAGAGAGTGAATCTGTGTTGCACCTGATGCCTAAGAGCATGGTTTGTAGATTAGATCCTCTTTCCATTGCTTTGTTCAGTAACTCGTACAGTATCAGAAACCGTCCCGTATGGGAATGAGTTTGTACTTGGAAGGTTGATTCGAGCAGAGCTTTTACTGACCGGACGTCTCTCACGATTGAAAGGGGGGAGCCCTATGTCAGCACCTGTCCTTGGGGTCGACATCGCCAAACAGAGGATTGAGGTGGCATTGCTTGTCGATGGTAAGGTCAAGAACAAATCATTCAAGAACGCAACCGAAGGTTTTGAGGCTCTGGCTCTTTGGCTCAGAAAACTGGGAATTCCAGAGGTTCAGGCGTGTCTGGAAGCGACCGGCAATTATGGGGAAGATTTAGGCATCTATCTGCATGAAGCCGGTCACTCTGTCAGTATTGTCAATCCCGCCCGGATCAAAGGATTTGCCCAGAGTGAATTGATCCGCACTAAGACAGACAGGATTGATGCGGGGGTTATTGCCCGTTTTTGTCTGGCCATGGAACCAAAAGCCTGGATTCCACCTTCACCGGAAGTCAGGTCCCTACGAGCTCTGGTCAGACGGGCCGATAGCCTGATCGGCATGCTGACTCAAGAAAAGAATCGATTCGGTACGGCACATGAATCTGTCATCCCTTCGATTAAAGAACACATGGACTACCTTAACAAGGAAATCAAAAAAGTCAGGGATCAGATTGCTGATCTGATTGACCAAAATCCGAATCTAAGACAAAAGAAGGAGCTGCTGGTTTCCATTCCAGGCATCGGCAGGGCAACCATCGCTGTTATCCTGGCCGAATTAGATAACCCGGAAAAATTCAACCATGTTCGTCAACTGGTCGCATTTATGGGACTCGCTCCAAAAGAAACCCTATCCGGATCTTCGATTAAGGGGAAACCAAGGCTGTGCAAGGTTGGTCAAGCGCGCCTCAGGAAGGCTCTCTATATGCCAGCACGGGTATCCATTCAATGCAATCCTGTTATAATCGCTTTTTATAACCGCCTAAAAGAAAAAGGCAAAAACGGAAAAGTCATTGTCTGTGCGATTATACGGAAACTGGTTCACATTATTTTTGGTATCCTGAAATCCGGCAAAATGTTCGATCCAAATTATAAACCAAGTTTTGCTTGACAAGAACAGTATCTACAAAGAGTGATAATTAGGTCATTTCATAGGTTGTCGATTACGGGCTGAAAGAGCGTATGCCGAGCAGATTGAAAGGAAATTGAGAGAAAGCGGCTGACTCTTTCTTCAATTTTGTCTTCCCGAAGCCTTACCAAGATCATCAAGAAAATCAGAGGGAATTTTGTAGCCCAAATCTTGTGCCTTTTTAATGTCCCCCCAAGATTTGTCGTATTCTCTCTTAAAGTAATAGGCAACCCCTCGATTGTAGAAGACCTGAGGATCCTTTGAATCTATCTCAAGAGCTTTATTGTAATCAGAGATGGCCTTGTCATATTGATCTTTTTCGATATAGGCGTTTCCCCGGTTACAATAGGCTCGAGTATCCTTTGGATGTATCTGAAGAACCTTACCATAATCGGAGATGGCCTGATCATGTTGGCCTTTGTGCCTGTAGGCAATTCCTCGATTAAGATAGGCCTCAGCATATCTTGGGTTTATCTCAAGCGCCTTGTTATAATTCGAGATTGCTTGATCATATTCCCCCTGCTGCAAACGGTCTGTTCCTAAATTAAAGTAGGCTTCAGCTTGTTTGCTTTGCATTGGGTGGTTTGATGCACATGAGAATAAAATGGGAATGGAAATCATAAGCGCTGTCCCAATCAATCTAACCGTCTTGTCTTTCATGGGAGGACTCTCTTGCCAATTTGTGAGGCTTTGGATTTTTTGGGGAAGAATAAATAGTCACATCTCAAATCGATTTCTCCCAGCCCTGCCCAGTATCCGCAAAGGGTCTTATCTCGCTGACTTCGAAGGTTACAGTTGCGCAAATTTTCTCGGCCACTGCCTCCCCATGTTCCCTGGCGATTTCAGCCTTGAACTGATTTAGCTTTTCTCCAGAGGTCTGGCATTCTTTCATCTTTAAGTAGACCCTCACTCCCTTCCATTCAGAGAACGTCTTTCCGGGTTCCATGATCATGAAAACAGCATGTGGGTTCTCCTGAAGGTTCGCCAAGGTACGGTCCTTGTACAATACCATCGTGACAGTGTTTTCATCGACCATTCGAGGTGAGCCGAAATATGCCACATCTACTCTTCCATCCTTACTTGCAGTACTGAGAGTGCCAAGCCTTGGCCGTTTGTTAAAGTAGTCCATTAATTTTGTAGACATACATAACCTCCTTTCTAATCTTTATTCACTTCTTAATGAATGGTAATGATAAAAACTCGCTTTGGGATGAGTTGAATATACGAAAGGGGGGGGTGTGTGTCAAGAACAAAAAGGCTATAAAAGGCTATTGATTATTACAGATTCAAATCAAGCATATTTTGCCAAAATGTCTGTTTGTGGAGTACAGCTTGCTATATTGTAGTTCATGATTGAGTGGAACGAGGAATAGGGATATCCTCCTTTTCTGCAGCTGTTTATTCCGACTACAAACAAGGAGGAGACTACAATGAAAGGGCTGAGGGCGAAAAG
>JBAVGF010000192.1:0-2327 GCA_049684675.1 Thermodesulfobacteriota bacterium | reverse complement strand
AATCCCGTCCTAATGTCAATTCATTTTTTGAACTGCAAAAATTTCTTTCAACCACAGGGATTGACACCCTCCAATCTATGTGATATCCAATGACTTCATGAAAAACGTGTCCGCGGTCGTGTCACGTGTCCGTTTGAAATAAAGCAACACGCGCTTAATCTCTTCTTCCAAGGCTGCTCGGGACGCTATGCTCATAGCGAATCCGGACAGGGACACGTTTTTTTAGAGGATATATGTACCGAGATAAAGTCATTGCTGTCATTGTTCCTGCCTACAATGAAGAGATACTGATCGGGAAGGTTCTTAGAACAGTTCCAACCTTTGTCGACCGCATCGTCGTGGTCGATGATGCCAGCAGCGACGGAACGGGCGAGGTCGTGAAAGCCCATCAGAAGGAAGATTCCAGGATCATCTATTTGCGTCATCCAGAAAACGAGGGGGTGGGTGGGGCCATCGTCACAGGCTACAAATGGGCGCGGGACAATGAAATTTCCATCAGCGTGGTCATGGCGGGCGATGCACAGATGGACCCGAAGGACCTTCCCCGTTTATTGGACCCCGTGGCCAATGGGGAAGTGGATTATTCCAAAGGCAATCGCCTTTTCACGGGCAAAGCCTGGAAAGTTATTCCCAAGGCGCGTTACCTGGGAAATGCCGTTCTTTCTTTTTTAACGAAAATCGCCTCCGGATATTGGCACGTGGCGGATTCCCAATCAGGCTATGGGGCCGTTAGCCTGGACGTGCTCAAAACCATCGATCTCGACGGCGTTTACAAACGCTATGGAATGCCGAACGATTTTTTGGTGAGGTTAAATGTCTATCATTTCAGAGTCAGGGATGTGTCCGTCAACCCCATTTATGGGATCGGGGAGCGTTCAGGCATCAAAATTTCCAAAGTAATTTTTACCCTTTCCTTTCTTCTTCTGAAACTCTTTTTATGGCGGCTCAAGGAAAAATACATTATCCGGGACTTTCATCCCCTGGTACTTTTTTATTCGCTGGGTTTCGCCCTCACCCCTATTGGTTTTGTTTTCGGCTGCTATCTTCTTATTTATAGACTGTTCATCGGACCTGTGGCAGCAACAAGCGCTCTGTTTGCAGCCTTCTTCGCGATCTCCGGTCTTCAATCCCTCTTTTTCGCGATGTGGTTCGATATGGAATATAATAAGGAGCTGAAATAATCCCTTGGAAGGTAAGATAATGCCAAATGACAAAGTTCAAAGTTCAAATCAAATCAAAAATCCAAATTCCCAAATATACGATTTGGAGGAGAGGACTGCCAAACTTGGTGAAGATATTATTGACTTTGGTAAGTCTCTGAAAAGAGACGAAATCAACAGTCCTCTGATAACTCAGTTAGTCAAATCAGGCACTAGTATTGGTGCAAATTATATGGAGGCGGATGGGGCTGATTCAAAGAAAGATTTCCGATATAAGATTAGCCTTTGTAAGAAGGAATCAAAGGAGACAAAACACTGGCTGAGAATGATTAGAAAAGCAAATCCGCTGAAGACAGAGGAATGTAAAAGGTTATGGCAGGAGGCTCAAGAGCTAACGCTAATTTTTTCTTCAATCCTCCTTTCGAAAAAGAATACTCATTTTGACATTTAGTCATTTGTGATTCATTTGGTATTTGAACTTTGATATTTGAAATTTACGGTTTCCATGAACATTTGTCTCATTACTTCTTCCTTTCCATCCCGTCCTGATGACGTCGTTCAGGCCCCTTTCCTTATCGATTTTACTGACGGACTAAAAAAACGGGGCCATCGTGTCTTTGTCTTTACCCAAGATCGCCAGGGAGAAAAAGAAGAATTCTTGAAAGATGTAAGAGTCAAATGGTTCCCCTGGATCAAATCGAAGAAGCCTCTCGTCCAGCTCAACCCCTTCAGCCCCGTGGATTTTTTTAAAATTTTAAGTCTGTTTTTTAACGGTAGAAGAGAGCTATTTCCCTTTATAAGAGAGAATAAAATAGAGGCATGCCTTGCGCTCTGGGTTCTCCCGGGTGGTTATTTTGCTAACCAGGCCTTCCGGCGAGCAAAGATTCCTTATTCCATTTGGTCCCTTGGCTCAGATATCTATCGATACGGAAGAAATCCCTTTCTCTATCGAATGATGAGGAGAATTATTCGAGAGGCCAGAGGTGTTTTTGCAGATGGTTTTGATCTTTCAAAGAGAATAGAGGAACGGTTTGGAAGAAACTGTTTCTTTTTGGCCACCGCGCGAACAATCCTCTCCCCCCCGACCTTGTTAAAAGGGGCTCGGCGGAGACTAGCGGGTGACACATACCGTTTTCTTTTTGTGGGAAGAATCGAGAAGGTGAAGGG
>JBAVGF010000191.1:0-2966 GCA_049684675.1 Thermodesulfobacteriota bacterium | reverse complement strand
TCAAGTGCAAATCACCAACCTGCCCTTGTCTTTTCTGGGAGATTTATTGCTTGGTATTTAGAGTTAAGAATGGTGCGAAGAGGTTTGAGAAAACATCCTTAGTAGAAAAATTCAAAAACAAGTGGTACACCTTACGGGCAAAAATCAAGGCGATCCTTCGGGGCTATCATGAACGTTCCGCCTTGCCGGGCATTCATAAAGTTTTGGGTATTTATCGAGGAACCGGCAACCTGTGTTGTCGGTTCCTCGATTCCTGCTTCTTGCATAATCTTCTCAATATTCAACTCCTTGATCCAGTGTGTGATTAAGTAGCCCCAGATTTGATGGAAGCCGAATCCCCCCTCCCTCATTTCCTTTAAGGCTTCTTCTTTCGTCCATCCTTGGACAACAATCCGGTAAACCGCACACATTATTCCCGTGCGGTCAGCTCCATGTTGGCAATGGACAAGAACCGGAGTCCTTTTCTGGCTGGTGAGAATCTGGAGAAATTTGACAACCTGCTTTTCCTTCGGGTGCCAGACATTCATCGGTATGTGCTCATACACGAGTCCAATGCCTCCAATCTCACTTTCATCGGCTCCAGAACAAAGATTGACGACCGTTTTAATTCCAAGGCCATTTAAATTGTGCATCCCCTCGGCGGTAGGCTGGGCGCTCCGAAAAAGTTCGTTTGAAACCCTGTAGAAGTTTGAAACCCCTTTCATCTGGATAAATGCAGCCGGCACAGAGGGAATATTTACGACCGGCTGAGCGACAGAGATAGCTGATAAAAGGACCAACACTAAACTTAGAAAAACGCTCTTTTTCATATTTCCCGTGTGATCATCATAGCGACTTATAAAATACAATAATTATAAGACTTTTGCTGAAGCACTTCAATTTAGACGATACAAAATGTTTCAATATAATTCTCATACATTGAATTGGGAGCTCGATTTCTACCGTAATCATTGACCTCCAGAATTGCCTCAGAGTCAAGATTTGTAGGTGAAGTCCTCACTCCCTTTTCTGAAGACTACTTCCTGTAATCTTTTTTGACAGGTTTTGCCAAAAGGTATAGACTTCAATAAGTAATAGTGTGAAGAAGATGAGGCAAAATGAGTCGTTTCGAAGGCACTCAGGTACGCCATAAGGAAGTTCTATGAAAAGGAAGGTACTGCTTTGACTCGGTGGGTTCAGGTTATTACCCTATTAATTCTGTTAAGCTACTCTATCATCGCTAATGCAAATGATTGCGATGCGGATCCTGATAAGTGGCTCGCTTGCAACAATGACCGGGTAATTCAATACCTGAAGAGACTCGGTCCGAATGATGTTGGCACCGACCTTAAAGGAGTTACTCTCACCCATGGTCGCAATGTGCTCAGAGGGCACAGGTATCTCGGTGAAGCAAGAGGGCTCGGCAAAGGGACTCATCTATATGTTTTTGAGTACAAGGGTAGAAAATTGGCATTCCTTTGGATCGACCCCAAAGGGAATGAGTTGCCACTTCCTTCCTGTCCTGATTGGATCTCTGAGGATGCCTACGAATCAAGCTATGTACTGTCTGGAGATGTGTATACGTGGAGAGTTGCTCAACCTGGCTACGGGGTCATCCAGGTCGCGTGTGTGAAGGATTCCTGGCTGAAGGCAATTAGAAAGCAAACGAAGCGGTGAATCAGGCGACTCCCCGATGATTACGGAGGCCCCCTCAAGTCGAGCTTTATGCTCACTTCCAATCTGTTATCTTCGATTCTTGAACATGATCCCCAGCATTGACTTGTAGGTGCAAGCTGCAAGAAGGGTTATCTTGACACTGTCCGTCAACTCAAATGCTGGTCAGGACAAATTAGGACACTACCCAATATTCAGATTGAAAATTGGAATTGAATCTGTTAGAAATGAAACCTCTTACCATAATTTGTATATAAACACGGAGGAGAGAGAAGATGATTCGTTTTTATAAAAATGTGTGGATGGCCATTCTCTTTTTAACTATCTTTGCAGTTGCCTGCCCGAATCAAATCCTTTCCAAGACGACCACAACCTCAAAGGCCCATAAAGCCTCACAAAAATCAAAAACTCACGAAAGGACCGAAACGTCCCAGGCCGGCCAGACGACCTCAGGGAGCCTTCAATGTGATGCTAAGTCCGCTGTGTTGATGGACGGCCTCACAGGCCAGATTCTCTACGAGCAGAAGCCGGATTTGAGAATTCCTCCTGCCAGCTTTGTCAAAGTCATGACGCTCTATGTTGTTCTTGATGGAATTCGCGCAGGCCAAATAAAGCTGGATGATATGGTGACAGTGAGTGAAAAGGCCTGGAAAAGAACGTATAAAACCAATAGCTCATCGATGTTCCTGAACGTCGGAGAACGGGTCAAGGTTGATGATCTATTGAAGGGAGTCGCTATCGCTTCAGGAAATGATGCGTGCATTGCCCTGGCAGAACATCTGTCAGGATCAGAAGAAGCCTTCGTTTCGAAGATGAATGAAAAGGCCAAGGTCCTGGGACTAAAGGATTCTCAGTTTAGGAACCCCGACGGAATGCCTGCGGCGGACCAATATACGACGGCCGGCGATATGGCCACATTGGCGAAACGCTATATCGAGGACCATCCGGAGGCGCTCGTGTACCATTCCACGGTCGAATTCGAATACAACGGGATTCATCAGGAGAATCGAAATACCCTTCTCCAGAAAAACATCGGGGTGGATGGATTAAAGACAGGACATGTTCAGGAAGCGGGTTATCACCTGGCTGCCACAGCCAAGAGGGACGGACAGAGGATGATTGCTGTAATAATGGGCTGCGACAAGATGAGGAAAAGAGGACCCGAGGCACAGAAACTATTGGAATATGGTTTTAAGAATTTCTCCACAGTGGAAGCTGTTAAAAAAGGCGCACCCTTTGGCCCCGTGAAGGTGAAGAGGGGAAAGTTGAATCAGGTCGTCCTCGTCTCTGCAGAGGGAGGGTGGGTGACTGTG
>JBAVGF010000190.1:0-20000 GCA_049684675.1 Thermodesulfobacteriota bacterium | reverse complement strand
GTGCCGATGCCGTCTACCCGCGGCAAGACGGAAAGACCCCGTGCACCTTTACTACAACTTGGCAATGAATTTCGGAATCATCTGTGTAGGATAGGTGGGAGACTATGAGATCTCGGCGCTAGTCGGGATGGAGTCAACCTTGAAATACCACCCTGATTGTTTTGGAATTCTAACCTGGGCCCGTTATCCGGGTCGGGGACATTGCCTGGTGGGTAGTTTGACTGGGGCGGTCGCCTCCCAAAAGATAACGGAGGCGCGCAAAGGTTCCCTCAGGCTGATTGGAAACCAGCCGTAGAGTGTAAAGGCATAAGGGAGCTTGACTGCAAGACCAACAAGTCAAGCAGGTACGAAAGTAGGCCTTAGTGATCCGGCGGGTCCGTATGGAAGGCCCGTCGCTCAACGGATAAAAGGTACGCCGGGGATAACAGGCTAATTTCTCCCAAGAGTTCATATCGACGGGGAAGTTTGGCACCTCGATGTCGGCTCATCGCATCCTGGGGCTGCAGCAGGTCCCAAGGGTTTGGCTGTTCGCCAATTAAAGCGGTACGCGAGCTGGGTTTAAAACGTCGTGAGACAGTTTGGTCCCTATCTGCCGTGGGCGTAGGATACTTGAGGGGAGCTGTCCCTCGTACGAGAGGACCGGGATGGACGAACCTACGGTGTTCCAGTTGTGACGCCAGTCGCAGCGCTGGGTAGCCGTGTTCGGAAGGGATAACCGCTGAAAGCATCTAAGCGGGAAGCCCACCCCAAGATGAGGTATCCCTCCTGATAGCAATATCGGGATAAGACCCCTTGGAGACTACAAGGTTGATAGGTCAGATGTGTAAGTACCGTGAGGTATTGAGCAGACTGATACTAATCGGTCGATCGGCTTGGCCATAATTGAATTTATACGAGAAAGTCCCTTCATCCATATTCTTCTTATACGTGAAGTGTGAGGCGTTAGACGTAAAGGGTAAAATCACTAACCACTCACGACTTGCAAACCTACGGTTTTAGAATTCTTGGTGACCATGGCGAAGGAGTAATACCCGTTCCCATTCCGAACACGGAAGTTAAGCCCTTCAGCGCCGATGGTACTGCATGGGCAACTGTGTGGGAGAGTAGGACGTTGCCGAGATTAAAATTTGCCCTCGCGAAAGCGGGGCACGAAAGCCTGCCGGAGACGGCAGGCTTTTTTTTGGCCTTATGGGGCGATGTTGTAATCGCTTACTGGCGGGTGTTTACCCCGTTAGAAAGTGGAAAACTTTCTAACGGGGTAGACTTTTGGCGGGTTAGAGATTAAATTAAGTACAGGAAAATGGATCATCGAGGAAGGAGGGGATCCCATGAGGGAAGAGGGTTTGTTTTATGACTGGCAACTACGCGGATTCTTACATGTTTACAGCGACAACGGGAGGCTGATCATCGACAAGGAGCCCTGTCAGCACGATCATACCGAAATGGTGGTTTTGGCTGCCTGAATCTTGGGAAGGACCCAAGCCTCCTTTGTTAGAATAGTTAAGAGCCATCAGGAGTTCCGATGTCGGCCGTTGAAGATTTTAATCAAGCACTGACCCAGTCCGAGCGCCGAGTTATAGCTACATTGACCACTCCAAGGAAGATCCAGGATTTCCTCGACGGACTTGCTTACAGTACCGAAACAATCTATCGTTGTCCGTTGCGTGTCGTTCGAGAGCGCATTGCTCACTGCTTTGACGGTGCGATGTTCGGTGCTGCGGCACTGCGCCGCCTGGGGTATCCACCTTTGATTTTGAATACGCCTGCGATCGTCCAAGATGACGACCATCTGTTGGCTCTCTATAAACGCGACGGACGTTGGGGGGCCGTGGCCAAATCCAATTTTGTGGGCTTGCGATTCCGGGAGCCTGTCTATGTCACGTTGCATGAATTGGTGATGTCTTATTTCGAGCAATTTTATAATGTGGGGCGCAAGAAGACGTTGCGAAGCTATACGGTGCCTTTGAACCTAAAAGCCTTCGACAGATTAAACTGGATGATGAGTGATGAAGCACTCGAACGAATTGGAGAGCGGTTAGACGAGATTCGCAAAGTCCGTCTGCTGACCCGGCGCATGATCGCCAATCTCTCGCTCGTCGATGAACGTTCATATCAAGCGGGGTTGTTGGGTGCGAATAAAGCAGGTTTATATAAACCGCCGGCCAAGCGTCACAAGAAATCCTGATGAATTTCTACAAACCCTTCTATTACCCCTTACTCCTGACGACTAACGACATTTCTCAATAACTCTACGGACCCATTCCCTCTTCTCTTTGCTGTACGTGGTCTCTAATCGTCGAATACGGGGAACGCTCAAGCATTATAATGCTCCGGTGTTTAGACCGAAGATAGTTGAAGGGTTGATTTTTCTTAGCACCTCAGCTATTACTAACAAAAGAGTTTAGTCCTCCAAGCGGGAAAGCTCGGAGGAGAAGGGAGACGACATATGAATCGTAGCGCGCTGGTTGTGATACCGGCTCTGTTTTTGGTTGGCGCCGCTTTGCCCGGCCTTGCGGCACCGCAGAAAGATCTGGCGAGAGATAAACCGGTAGGAAAGATTGAAGCGGTAGCCTTCTTTACCGGGCCTTTGCCAACGGGCGTGACTGTATCACGCTCCGGTCGTATTTTCGTAAACTTCCCGCAGTGGGGGGATAAGGTGGATGCGACCGTGGCAGAGGTGAAGAAAGGGAAGACCGTTGCCTATCCGAACGAGAAGATTAACCGGTGCGATAAAGAGAACCAGAAGGACTGTTTTGTCTCGGTCCAGAGCGTGGTGGTTGACCCGAAGGACAGACTCTGGGTTCTCGACACAGGGAGCATCGGCTTCGGCCCGACTACCTATGGGGGACCGAAAATGGTAGGCATCGATCTCCAGACGAACCAGATTTTTAAGAAGATCCTCTTTCCCCAGGATGTTGCCCTTCCGACAACGTACCTGAATGATGTCCGGTTCGACCTGAGGAGAGGTACGGAAGGGTTCGCCTTCATCACCGATTCGGGGGCGAACGGGATCATCGTGGTGGATCTGGCATCCGGAAAAAGCTGGAGGCGGCTCCACAACCATCCGTCAACGAAGCCGGAGAAAGGTTTTCTTGCCATCGTGGAGGGGCGACCGTTGATGCTTTACCTGCCAAATCAAAAACCATTTCCTCTGGCCGTGGGGGCTGATGGCATCGCCATCAGCAGCGACGGTTCAAGACTCTATTACTCCCCACTCTCGTCACGGCGCCTCTACAGTGTCAGCGTCGACGGCCTCATCGACGCGGCTGTTACGGATGAAAAGGTTGCTGAGACTGTCAAGGACCATGGGGATAAGGGAGGAGCGTCCGACGGCCTGGAGTCAGACGCCAAAGGCCGCATCTACCTTTCCGACTACGAGCACAATGCGATACATCGGATGATGCCTGACGGGAGCATTGAGACTATCGCTCACGACCCAAGAATGCTCTGGCCCGACACACTTTGCGTGGCCTACGACGGTTATCTCTACTTTACGGTCAACCAGATCGAGAGACAGGTGGTCCACCGGGCAGGTAAAGATATGCGTGAGAAACCGTACGTTCTTTTCCGTATTAAGATCGATGCGGAACCGGTCGCTTTGAAATAGCGTGCGATAGGGGGGGGTTAGGTCTTGTTTTTTGCACAAGCCTCAAGGGGACAGGGCTGCACAAGAGCAGCCGGAAGAGGTGTATGCAAGAAATGAGGCCTGGCTCCCGTTGCTTCCTCTCCCTTGACCTTCGTATTGAAGAGATCATCCCAATCGGCCTCCTGCCTTGGCCTCTTTGAAAATGACTATGAATTGGAAGGAAGATCCACGGTGGGCCTACGTCTTCGTCAATTTGTCTTGCCTGATGTGGGCCAGTAATTTTGTACTGGGAAGGACCCTGCGGGAGGAAATTGGACCCCTGATGCTGACGGTCTCCCGTTTTGTGGTGGCCTCTCTATTCTATGCGGTGATCCTGGGCCGCTCTGCCGTCAAAGAGCGACTGCTTCCGAGGGACTGGGCTTTGCTGACAGCCATGGCACTTACAGGGGTGCTGGGATTTCCCGTCCTTCTGTATCGGGGGCTTCAACTCACGACGGCCACAGATGCCGTGCTGATTAACGCCACGGGTCCGCTCATGACGGCGGTCCTGGCTGCGATCCTGCTAAGGGAGCAATTATTCCCCCGGCATGTTCTTGGTGGATTGATATCGTTTTTCGGCGTGACGCTGATCGTCAGTGGAGGCTCGTTCGAAAGGCTCCGACAGTGGCATGTGAATGTGGGTGACCTATACGTCCTTCTTGCTGTTGTGCTCTGGGGGCTTTACTCGGTGATCAGCCGTAAGGCGACGCGATCGCGGGATGTTTTTTCAGTAACGGCCATCTCCACGTGGATGGCTCTCCCCCTTTTCCTCGGGGCAGCAGGCGTGGGGTGGCAGCCTGCAGCAACCAGGTGGAGCTGGCACCTCCTGCTGGCAGTGGTCTACATAGGTATTTTCCCTTCAGGGGCCGCCTTCCTGTCGTGGAACGAAGGGGTGCGCCGGGTCGGGCCAAACCGTGCAATGGTATTCTATAATATGCTCCCCGTTTACGGATCGATATTAGGGGTGATTCTGCTCGGAGAATCCCTCGGGGTGCAGCACTTTATCGGCGGCGGCCTGATTCTGACGGGCAGCCTCAGCGCTATCTGGCCGGAATTGAGAACCGCAGCAGGAAAAAGGTGAAGCATGGGGTAACGGAGAACCCTGCCGTTTGTGGAAGTATGAAGTGACGATCATCCATACGCCAATAGTTAATAGGACTAATGGGCCGACAATTTCTAAAGGGAACCATCCAGCCCTCTGGCCAATCCACAGCAGTCCGATTACGATAAGCAGGATACCGAACCTCCCACGGTGCCATCTTTTTCTGCTCCAACACATACAATCACCTCCCGTTGACTTATATTCACCCATTCTTTCTAAGGGTTTTACCCCGTTAGAAATAACGCCCCGCTGCTCTGCAGTCCCGCTACAGAGGGATTACAGTCTAAATAATTTCGGAGGGCTTTTAATGCCCCGCCGGAATTTCTAACGGGGTTTACTCTATAAGACGGGAAATGCTCTGGAAAGGTTACAGATGATAATGAGAAGGATGATGCTGCGATTCCAATCAGGGAGAGGGCTAAGAAGAGCTATTGGGGTCAGCCCTTGACTTTCGGGGAAAAAATCTGCGGTTGGCTTGCAAAATTGCGATTCTTAGCCTATTCTTTGCCTGTTCTTTTCAAAATTTCATTTCCAGCCAATATCCCGCTGATAGAAGCTTGTATCAACCCCCGCGTAATCCCAGCTCCATCGCCGATCAGGAAGAGATTCTGGATATCCGTTTCCAAGGCTGGTGAGATTTTTACCCGATTGGTATAGAACTTTACCTCCACGCCGTAAAGAAGAGTGTGCCTGGAAAATATGCCGGGAGTGATTCGATCCAATGCCTCGAGCATTTCGATGATGCTCTTCAAATGTCGATAGGGAAGGACGAAACTGAGATCACCCGGGGTGGCTGAAATCAGAGTTGGTTGAGTAATGCATCGATTGATCCGATCGGCCGTGGATCGCCTTCCATCGAGCAGATCTCCCAATCTCTGAATGATCACTCCATTCCCAAGAAGGTTAGCCAGTCTCGCAATATACCTACCATAGCCAATGGGGTCGTTGAAGGGTTCGGTAAAGGTGTTGGAAACAAGGATAGCAAAATTGGTATTTTCAGTTCTTTTATTAGCGTAGCTGTGGCCATTGACGGTGACGATCTCATCAATCGTTTCTGTAACCACCTCTCCGAAAGGATTCATACAAAAAGTCCGAAGCTTGTCATCAAAGGTCTTGGAATAATAAATAAATTTTGCCTCATAGGCAATGTCTGTAAGCTTTTGAAGAATGGGGGCAGGGGCTTCCACACGAACTCCTATGTCGACTGGACTTGGTATAGAAGGGATTCCCAACCGCTGTACTTCGTTCTTGATCCATTGGGCTCCCACACGGCCCGGACCACAAATCACATAGTCAGCGTTCACCCGGGTCCCATTCTCAAGCAATACCCCCATGACCTTTCCATTCTCAACGAGAATCTCTTTCACGGGGGTATTAAAGAGGACGTCCACTTTTTTCTCCAGGGCATTTCGGATCTTCTTCAAGAGAGGCACACAGTTTTCAGTTCCCAGATGTCTGATTTCCATGGGAATGAATTCTAATCCTGCCAGTTTCGCTTCCTGGTACAGGGCTTCAGTTTTACCGGAGGATTGACCGAAGACCTCTTTCGGGGCACCAAATGAGAGATAGATCTCATCAGCTTTTCTGAGGAGATTCACCAATTGGTTCTGGGGAATAAAGTCGCCTAAGAATCCACCTACCTTTGGTGAAAGAGTCAGCTTCCCATCACTGAAGGCACCTGCTCCTCCCCAGCCACACAGGAGTTCCATTCCTCTCCCTCTTTTTCTCTCATGGATATCCTTTCCTTTCTCAAAAATCACCATATCTTTCATGCCACCCCTGGACAAGGCGAGAGCGGCAAAAATGGCTGATGGACCAGCTCCAACAATCGCCACTTGATATCCCTTTTTCATCATTCTGTATTACCCATTCTTGCTTTGATTCAATTATCCTCTTGTCCTATTTTTATATATCTAATTAGAGAATTTCAATAAAATTCTATTGACCACAACATACCACAAGAAGAACTTAAGGTGTTATCCTTAATAAATCGACCCGTGAGCTAAAAATATCTCTTCCAATTAAATCTTTTAATGTTAAACTGTTGTTTAGATGGATAGGTTTCAACGGCTCAACGGATTCTCAACAGTTTTTCATTAAACCAAAGAAAGGAGTCAAATATGGCGGCGAAGAAGATTTTGATGATTGTTGGCGATTTTGTGGAGGATTATGAGGTGATGGTGCCTTTTCAGGCATTGCTGATGGTCGGTCACACCGTCCATGCCGTTTGCGCTGGGAAGAAAGCTGGCGAGACGGTTCGGACAGCCATCCATGATTTTGAGGGAGACCAGACCTACAGCGAGAAGCCAGGCCACAATTTCACGCTGAACGCAACCTTTGATGAAGTCAAACCTGAGACTTATGATGCCCTGGTGATCCCTGGCGGACGAGCGCCGGAATACATTCGCTTGAACGAGAAGGTACTTAAGATAGTTCAGCATTTTTCAAAAGCGAATAAGCCTATTGCCTCCATTTGCCATGGTGCACAGGTGCTGGCAGCGGCCGGAGTGGTTGCGGGCAAATCATGTTCGGCTTATCCAGCAGTGGGGCCCGATGTGAAAACTGCGGGTGGCAAGTTCGTTGACATACCAGTGGATAAGGCTCATGTGGACGGCAACCTCGTCAGCGCACCTGCATGGCCGGCTCATCCTGAGTGGCTGGCAAAGTTCTTGAAAGTGTTAGGAACGAAGATCGAACCATAAGGTCTGAGACCATTTTTATAAAAAACCTGTCGAGCAGGCGGGAAAAATGAAATGAATCAGAACAATCTCCGATGGGTGTTTCTGGCACCATTCATTCTGATTCTCACCATCGTTCTTGGATGTTCGTCCGGCAAAGCATTCAAATCCGGAATTACCTACGCATGCGATGAGGGAAAAAGTTTTGTGTTGGAACTTTACGAGAACGTTGATATTGCTTTTCTGGCGGTTCCCGGAAAAAGGTTTTACCTGCATCGAATGCCTTCTGCATCAGGGGTGAAATATAGTGACGGAAACACGACGCTTTGGATTAAAGGACAAAACGCCTCCGTCGAGATTGAGGGTCAAACCGAATTCAAGAACTGTTCAGTAATACCTAAATAACCCTGGAATTTGAAAATAGATTTATGGAGAAAGTGGCTGGCGAAGTTCTTAAGAATGTTAGGGACGAAGGTTGAGCCGTAGCGAGATTTCTTGTTGAAATCGATTTGTGAAGTTATTAGATTTCGTGTAGGAGGCACTCAAATGATCTCAAAAAGAGTTTTATCTGTTCTATTTTCTGTCTTGCTCTTGGTATTCGGATGTGCTACCACTCAGCCGAAGATTCCGATGGATATGGCATCTGCTCAGCCCGGGGATCGGGTCATGTTCCAGGGCAAACCTGTGAAGCTCTTCGGTCCTCCAATCTCAATTGGGAAACCACTTCCATCCGTTGATTTGGTCGATGCGATGACGATGAGTGATGTGGATCTGTCTAAAGAAAGAGGCTCTGTTCTTCTCCTCAGCATTGTCCCATCTCTCGATACCCCGGTTTGCGATGCACAGACTCATTATTTAGGAGAAAAAGGAAATGATTTAGCTCCGAATGTTAAAAGAATTGTTATCAGTCGCGATACTCCCTTTGCTCAGAAACGATTCGCGAAAGAGGCTAAGTTGACGAATCTCCAATATCTGTCAGACTACAAGCAGGGAGATTTTGCGCGTGCCACTGGTCTTTTAACAGAGGGGATGATGCTTTTTGCACGTTCTGTGATCGTTGTGGACCGTACGGGAATCGTTCGATATATTCAAGTGGTACCGGAAATGACCCATCTGCCCTACATGGATAAGGCTTTTGAAAAGGCTGCTGAGCTGACAAAATCGGGATCGCGATAAGTGATTCAAGCAGAAAATTGGTACTTGACCCATAAAAATTGTACCTTGTCTCGATTGAAGCAGAACAAACCCCAACAGCAGTGTTCTTGGGCGAGGTTAAAACAGGCTTCGTAACACCCGATGCACTCCTCCGAGATCAGCTCTTCAATATCTAATAGTTGCAATATTTCCCGCGAATAGCCAATCATGCAGGTTCATAAAAGCCCTGTGAAAATCCTTTCACCGGCAAGTGCCCCGTCCCGCCAAAGCGGGATGGCCGGGGAGCTTCCGTTCAGTAGAACAAGTGCCTTGCCAAAATTTGGCATCAATCTTGCTTTCCTTAATATTGGACAAGAGGGTTTAAGGTGTTTTATGCCTGAAACATTTCTCGGCGATCTGGCAGAAGTTAAACTCTTTGACATTCTCAAGCCCCTCTTCATTGATAAAAAGACCGGAAAGATCATTCTCAAGGGGAAAGAGGGTGGAGAGTTGTACTTAGAGCTCGGAAATATTATCCATGCCAAAACCGATAATTCTGTCGGAGAATTCGCCTTCTTCACCTTGATGGGATTAAATGCTGGGAAGGCTTCGTTTGAACCGGATGAAGTCCCGTCAGAAAGAACGATCTCTATTTCGACTGAACAACTCATCTTGAATTGGTCTTCCCAAAAACAATGGAACAAGATCAAACAAATAGTTCCCTCTGCCAATGCGATTTTTCGGCTCCTCCCCCAGAAAAATCCGGAAAGTATCAGTCTCACCGGTGAACAATGGAATGTATCAGCTCTATGTAACGGGACGAAAACCATCTTAGAGATTGGTGAAGCTCTCAAGTGGGATGAATTCAAGACATCCAAGACAATCTTCCAACTCGTCCAGTTGGGCTTGTTGGAGAGGGCAGAAGACCGGAAGCCCATAAAGAAAAAGCTCATTTCGAACGGGTTTTTCCAGACGGTCGAAACCGAATTGAAGAAGGTGGTTGGCCCCATGGCTCCCTTCGTCATCAGCGACAAACTCTCTGATATGGGTGCAACAAAGGATGCTTTTGCTCAGGACCAGGTCTCATCTTTTGTCCAAACACTCAGTGAAGAAATTTCTGATGACTTTATGAAAAAGGAGTTCCTCAGAGCGATGAGGGATTATCTCTTGACTGACAAGAAAATGAGTTGAAGCTCAACCAGACATATTTGAAATTCTCTCCTCACCCCCCCTCCCTCTCCCCGGGGGGGAGAGGGGAAGGGTGAGCAATTTTGTTTTATTTTCAAAAGATTTTTGCTATACGAAAAAACGGCATTGTTGTGACTTTGTGTCACATACTGACAGGTCCAAATCTTGGTTCTCTGTTTCAATTTTAGGTTAAGAAAACACAAATTCTAAAGGATCGCTCTATGGCATAGAAGTTGCTCGAATAAATCTCTGGTATAAATCGCCGGTATAGAGCTGAGGTTTAATACAGAGGCGCCGAAAATTTCTGATCAAAGAAAGATACAGAAAAGAGGAGGTTTCCACGATGAGGAAAGCTTGCTTAGTACTGATGGCGGTATGTATAGGGTTGGCACTTATTTCATTGGCCGGCGTTGAGGCCCAGGCCGCATCCATGAAACTTACCTACAGTAATTTTTTCCCCGCCACCCACATTCAGAGTCAGTTGGTCGATTCCTGGTGTAAAGAGGTGGAAACCCGGACCAAAGGAAGAGTCAGCATAAAACACTATCCAGGCCAGACCTTGACGAAGGCCGCCGAATGTTACGAGGGTGTTGTGAAAGGGCGTTCTGATATCGGATTTTCAGTCTTGTCTTACACCTCGGAGAGATTCCCGGTTATGGCGACCGTGGACCTCCCTCTGGGTTATACCAGTGGAAAGGTGGCCACGGCTGTTGCCAACGAGGTCTATCGGAAGTTCAAGCCTAAGGAGCTCAGCGACACCAAGGTGATGTATCTCCATGCTCACGGTCCCGCCCTTATAAACACGAGGGGGAAAGCTGTGAGGAGGTTGGAGGACATGAGGGGGCTCAGGTTGAGGACCACCGGAGCCGCCGCACAGGTTGTAACGGCCCTGGGCGGAATACCGGTCTCCGCACCCATGCCGGAATGCCATCAACTGATCAAAAGCGGCAAGGCGGATGGTTCTACTCACCCTGTAGAGTCCCATAAAGGATGGAAGCTGGCAGAGGTGGAGAATTATCTCACAGCGGCCTATTCCATTGCCTACACGACCACCTTTTTTGTGGTCATGAATAAAGAGAAGTGGGATGCATTACCGCAGGATATTAAGGTAATCTTTGAAGAGATAAACAACGAATGGTTGCTGCAGCACGGCGAGGCCTGGGATACCAGCGACACGGAAGGCATGCAATTCTTCCTGGCCCACGGGGGGCAGCTTATTGGTCTTGAGAGCAGCGAGGCCGCGCGCTGGAAGGCTGTGGTTGCTCCCATTATGGACGGTTATGCAAAATCTCTGGATGAAAAAGGACTGAAGGGCCAGGAGATCGTCAATTTCACGATCAACACCCTTAATAGCATGCAATAAACTATAGGAGATAAAACCATGAGAGTGACCCGTAAAACTGGAAAGTCGGCGGCACCATCGGACGCCCCTCAAAGGAAAGGGTTCGGCCTGAGGAGTAAGATGTTTGTCCTTTTCTTTTTTATTCCAATCACTCTGATCCTCGTTGCGAGCCTGCTCTATATGCGGCAATTGAACGCGCTTTCCTCTCACCTTGCCCAACGAAGTTCCGATACGGTTACCAGGGTGACCGAAGAGGTTGTGGCGCAAAGGGGAAGAGAGGTTGCTTCACAATGTAAAGTTTATCTTATCACCCACCCGGAGTTGAAAAAGGCGTTTTTTAACTATGATCTGAAATTCAAGAGGATAGCCGTGCAGAAGATTGGCGTGACAGGTTATACCGCCGTTTATGAGACGCCGGGATCGGATGGAATCTGGCGTTTATGGACCCATGTCAGCCCTAATGTGGTCGGTATCGACACAAGCACGCTCAAAGAATCTCTCGGGGAAAGTTTCCCCGGATTCTGGAGGATTTATACCGGTGTAAAAGGGGGAAAGGAGTCCCAGGGTTACTACAAATGGCAGGATGCCGATGGGACCCTGCGAGACAAGTTCATGGTGTGCGTTCCCATTGAGGGAACAACCTATGTCCTTGCTGCCACGGCCCCCCTTGAGGAATTTACCGAAGCAGCAAAATTTATGCAAGAAAGTGCCGCCCAGTTTGCTCTGAAGACAAGAAATATCGTTGTCGGCATCCTGGCTGGAACACTGATCCTCATCGGCTTTACAGTCGCTCTGTATGGTTATAAGCTAACAGGAAGAATCAAGTCCTTGACTCACGTTGCCGATCGGATCAGCGTCGGCGATTTGGATGCCAAGGTAACGGGAATGGGGTCACGGGATGAGATCGGAGAGCTTGCCCTGGCGATCAAGCGAATGCAGGAAAGTATCCGCCTTGCCATAAAGCGAATGAAAGAAAGAGGGTAGAATACGCGTGGGGAAGATAGGGCGAGACAGACACCGTATCTTGTTTCTTCCGCGACGAGACCCTAACAGCAGCACTCGTCGGCGCAGTCAGAGCACGCTTTGTAACACGCACTGCAATCTTCCGAAATCATTTCCTCGGCAACTCCGTAGTCACAGTACCCCTCGCGGATGCCGGACCGTGCTTTATTGTAGAATTCCTTTGAAAATCCTTGGATGCCGTGCATGGCTAACACATGCTGACCCAGCTTGCTAAGCGCTTCCTCCTCGGTCTTACCACAGGCCAAAAAATCACAGTCCAAACCGATATCTCTGCAGTAAAGCTCTTTGTCCATGGCAGCCCTCCATAAAATGGCTGACTTTTCGATTCTCTCCAATCCACCTTTAGACATAAATATAGTCATTCCCCCTCCGTAAGACAAGTCTGCGGTTTAAATAAATAAAGAGGGAAGCTCTTTGAATATCTTCCCCCTTCGCGTCTAATCATTAAAAATTGAAAAGGCAACGGGGAGACCTACGTCCCTGACCGAGGCTTAGCCGGTTCCTTCCAACGGACGGACTATTCTCCGTGGTGCATCGAAATGAATTGCAGATCCCTCGAGGGATTATTATTTTTTATATTAAGGATATAGAATTGCAAAGCCCATGGTCAATGGAAGCCATGGCAAAGGAGGGTGTTATGAAGAAATTAGCTTTAGGGTTTGCCTTAACGGTAATAATTTTTTTGGCGGTGGGAATCGGGTATGCAGATCCAAGAATCTCGGGAAAGACCGTCGAATATAGCGCTCAGGGGGTAGTGATGAAGGGTTATCTGGCCTATGATGAAAATACCAAGGGCAAGCACCCCGGAGTGTTGGTAGTTCATGAATGGTGGGGGCTCAATGATTACGCCCGAAAGAGGGCGCGAATGGTGGCTGAATTGGGATATACCGCCCTCGCTGTGGACATGTATGGCGACGGCAAGCAGGCAATGCATCCTGACGATGCAAAGAAGTTCTCATCAGAACTTATGAAAAATTTTGATGATGCAAAATCACGCTTCACGGCAGCGATGGAGTTTCTGAAGCAACAGCCCAGCGTTGATCCAACCCGGATTGCCGCTATTGGCTATTGTATGGGAGGTGGAGTAGTTCTCAACATGGCGAGGCAGGGCGTGGATCTCAGAGGGGTTGCGAGCTTCCATGGAGGCTTGACTGCTGTCAAGCCTGCGCAACCCGGCAGCGTCAAAGCAAAGGTCCTGGTGCTCCATGGAGGCGATGATAAGTTCGTTCCTCCTGAACAGATTGAGGCGTTCAAACAGGAGATGAAATCTGCTGGCGTCGATTTTCAATTTATCTCGTATCCTGGCGCGGTCCACAGCTTTACCAATCCAGATGCCGATGAGTTGGGCAAGAAATATAATATGCCGATTGCTTACAATGCTGACGCTGACGGAAAATCCTGGGGTGAGCTAAAAGGGTTTTTAAAGAAGATTTTCAGAGAATAAGGAGCAACAAACAAGGAGGGGGGGCTTGAATTCGAGAGAGGATCTGAAACCGAGAAACCGAGAATTGACAGGTCTTCGTAAACGGTGTAAATTCTCTTCTTAAAGAAGAAGAGAGGGAATTTAACCAATTCACGTCCGAGTTCAGAAAGGAGTAATTTATGCCACTCTCAAGAGAAGAAATTAAGAATGCTCTGAAGCAATGGAATCTTGCCTGGGATAACCACGATCTTGAAGGAGTTATAAAGCTCTTTCATGACGAAGTGCTGTTTGAAAACTGGACGGGTGGAAAGGCCGAGGGGAAGGAAGCTCTTAGGAAAGCATGGGCACCGTGGTTCGCAAATCACGGGGGGTTTCGATTTACAGAGGAAGAAACTTTTATTGATGAAAAGGAACAAAAAGTCCTTTACCGATGGCAGCTTGAATGGCCCTCATCCGAAAAAGGCTACGAAGGAAAGCGCGAAAAACGACGGGGCCTCGATGTTCTTCATTTTCAAGACGGAAAGATCATAAAGAAACTGACCTATTCAAAAACAACCGTTGAAATAGACGGGAAGAGGTTTCCTCTTCATCCTGTTAGAAATGATGCCCCCGCTGCTCTGCAGTTCCGCAAACGGCGGGATTAGGTACGAGAATAATACAGGCGGGGTTCAAGGGATCGCTCGGTTTCGGGCCGTTCGATCCCTCGCTTCGGGGGACTCACGACCTTGGAAGGTCGCAACAGCTGGAATTTCTAACCGGATTCACGTCCTTACCAATTAGTGGTTCATATTTTCTGCCGCCTAAAGCTTTCTTGACAGAACGCTCTGTGTGTGCAATAAGTTGCTTAATTTTGCAGTAAGTGACAGGTTTTCTACCTGTTATTAAAGTGTGATGACGTCTCTTTTTACCGAGTAGAAACCAAATGGATCAAAATGAACTACTTCAATTAAGTGATCTGAATCTGGCTGAATCCCACCGCGAGATTTCTAGGTGGAATCCAAATACGGATATGGCTGAGCAAGGCGATATTCTCTTTGTTTGTGGAGCCAACACATTTCCGGCAGTCAACTTCGTCATAAGGGTTGGTAGAAGACCGAAATCATCCCCTGAAAGGCTTATTTCTCAGGCGAAGGAATTTTTTGCAAAGCGAAGGCGGTCCTTTACCATTATTGTCCGAGCTCATATTGATAAGGACCTGCTCGATCAATGTAAAGAGCTTAAACTCTATCAGATATCAAACATTCCTGGTATGTTCATCGAGGGTTTGCTTGAAGACAGACTCTTGCCAGATGGTGTAACATTACAACATGTTACGAATGAGGCGATGGTAAATGACTTTGCTGAGGTGATAGCGCTCAGCTACACCACGCTCGGATTACCTGAGGAGGTGGGTAGAGGCATTTTTAGTGACCCGAGCGCTTTTCTCGCCCCCCATCTTTATGCTGTTGTGGCATATCGAGACAAAAAGCCCGCTTCCTGTGCTTTGGCTCTGATGAGTCATGGCATCGCAGGCGTCTATTATGCAGGTACTGTTGAAGCTGCACGCGGAATGGGTTTAGCCGAGCACTGCACACGTGCGGTTGGAAACGCTGCCTTCAGGCTCGGGGCTCGCTGTGTTATTTTGCAAGCGAGCATGTACGGTGAGCCCGTCTATAAAAGAATGGGATACAAGGAATTTACCCGCTACCCATGGTTCGTATGTCCCAGCCGTTAATTTGGCATCTTTTCACAAGTGTGGAGGCCCCCTATCTTCTGTGTTACACTCAATACCGTAAAGATCGGTTTAACTTAGCAGAGAGGAGAGTTGGATGTGAAGATTCTAAGAGCTGACATGCAAAATGAAAAGATTACGTTCGAAAATATAGCGGAGGAGTGGAAGACCATTGGAGGCAGCGCCTTAATTGCCATGATTATGAACAAAGAGGTTCCTCCGGCTACGGAGCCTCTCGGCCCTGACAATCGCTTTATCGTTGCTGTAGGCCCTCTGGCGGGCACCGGAGCGCCACAACTTGGGCGCATATCCGTTGGCGCAAAGAGCCCCCTCACGCTGGGCATAAAAGAGGCAAACTCGGGAGGCCCGGCCGCACAAGTCCTCGACCGACTTGGAATTCGCGCTATCATTGTTCAGGGCAGACCCCAGAATCATCGATTATACTGCCTATTTGTCTCCAAAGACAAGACAGCATTAATTTCCGCGGATGAATACCGCCACATGAAGAACTATGAATTGGTGGGCAAGCTGCGAAAAAAATACGGTGAAAAAGTGGCTGTAATATCTACTGGAATTGCCGGGGAGCGGAAATACAAAGGAGCGTCGGTCTCCTTTACGGATATCTTTGGTGATCCATCACGGAACGCCGCGAGGGGTGGACTCGGTGCAGTGATGGGATCGAAAGGACTCAAGGCGATTATCATTGATCCTTCTCAGGCTGGACGGGTTGATATGGCCCATCCGGAGGAATTTCAAAAGGTCGTAAAATCATGGATCCATACCCTCAAACATGATGTTAGCTGCAGCTTGTATTCCCGCTTCGGCACCCCGTTTGCTATCAACAATTCCGCCAACCAAGGAACCCTGGTATCGAATAACTACCGTTCGGGCACACCGAACAACTTTATCGCCGTGAGCGGCAATAGAATACAGGAGATTCTCTTTGAGCGCGGCGGCAAGATGCACGGCTGCATGCCCGGCTGCGTTGTAAAGTGTTCCATCATCTACCCCGACAAAGATGGGAAACGGCTTTGTTCTGCCTACGAATATGAAACGATAGCACTGCTTGGAACCAATCTGGGCATTATCGATAATGATGCCATTGCAAGGCTCAAGTTCATGTGTGACGATCTTGGGGTCGATGCCATAGAAACAGGAAGCAGTCTTGGTGTCGCTGCGGATGCTGGGAAAATGTCATTTGGGGATTGGGAATCCGCTGCAAGACTTCTGGGCGAGATCGAAGAGGGAACGCCGCTTGGCGTGGCCTTGGGTAACGGTGTGGTAGCTACCGCAAAGTATTTAAGCGTAAGTCGTGTGCCGGCTTATAAAGGGCAAGCCATACCCGGCCATGATCCCAGATCTGTCAAGGGGACGGGTGTCACCTATTTCACGAGTCCCATGGGAGCGGATCACACGGCAGGACTGACTTACAGGATTCCCAAAAACAAAGACAAGCAGGCTGAGAATTCGCTTAGATCTCAGATTCAGGCAGCCACCTGCGATGCATTTGGCTACTGTTTAAATTCTGTTCCTGGCGGCCGTGAATCCGTTTATCAATTTTTCGGAGATCTCATGAATGCGAGATATGGGCTCCAGTTGACTCCCAAGGATATCATGGAGGTTGGTAAACAGACTCTGCGAGACCAGCTCGCTTTCAATGAAAAGGCCGAGTTCGGCAAAATGGATTCGAAAGCCGCTGTCTTTGTCAGAGAGGAGAGCATTACTCCGACGGATCAGGTTTTTGATGTGGATGATGCAGAGATACGAAACATCTGGAAGGGATTGGATTCGTATCAGGAAAAGGAAAAGGCTTGGGAAGTCCGCATACCGCCGCTGCCCGATATTATGTTTGGCGCAGGGGTTGCGGAGAATATGGGCCAGCGAATCCGTCAGTTGAAGGTCAAAAAAGTATTCCTGACAACCGATCCTGTCATGTTCTCATTGGGAAGGGCTGATGAAGTCCGCAAGATTTTGGCGTCGAGTGGCATATCAACGGTTATTTTTTCAGAGGTGGAGCCTGATCCTTCCATTGAACTGATCGAGCGGGCCGGGAAGATATACTTAGATAATGGGTGTGATGGAATATTGGGCCTCGGGGGCGGGAGTTCGATGGATACCGCAAAAACAGTTGGGCTTAGGGTATCGCACCCCGGTGAGATGAGAGAGTTTGAAGGGATTGTGGGCGGGGGTGGCAAGATTAAGCCTATTCTCCCGCCGATCATCTGCATCCCCACTACTTCAGGGACAGGAAGCGAGGTGAATCCTTGCGCAGTCGTAACGGATAAGGAGAGAGACCTGAAAATTGTATTAATGAATAATCACTTAATTCCCAAGTTGGCGGTGATTGATCCCATCTACTGTAAGACGATGCCAGTCGGCCTCACCGTCGAGTCGGGAATCGACGCACTGGCTCATTGCATAGAGGGGTACGTTTCATTGGCAACCCCCTATCACCCTTATTTTGAGTCCTATGCGGTTTACGGGATAAAGTTGATCGGACGAAGTCTCCCTCGGGTATATCAGGACAGGAATGATATCGCCGCACGTACCGATATGTGCATGTCGGCGATGTGCGGCGGCCTCGCCTTCCTGAAGGGATTAGGCATGGGGCATGCCGTCACACACGTTCTTGGCGCTCATTATCATATGCCACATGGCCGGGCAGCCACCTATGGGCTTCTCTGTTTTGTGAAGGCGAATAAAGAGACTTGCAAAGAGCAGTTTATGGACATGGCGCAACTTCTCAGTCGCTCAAATGATTTGGAGGCGAGCTTGCTTGATCTGTATAAAAAGCTTGATATTCCTGTCAGCCTAAAGGCTCACGGTATCCCAAAAGACGACTTGAAGAAAATTGCATTTTATGCCTCCAGGGATGCAGTGAATATGGCCACGGATCCCACCAGTCCGAGCCAGGAGGAGATCCTGGAGCTGCTTCAGGAGATTTATGAGTAGCCTGTGACGAATTCCAAATCCCAAGTATCTGGTAAAACAAAATCACTCTGGAGGGTAAAATTGTGAAGATCGATAGAAAGGGTCGTTTGGATGGAAAAGTTGCCGTGATCACAGGGGCTGCCAGCGGCATTGGCCGGGCTACAGCAATCCTTTTTGCCAGAGAAGGAGCCAAACTCGTTCTGGCAGATATGGAGGAAGAAGGGCTGAAGGAAACTTTGAAGCTCGTTGGGAAAGAGGGCGGGGAGGCGATCATAAAGAAAACGAGTGTGGCCATTGAAGAGGAAGTCAAAGGGCTGATCGACTTAGCTCTCAAGACCTACTCCCGGATCGATATTCTTTGCAACAATGCAGGAATAACGGGACAGCTCGCCAATTTGGAAGAGCAAGATAGAGAGGACTGGTTTAGAGTTTATGAGGTTAATGTATTGGGTGCGGTCTTTGCGACGAAACATGTGGCCAAACATATGCAGGAACGAAAATCAGGGGCGATTGTGAACACGGCTTCAGTGGCTGGAATGCGGTCCGGGGCCGGAGGCAATGCCTACAGTGCCAGTAAAGCAGCCCTTATCAACTTCACCCAGACCGCAGCTTGCGACCTCGGGGGCTACAATATCCGGGTGAACGCCGTCTGTCCCGGATTGATCGAGACAGGGATGACCAAGCCAGTTTTCGACATGGCCCGGGCGAGGGGGAAGTTTGATAAACTGGGTAGCCGCTGCGAGTTGCGACGCTATGGACTGCCGGAGGAGGTAGCTTATGCGATTCTTTTCCTGGCCAGCGATGAATCCAGCTATATTACGGGCCAGGCTCTTCCTGTTGACGGCGGCAACACGGCCTCCCTTAACCTGCCGGGGATGAAGGTTTGAAAAGTATGAAAAAATATCTATAGCTAAAGAAAGGTGGCCTATGAAAAAGCTTTTAAAGGTAGCCGGGATTGTGGTGGGAGTCTTGATTCTTCTGATCATTGGACTCAGTATTTTTGTTAAGAGTTATCTCTCCAGTGACCGACTCAAACCCATCATTCTCCCAAAGGCTGAGGCCTTGACCGGGAGAAAGGTTCTTTTAGATGATATCAGTGTCTCTCTCTTTAAAGGCATTGTTGCAAAAGGATTGAGTGTCAAGGAAAAGGACGGACAGAGAGATTTTGTGAAAGTGGGGAGGTTTGTGCTTTCCTACCGCCTTTTACCCCTTCTAAAAAAGCAACTGGTCATCAGTAAGATCGAAATCGGTTCTCCCTCTATCTCTATCAAGAAGGAGAGGGGAGGGAGGTATAACTTCAGCGATATTGCAGAAAACCGCTCCAAGGAACCTAAGGAACCCAGGGAACCTAAGGAACCCAAGAAGCCATCCGTGCCTGAACATCAGGCGCTTCCGGTCGCCATCGTCGCAGATCGGTTTTATATTCGAAACGCCAGTTTAACGTTTGTCGACGAAGGGAAAGAATTGCCTGATATCTCCATTGCTTTGGATGCAGAGTTTAGGGGAGCGTTGGAAAAGGATGGTACCCCTCGTATGGATTTTGGACTTATCTCCTTGAAGGAGATCAAGGCCAAGCTGAAAGACACGGAAGTTAAGGTTTCAGGCAAGATTGACATGGATGCAAAGGCTGTTCGAGCCAATCTTCAAGCCGTGATTGGGAAGGATAATATTGAGATCTCGGCAACAGCCAATGATTATCGCTCGGCGCCAGATGTGGTTGCCAATATACATGCCAAGACGCTTGACCTTCAACATCTGATGGGCTTGAGTGGCGGGAAGAAAGCGCAAGAAGAACGCCCTCAGCCGAAGGGGAAGAAAGCGGAGCCCTCCGGAGGAGGGGGCG
>JBAVGF010000189.1:0-6681 GCA_049684675.1 Thermodesulfobacteriota bacterium | reverse complement strand
TTCCGTTCGTGCTGCGACATGCCAACTCTCTTTGTGAACATCCACTCCAATAAAGACTTCCTTGCCTCTGACCAAAACCTTCTTGTTCTGAAATTCTCCCTTCATAGTTGTTAGCCTCCTTTCTATGGTTTTCTACTGGAGACAGTATAAAAGGGGCTAACAATCTAGCATAGTATCTACAAAGGTGCAATGGTAGCTCGCTCTTAGTAATGATGGTTATCGTTTGAAATATTGAAACAAAAGGGAAGATCGTTACTTGACCTGAATACATGGATGGACGCGATGAAACAGGATGGAGGAAGGAGTTGTAGTCCCTTTTTTTATACAACTACCTTCGACGATTTCTTAGCTCCCTTTCGTATTTGTTTCCGGTCTAACGCTTCGAGAAGAATTCTTATTGCCTTATCATTCTGAGTTTGATGCCGAAAAGGTAAATGCGGATTGATTTTATACATTACTTGCCTTCCCTGTTTGGACTTTTTGATATACCCCTCTGATTCGAGATCAGAAACAATATTTCTTACTGACCTTTCGGTAATCCCTATAAGGCTTGACAGCTCTCGTCCAGTTATTAATGGATGTTTAGCCAGAAAAAAAAGTGTTATCGCATGATTTGTAAGAAATGTCCATGATCCCATTCTGATACCTCCAATAATTCTGAATTGAATTTTCGAAACACCACTTTAGTTCATTACATAAAAAAAGCCGCTATACTCCGTGTGGAGATAGCGGCCCGGCTATCAAGCTTTTTAACCTCCAGAAATACTTAAATATCTCTGGACCCTTTAGTTCCTATTTAATTTAAGCAACCAAATTTACTGTAGAACATTTTAAATTAAAAGTTCTTCTCTGGCAATTCCCTCAGTTTCGGAATTTAATTCCTGTTCTTAGCCAGACTGCTTGTAGGTAATAGTCAGCGTCTTCGTTTCCGTGTCCTTACCTGATTTAGCGACAACGGTAATGACATTGCTCCCTTCGGTCAACTTGATTTCAGTGGAGAACTTGCCGCCTTTAACGGGGACCACCACGTCATTAATCTTCACCTCAGCCGTTTTAGTGACTGTCCCACTTACCGTGACCGGAGACGCACTAACAGCAGCCTTATCCTGAGGGGTGTCTACCGTCAAAATTAGAACCATCGAACTTTCCATACAAGCAGTTATTGCCAAAGCCAATAGAGCAATCAAGAGTGAAATACGAAGTAATTTAGATAGACTATTCATAATCAAATCCTTTCTCCCTTATGAGGTTTACAGCATACATTAGCGGAATCTATTTCATGAAATATGTTTCATGCAATATATTGCATCATTATTAAGTTGTCAAGGATTTCTTTGGATTTCTTTTGGGTATGTCTTTTGGGTAAAATAACCTGGGAAGAAGGGATGTTATTAGCACATTACCAATTGCCGTTTGAAATCTTCTACTATGGAACAAAAATGAACAATAGATGTTTCAGGGAGAAACATTGCATCTCTGACCTCTTGGTTGCCTAGAAGATAGGCAGGCAGACCCACCACGGATTAACATGGGATACCCCCCCTCCATTGAAATAACTAATCATCCAGGTTAGATTTAAAAGCAAATTCTATGAACAAGGAAAACTTGGGATCAAAAGTCCTGAAAGAATTCGAGACGATCACTTCTAAGGGATATAGCGAAATCTTCTCTTCTTTCCCAAAGGACCGTGTTCCGATCGGTTTTTTCTGCCCTCATGTTCCGGAAGAACTCGTCCATGCTTCCGGCGCTTTTCCCTTTCGTCTCATGGGCACACCCATCAAGATGTCCCATGTCCAGGCCCATCTCCCTCCCAACTGCTGCCATTTGGTCAAATCCTCCCTTGAAAGTTTACTCCAAGGGGAGCTCGATTTCCTGAAAGGGATCATTTTCAGTCATACCTGCGACACCATGCAGGGGCTTGCAGAAATCTGGGCCCTTCAGAGACGCATTCCTCTTCAATTCAATTTGATGATACCCTCACACGTTGATACCGAGCTTTCTCGTCCTTACTTAAAAACGGAGCTGGAGCGATTTAAGAATTTTCTGGAATCCAATGTGGGAAAGATCACTCCCCAGAACCTCAAGGCCTCTATCCAGCTTTTTAATCTTATCAGGGAAAAGCTTCAAGAGATTTACAGCCGCAGGCCTAAATGGCACACTCAAATCTCCGGAATGGATTTTGCCCGGATCATCCGGGCGGGCTACCTGATGGATCGTCAGCGGTACCTCGAACTCTTGGACGAATTGCTAACCGGGTTGCCTGCAAAAACGGAGGAGAGTGAAAATCGGGTTCCTGTTTATCTTGCGGGAAATATGACCCACTCTGATTCCTATTTTTCCTTAATCGAAGAGGCCGGTGCCATTGTGGTCCAGGACGATCTTTGCAGCGGAACGCGATTTCTCCGTCTGATGGTCCCGGAAGATAGCGATCCGATCGACGGCCTCACCAGCAGGTACTTCACCACCTTTCTGTGCCCCACCCAGCATAAGGGGGTTCATGCCCACATCGAAACTCTTTTGAGGGAGGTTGAAAAATCCGGGGCTAAAGGGGTCATCTTTCTCCTTTACAAATACTGTGAAAGCCATTTTTTCGACTATCCGGACTTAAAACAGGCCCTTGAGTTAAAAGGGATTCCGACACTTCTTCTCGAAGTGGAAGATCCATCCTATTCCATCGGCCAACTTAAGATTCGGGTACAGGCTTTTATGGAAATGCTGAGTCCCTTGTAAGATTGCGGATTTCGGAATGCGGAATTCGGATTTAAAAACCTAAATGCTAAATCTATTCTTGTGGCTTTACTCCGCAGTCCGCACTCCGCAATAATTTGGGAAAACAATGATGCAGGAGAACGGAGCACCAACCAACCCCTACCGAAAGATATACACCACTTCAGCGTACCGCCGCTTGATGATGGCTTATTACTTCATGGTGAAGCATCCAAGCTGGTTTGGTAAAAAGGTGGCGTGGATTACGAGCGGCGGGCCGGTGGAACCCCTCTATGCCATGGGAGTCCTCCCATTTTATCCGGAAAATTACGGGGCGATGTGCGGAACCTTCCGGATGTCACCCTCCCTCTGTGAGGCTGCCGAGCATAAAGGTTACTCCCACGATCTCTGTTCCTATGCCCTCACAGATATCGGGTCTCCCTTGACTAAGAAAGGTCCTCTCGGCAAGCTTCCGAAGCCGGACTTTTTGGTCTGCGGAAACAATATCTGCGGTACGGTCATCAAATGGTATGAGATTCAGGCTCGATCCTTCAATGTGCCCCTCTTTTTCTTTGACACTCCCTTTATCCATGATGAGATGGAAAACCATACCCTGGAATATGTTCAAAATCAGATGGGGGAATATATCTCTTTTCTCGAGAAACAGCTTCATCGTTCATTCTCAGACAAACGATTTCAGGAAGTCTGTTCCCGTTCTTTCGAAGCTATCACTTTGTGGAAAGAGATTCTTGAGATGCCCCGCCACCGTCCAGCCCCCCTGGCTGCCTTCGATGCTTTTATCCACATGGCCCCTATTGTCACCTTGAGGGGAACACGCTGGGCAGTGGGTTATTACAGAAAGCTTAAGAAAGAAGTGGAGGAAAGGGTTCAAAAGGGAGTGGGGGCCTTTGCTCGTGAGGAGATCCGGCTCATCTGGGATAACATTCCCATCTGGTATGATATTCGAAACCTCTCAAGGATGCTCGCCTCCCAGGGAGCTGTCCTGGTCGCGGATACCTATACGTCGGCGTGGGCGCTGCATGAACTTGACCTGGCCCAATCTTTACTGAATGGTTTGGCCAGGGCTTATGCCAGCATCCATCTCAATCGCGGCTTAGAATATAAGATACGGAAAATGGCCAGCCTGATTGACATGTACGGAGCCGATGGATTTATCATGCACTCCAATCGAAGCTGCAAACCGTACTCCCTGGGTCAGTTGGATCTCAAACGGGAAGTGACCAGGTTAACCGGAAAACCGGGGCTGCTCATTGAAGCGGATCACGCCGATTCCCGAAGCTACGCGCCCAAGCAGGTCGAAAAACAGATTCAAATATTCCTGGACATTGTTAGAACGAAGGACCGTGAACAGGAGCCATTTTAAAGAACGCCTCGACTATTCATTTCTGTTCTTTCCCCAACCCGAATTGATACAAGGCATTCCAGGCGGGACGGCGGTCACCTTTTGCATCGGCCAACCCCATCGAACCAAAGTAAGCTTCCTTGCGGTCACGAAGAAGTAACCAGTAGATCCTTTCCACACCGAATTCAAACGCTTGCTGATAAGCCTCCGTAAGCCATTGAGCCTGTCTTTCATACGAACCCTTATCCGTACGGCCGCCCACGTCTGCGGGAAGGCTCACAAATCCCGTTTCTGTGATCCAGATGGGGAGGTTCCCCGATCCTGATTTTTTCATGATATCGCGAATATGCTCTAAATAACTGCGAAACGTCAGGCCGTTGGCAACGATTTCGCTCGGGAAGTAGTAATCGTGGACACTCACGGCATCAAACTTCTTTGTAGAAAGTACCGGCTCTAACCAGCTATCGTGCCATTTCCACGCCTTCTTATCTCCCGACCCCAATTGGAGACTGCGAATAATGCCACACCCCATGGCCGATGGAAGTACTTTGGCCTTCGGATCAGCCTTCTTAATCGCATCATAACCCGTTTTCAGCAGCTCTAAATACTCTTCCAGGGTGCCCCTCCAGAAAGCTCCCTCATTCACTTCGTTCTCAATTTCGTAATTGACTCCTTGCCCCTGGTAGCGATTGGCAAGGATTTCCACAAAATGAACCCACTCTTTCATATTCATCGATTTGGGATCAACCTCGATCACACCCTTTCTGGGCTTACTTTTTCGGGGGACAAAAGTCGTGCGTATGGTAAATAGGACATTGATCTGTTTTGTCTGAGCCGCTTTTAGCAACCGATCAACATTGCTCCAATCATATTCACCCGGACGTATTTTTATAAATTGCCATTGTAGGGGGACACGGATCGCACCCACGCCCAATTCCTTTAGAGACTTTATATCCTGTTCATAGGTACGCAGCGTTGTGTTGACCCCTAAGCGCCTCGCCTCCTGTGCCGGAGCAGTCGGAGGCAAAACAGACGATAATAACATCAGGCCGGTGAGCAGTACGCTTATTCTCACCCTCATGACCCCTCTCTCATCTCTTCTCTCAACCGTGACTGCCGTCAGGATCAGTACACAAATTCCATCACCTGTTCCACAGGCTTTCTATCCCTCTGCGGCGACTCACCAGGATACCCTACGGCGACAAGGCAGATGAGTTTCATATTCGACGGAATCTTTAAAATGGCCTCAATTGCTTTTTTGGCCTGAATAGGCGATACCAGCCAGACAGCGCCCAGCCCCATGCCATGAAATACGAGAAGCATCGTTGTGATGGCAGCGGCTGCACTCTGGATCGTCGTAGGCGCCGATCTTCGAAACCCCAGGATCTCCCTGGCTTCGCGGTCGGAGGATTCTCGAGCAGCCAGTACCTTATCCATCGGACTCTGATATTCACTGGCAAAAACTCCTATGCAGGCTGGGGCTCCCCTGAAAAACGAAGCGTTCTTTTGATACCGGTTCACATCTTCCTGCCATGATATCGCTTCCGGCCATGAAGCAATTCGATTCGCCACAGACTGGACGGCATCTGCCATTTTCTCAATAATTTCTTTCCTCTTCACTATGATGAAACGCCATCCTTGATAATTCCCTCCGTTGGGAGCCCACGTTGCCAGCTCCACCGCCTTCTTCAGCAGCTCGTCCGGAACTTCGCCCTTTTTCCATTGTCTGACCGAGCGCCTTCCGCGAATTAATCTTTCTAAATTCTCAATGTCCATTGATCTCCCCCTTCTGAACCGAGGTAAAGACTATTCAGGTTTGAATACTAGGCCTTTGCCAATTAAGCCGATCGGGGATCTGAGATGGACAAAACGAATAACCTATTCAAAATCTCCGCGCATAGTCATGGGCGAGGCCAAAATAATTCTGAGCCCTTTTCAGAGCTTCTGCCTTCTGCCCCTTAGGGATATTGGGATCGTCAAGCCGGAAACTCTCCACCTTCCCGCGGACATAGGCTCTATAGCATTTGTAGAAATCCAGCACTTCCATTAATGCATGGTCTCCGGACTCCCCGATAAAAGCCCGGGTGAGATGCTGGCTGAGGTCCTGCCTGCCGTGATAGTCGAGATCCATGGCTAAAAAGGCAATGTCCGCCGCCACGTCCGTATAGCGGAACCGCTCATTAAATTCGATGCAGTCGAAAATAGAGATCCCATCTCTCCAGAAGATATGCTCCAGCCGGAGATCCCCGTGGCAGTCTCTGATTCGATCCGAGGCGATCCTCTGACGAAATACTTCCTTTTTCGTTTCGAAGAATTCGTTCGTCCTTCTCTTCACCTCTTCATAGACCTCTCGCGGTATCGCCAGGTCAATATATTTCTCCGTCTGCTCGAAGTTCTCGTCCGTATCCTGCTTCACCCGCTTCGGTTCCCCAAAGCTCTTAATCAGATCGTTCGTCTCTGCCCTGAAGTAGAATTTCGCCAATCTCTCCGAGACAGCCTCAATCATTCTGGGAGTGACCTTTCTTCTCTCGAGTAATTTGTCCATCAGAAATTCTTCGGGGATCTGTTTCATTTTAACAGCGCACTCCACCCACTCTCCCTTCCCATCCAGT
>JBAVGF010000188.1:0-19203 GCA_049684675.1 Thermodesulfobacteriota bacterium | reverse complement strand
AAGGCTCAACAGGATCGCCGAATTAAAGCGCTCCCCTTTAATCTCCATATCCGGACGGTTGAAGTAAAGATGTTCACTGATAAATTGGTAGATACCCATCGCTTGCTTCTGATAGCCGTTCTTCCCTGCGCCCACGATCTCTCTCTTCTCCTAAGCTTTTTCTAATTGCCAAACTCGGAAACTAATCATGAATGCTTAACAACACTGTAGTTAATTTTAACACGGCCTGCCCCCTTAGACAAGATTCCTCTTGCATCCAAATCTCGACGTGGGGAACAAAAACCCGTTTCTCATTCTTTCGCATGTGCAAGGTTGCTTCGTCCGTAGCAATCTCATTGAAAACGATGAGATTTCTCCGTTTCACTCCGAATGCCAATTTTCAAAATCGGAGTTTGGCTTGCATAGGCTTGTGCTCCGGAAGTCTTATCTTTGTAGGCTCTACCGTGTTTCTTGTGGGTTAACACCTCGCAACCCACTTCATCCCCCCCCTTAAATTAAGGGGGAATCGAGGGGGTTACAAGAGGGGGAGCGCCACCCGCACGATAGCCGGAAGAGCTTCTTTACACATTCGTCTCAAAGCTCTCCGCGTATCCGCCTGAAGCAAGGGCACGACGGGCAGCCCGGCCCAGTTCCCTGTCGAAACGATGGGTCGAGGCATAGACCCGACAGATGGCGACTTTGGCAGGAATATACTGAAATAAGCTTCGGAGGGGTTCCCTCGATATTCTTTTTGACCCCGGGTCGAAGATCAGAAGGGTCCCCTCCTCCGATTCATGCCATGGATTGAGGGGCCTGGGGTCATGGTGGGCCATATCCACATGGAATTCTATCTCTTTCAGGCGATTCGGCAAAAAGGTCTTGATCCTCTGCTTCACCTCTTCGGGTTTTAAAAAAATCGGTCGTCCCATTTCCATCTCTCGCAATGTGAGCTTCTCTTCAAAGATGCTGCTCCATCTCAACTTCCTCGATAGGACCTCAGCCCACTTTTCTCCCAATCGTCTTTCCCGGGATGACAAAGATCCTCTCCACTCTGATACCTTCTCCATCACGAACCAGTCCGTGAGGGAGAGGTATCGGTCTATCTCCTCCGCAGGATGGAAGGGACAGAGAATTTCCATTGTCTCCTTAAAAATCTCTTGCAACTGAAGATCAATGGAGCGGGTGGTGCGATGATAATAGACATTGGAATAAAGATACAGACGGGCATTAAGAAACATGGCCAATGCATCCATTCCTCTCTTATCCAAAATTAGTCCCTCTTTGCAAAAGGAGGTGTAGTAAAAGAGCCGCCTCCAATCCACGGGACCGATGGAGACGCCAGTCATGTAGGCATCTCGCAACACATAATCGATATTATCGAAGGTAAAGATTCCCCGGAAGAGCTGCTGCAGGAAATTCAACCATTTTGGATGCCTCCGTCCTTCCCTCCTTTGAGGCCTCTTAATCAGGAAGGCGATCTGTTCCGGATCGAGGACTTCAGCTTTTTCAAATCGCCCGTGGGGGCTTCGCCGAATTCCCTTCAGGAGGGGAGAAATTTTCTCCCGGATGATATGCTGGCCGATCTCTTCATGGTTGGTGCGGAATCGTGAAAGGTATTGTTCATCAAAGAAATGACAGAAGGGGCCGTGTCCGGTATCGTGAAGGAGTCCCGCCAAGCGAAGGAGTTCGTCCACATAGGGAAAGGAGGGAAGGTCTGCTTTGAAAATCTTAAAGAGAGAGGGATAAAGCTGCTCAGAGAAAGTCCCTGCGACGTGCATGGTCCCAAGGGAGTGTTGAAAACGAGTATGCTCGGCCGTGGGGAATACCCAGCGGGCGCTCTGCAGTTGGAAAATGCGTCGAAGCCGTTGGACCCAGGGGGCGTCGATCACATCCCTTTCTGTTCTCTCCCCTTCTACCCGGTCGGTCATCACCATGTAGTGATAGATGGGGTCTGCGATCAATCCGGTGCCCTGAATGCCCTCCGCCTCTTTCATGTCCCCGAGACTTCTTTTCATGCGTCATTGTCGGAAGGTTCGTTCCCCTTTTCCCCGCCTTCAGGACGTTTGAACTTTACCTTTCCACCAGCCACCTCCCGAAGAGCGGTGACAATGGACCGGTTATCTGTATCGACCAACGGCTTGGCGCCCTTCATAATCATCTTCGCCCTTCTGGCCGCCAAGATCACCAGCTCAAACCGGCTTTCCACCTTTTTCAGACAATCTTCTACCGTTATTCTAGCCATCCTTTTCCTCCCATTCTCTTTTATTTTCTTCGAGGGTCAAATGTTTCCTCCTCCGACACCTTTCTGCGATGATGACCGCCTTCAATTTCTCAACAGCCTCTTCAACGCTGTCATTGACGATTACATAATGGTACCCGTCGGCCTCTTCCATATCCTTTCCGGCACTCGACAATCTAACCTTGACCATCTCCAGAGAGTCCACCCCCCTATTGATCAATCGCTCTCTCAGGATTCTTAGAGAAGGAGGCAGGAGGAAGATCAACACGGGCTGGCCAATCTCATTTTTCACCTTCTTCGCTCCCTGCGTATCGATATCGAGAATGAGGTCTATTCCTTCTGACTCCAATTTTTTCAAATCAGGCCGGGGCGTCCCGTAACGGTTCCCCAATACCTCTGCCCACTCCAAGAACTCGTTTCTTTCGACCATTTTCTGGAAGTCGGAGTGGGAGACGAAATGATAGTCCTCTCCCTCTTTCTCATTGGGCCGGGGTAAACGAGTGGTAAAGGAAACAGAGAATTGAAGACCCGGCAGCTGCCGGATCACCTCTCTGACCAACGTGGTCTTCCCCGCGCCCGACGGCGCAGAAATGATAAAAACCGTCCCTCCCCCTTTTCCCCTCATCTCGTGCTTGAACCCCGACCCCTTTTCGTAGACAAGACTCATTCGATGTTTTGTACCTGTTCTCGAATTTTTTCCAGCTCGGACTTAATTTCTACAACGTTCTGGGAGATTTCTGCGTCATTGGCCTTGGCACTGACGGTGTTGATCTCCCGGTTGATCTCCTGAAGCAAAAAATCCATTTTGCGGCCCACCGGTTCATTCCCCCCCAGCAGGGTGCCAAATTGAGCCAGATGACTTTCTCCCCGGACAATCTCTTCGGTGATGTCCATCCGTTCTGCCAGGAAGCCCACCTCCTGTTGAAAACGCAAGGGATCACTCTCCATCCCCTCCAAGAGGGATCGAAGTCTGTCATGAAGCCGGGTGAAGGTGGCTTTGAGGCGGGACGGAAATTGCTGTTTAATTATTTGCAGCTGTTGAGCAATGTGCTCCAATCGCTGTTGGAGATCTTTGGTAAGGGATTCTCCTTCTAACCGCTTCATGTCGTCCATATTCTTGAAGGACTGCTTCAGGATCGGAAGGACCTCCTGCCAGTAAGGCTCTATATCCCCCGATTCCTCTTTTGCCGTGATCAAGTCCTTCGCTCCGGCCAGCAAAGCCAACGTGACCTCATCTTTCAGCTGAAGCCTCTCCTTCAGGTCACGAAGAACCCGGTAATACTGTTCGGCAAGATCAAGGTCCACACTGAGTTGAACTCTTTCCTCTCCGACGCCATCCAGCCTGAGCGACACATCGATCCTTCCTCTCGATACCTGTGATCGGACGATCTCCTTGACACGGTTTTCGAAAAGGCTCAGACGCTTAGGGAGCTTGATGTTGATGTCACAGTACCGGTGATTGACCGACCGAGACTCCACGACCACTTTCCCTAAGGTCGTCGCCCCTTCTGCCCTTCCGAAACCTGTCATTGACTTCAGCATGAACGGTTTTTTCTCCCTCTCAAATCTTCCAAGTATTTATTTCTGGATTGGTTAAAGAGTGTGATGACTGCCTCTGTTCGATAATCAGGATAGGTCCACTCCAATGGTTGAAACGACTTATTTCGATAGATTAATGTTAAATCGGCATAGATGCCGTCCCGGAGATAGGGTCGATGGGTATACCCTTTGGTCGTGGCGAGGATCACATGCTCTAAACAAATGTACCCCGGGTCGATGTTGATTCGACGGTTTCCATCAAGCCCCGCATATTTTTCTTCGAGCCGATTGGTGGCCAGCTTAACATCGGGGAGGATGGAAATGGGAATGAGGCGTCCGAAGGTCATGAAGTGGCGGAAAAGAGGCTTTCCCATCTCGTTTGTGTAATAGTCGGTAAAATCAAAGGGGAATCTTTCGCTGATCGTATCCGTCTCCCCAAAGGTTGAACGAAGGTCTTTGACCCCCTGGTGAAAGATGTCATCTCCTGAGGCAATGAGGCTCACAAAAAGTTTAGCCGGTTCGGGTTCCTTCGGTTTTCCCATTCATTTCATTCTCTTTTTTCAGGTAGATGAAAAACTCTTTATTCCCTTTTGGGCCGAGCAACGGAGATTCCGCCACACCCAGTATCTTCAGTCCCAGTCCTCGACTGAATTGTGAAATCCGATCGATCACTTTTTCATGCAACGCCTTGTCCCTGACCACCCCTCCTTTGCCCACTTCTCCCCTTCCGACCTCGAATTGGGGTTTGAGAAGGCCGAGGATGGCACCTCCCTTTTTAAGAAATCCAAGAAGGTGGGGAAGAAATTTTTCGATGGAGATGAAGGAGGTATCGATGAGTATCAAATCTATTTCTTCCTCCACCTCCTCCCTTCGCAAATAACGGATATTTCTCCTCTCCAGGTTTATAACCCTGGCATCTTTTTGAAGTTTCCATGCCAGTTGTCCGTACCCCACATCCACGGCGTAGACCTTTTCTGCCCCTTTTTGGAGGATACAATCTGTGAACCCTCCTGTGGAAGCCCCCACATCCATCACCATCATCCCCTTGGGATCAATGCCAAATGCCTTGAGGGCTCCTTCCATCTTCTCGCCTCCCCGGCTCACATAAGAGGAATCCCCTCCTTGAAGCTGGATCCGGGCTTCACCATTTACTTGAACGCCGGGTTTATCAATCCTCTTACCCTCGACAGCCACTTTCCCCGCCATGATCATAGCCCTCGCTCTCTCACGGCTTTGGAGTATCCCCCTGTCCACCAAAAGTTTGTCAATACGCTCTTTTGTCACCATCTCACAGGGACGAGTTTGACCAGGCTTCCTATCCGTTTGGGGATTCGCAAATCGCTGGAATCTATTTGGGGTCAGGAAAATTTTGGCTCAAAGAGGTTTTAGACTGGCTCGTAGAAGTGGACCCTGACCATTCTTCCTCAAACATCTTCTTTACCCCCTTTATGATTCCATTCTCGTCAATTCCATATTTTTCTCTGAGCAGAGCCTGCGGCCCATGTTCTAAGAAGATGTCAGGAATTCCCAAACGCTTCACTTGGACGGAAATCAAACCTCTCTCTTGAAAAAGCTCAAGCACCGCGCTTCCAAAACCTCCCTGGAGGACATTCTCCTCAACGGTAAGGACTTTGCCGGTCCTTTTCGCCCAATCGCAAAGGAGGGTTCCGTCCAGGGGCTTAAGAAACCGGCTGTTGATCACGGCTGCGCGAATTCCCGCGTCCGCCAGCCTCTCTGCGGCACGAAGTGAGGGATACACCGTGGAGCCAATAGCGATGATGAGAATATCCTGACCCTCTCTCAGGACTTCTCCTTTTCCGATATCGATCGGCCGAAGGGGCACCTCTCTCTTCACCCCTACCCCTTTCCCCCTCGGATACCGGAATGCCGTAGGGAAGGGACACTCCGTCGCCGTCTTGATCATATGTTGAAATTCATTTTCATCCTTGGGAACCATGATGACAAGATTGGGGATGTGCCGGAGATAGGAGAAGTCAAAAAGACCCTGATGGGTGGGACCATCTTCTCCCACGATTCCCCCGCGGTCCAATGCAAAGACCACCGGAAGGTTTTGCAGGCAAACATCCTGAAGGACCTGGTCATAGGCTCTCTGCAAAAAAGTGGAATAGATGGCGACCACAGGCTTCATCCCTTCGAGGGCAAGACCTGCCGCAAAAGTAACCGCGTGCTGTTCGGCGATGCCGATATCATAAAATCGATAGGGGAACTGCCTCGCAAATTCTTCGAGGCCTGTTCCGCTCTGCATGGCAGCCGTGATAGCGATCAGCCGCCGATTCTCCTTCGCCAATTGGCAGAGCGTTTCGCCAAAAACATCCGTATAACTCGGAGGGTTATTTCCTTTGCTTCTGAATTCACCGGTCTCAATGACAAAGGGCGGAACACCATGAAACTGGTCGGGACTCGTCTCTGCGGGGGGATACCCTTTTCCCTTTTGGGTGATCACATGGACGAGAATGGGTCCCCTCAGTTTCTTGATATTCTGAAACGTCTCGATCAAATAATCCATACGGTGGCCGTCGATGGGGCCAATATATTGGAGACCCAATTCCTCGAAAAGGAGTCCGGGCATTACGAGACCCTTTAACGACTCCTCTGCCTGTCTGGCAAAACGAAGGACCGACTTCCCGATTCCGGGAAGGGTTTCTAAAAAGCCCTTCATGTCATGACGAAAACGGTTTACGAACTGACCGGTCATCAGCCGGTTCAGGTAAGAAGAAAGAGCCCCCACGTTGCGGGAGATGGACATCTCATTGTCATTCAGGATCACAATGAGATCTTGGTCAATATGTCCTGTTTGATTGAGGCCCTCGAAGGCAAGACCTGCGGTCATGGACCCATCCCCGATCACGGCGATAACCTTTCCCTCTTCACCTTTGAGTCTTCGGGCCTCCGCCATTCCAAGGGCTGAGGAGATGGAGGTGCCACTGTGGCCGGAATCGAAGGCATCGTAAGGGCTCTCCTCCCTCTTCGGGAAGCCGCTTATCCCTTCGTATTGTCTCAGGGTGTGAAAGCGATCTTTTCTCCCTGTCAAAAGCTTATGGACGTAACTTTGATGGCCTACATCCCATACGACTTTATCCTTTGGAAAGTCGAAAACATAGTGGAGGGCAATGGTCAACTCCACCACCCCCAGATTTGAAGCCAAGTGTCCCCCGTTTTTTGAAACAATGGAAATAATCTCTTCCCGTATCTCACGGCAGAGCTGCTCCAGCTCTTCGGGGTCTAATTTCTTAACATCATTCGAGCCACCTATTTGATCTAACACTTTCGTCATGGGTCAACCCTGTTCTTCCTCTTCCTCATCCGAGTCAGCCCGAGGAGCTTCCCCTAAGTTCCCCGAAGGAGCCCGTCCTGAGCTTGCCGAAGGATCAAACGGACGTGCCTTCAGCATCCCATCCTTGTCCTTCGAAAGAATCTCCACTTTCTTCTCCGCCTCATCCAGCTTCTGGTTGCAAAATCGTGAAAGCCGGATTCCTTCTTCGAAGAGTTTCAAAGATTCTTCCAGAGGAATATCCCCTTCCTCTAATTTAGAAACGATCTTTTCCAGTTTATTAAGGGCGTCTTCAAATTTTTCCTTTGGCATTCCCACCCCTCGTCTGCCCGGCCCACCCTAAGCCCCGGGGCAGAAGCCCAGAATTTATTTTCAATTTTAATTCTAAATCTTCGATCCTGTGATCGTCAAGCCTTTTCCGCTTTTTCCACACCACACAACAGGGTCCCCCGGTAGAGTCTCACTTCCACTTTGTCTCCCTCTTCCACTTGGGTCGCCTCTGTTAAAATTTGTAACGAAGGAAGCTTGCGCGCAATGCTGTACCCCCTTTGAAGGATAGAAAGGGGGCTTAACGAATCCAGCTTGCCTAAAATCCCCGCAACCCTCTGCCGTTGAATCCCGACCGAAAATTTGATGTTTTGCCCCAGGCGTTTCTTGACCTCCGAAATAAGGGATCGCAAGGTTTTTACTCTTTGGATCGGATTTCGAAGAAGCAGGCTTTCACCGAGACGCAGGCACTTCTCTTCCTTTCTCTTGAGAGTCCAGGAGGTTAAAAGGCGGAGCCGGTTCCCAAAATCATCAACCCTCAAAAAATATTCTTCGACCTTCTTCCCAGGCTCTTTAAAGATCTTTCTCAGATGGGACAAATGGGTTCGATATCCCTGTAAAGTTTGGAGTATATGACTTTCCAAACGACCTTCCAGATAGTGAAGCGTGTTTCCTATCTCCCTTTTATCCCTGACCACCAATTCTGCCGCCGCAGAGGGTGTGGGTGCTCTTAAATCGGCTACAAAATCTGCGATGGTGTAATCGGTCTCATGGCCTACGGCAGAGATGATGGGGATCTTGGAGTGGTAAATCGCCCTGGCCACCGGCTCCTCATTAAAAGCCCATAAATCCTCGATCGACCCCCCGCCCCGGCCGACGATGATGACATCGACTTCCATCCATTTATTAAAGTAGTCTATGGCCTCAGCGATCTCTGAGGAAGCGCTCTCCCCCTGAACTCGGACCGGATAAAGAGTGATATGTAGATTTTCAAACCTCCTTTCGAGAATATGGAGCATATCCTGGATGACTGCTCCGGTAGGGGAGGTAATGATCCCGATCCTTCGCGGGACCATTGGGATCGGTTTTTTTTGGGCCGGATCAAAAAGTCCTTCTTTCTCAAGCTTCTCTTTCAATTGGAGAAAAGCCAGTTGGAGAGCCCCTATTCCTTTGGGCTCTACCGATTCCAAAATCAATTGATAGTCCCCCCTCTTTTCATAAAGGCTGACCCTTCCTTTGCAAACGACGTGAAGCCCGTCTTCGGGGACGAAACGAAGCGTTCGGGCTTGCATTCTAAACAGGACGGCACGAACCTGGCTGTAATCGTCTTTCAAGGTAAAATAGATGTGTCGAGAGGGGGGGATCCGGAGGTTTGAAACTTCTCCCTCGACCCAGACATCGGAAAATTTATCTTCAAGAATATCCTTGATCTCTTGGGTGAGTTCTGAGACGGTCAGGATGTATCGGAAAGGAAGTTCCATCTATTCTTCAAATCCCTCTAAAATTTCACTACCGTAATATAACAGAAAGGGGGAGAAGTATACAACTTGAGGATTGACTAAAAGAGGGGATAGAGTTATAAATTTCAAATAGTTAAACTGGAGGACTAACTTTGGAAGCTTTTTCCCTGGACGAGATGAAGAGGACGGCGAAGGCCATCTTTTCAAAAGCGCTCTCAGCAGTCGATCCATCCAAAATCCTGAAAGAGAGAATTCGGATTGAAAGGGATCGTCTATCCATCAAGATGCAAGGGGATTCAGAAAAGATTTTTGATTTAAAAGCCTTTCATAAGATAGTTCTTGTCGGCACCGGGAAGGCCTCTAGTTCGATGGCTCGGGCGATTGAAGAACTCTTCGGAGACCGGATGACAAAGGGAGTAATCACCACGAAATATGGACATCTTCTCCCGCTCAAGCAAACTCAAACCATCGAGGCCGGGCATCCCATTCCTGATCGGAAGGGATATGAGGGAGCAAGAAAAATCCAGCGCCTGCTGAAAGAATCCGGACCAAACGATTTGGTGATTTTTCTCCTTTCAGGCGGCGGCTCAGCTCTCCTTCCATTTCCGGCGGATGGCATTGAACTGAAAGAAAAACAGGAGGCGACTCAACTCCTCCTGGATAGCGGAGCGGATATCAAGGAGATCAACACCGTTCGGAAGCATATCTCCTGGATGAAAGGAGGATGGGTTGCGAAGTGGGCCTATCCTTCCACAATCATCGCGCTCATTTTGTCCGACGTCGTCGGCGACCAATTGGATGTCATCGGCTCTGGCCCCACTGTTCCCGATCCCTCGACCTTTGAAGAGGCCTGGGAGATTTTGAAAAAGTACGGTTTGCTTAACGAAATCGCGCCCTCCATTCGAAAACATCTCCAATCAGGAAGAGAAGGGAAAGTTGAAGAGACACCCAAGCCAGGAGAGGCGGCCTTCGAGAAGGTCTCCAACATCCTTATCGGATCGAACATCCTTGCCCTCCGAGAGGCGAAGAAAGAAGCTGAATCCCTCGGGTTTAACACGCTCATCCTCTCTTCTTCGATCGAGGGGGAGACGCGAGAGGCGTCTCGATTTCATACGGCCCTGGCAAAAGAAGTGATTTCCAGCGGCAACCCAATCCCAAGACCTGCCTGCATCCTATCGGGCGGCGAAACCACCGTTACCATAAAGGGCAAGGGTCTCGGGGGAAGAAACCAGGAATTTGTCTTGGCAGGTGCCTTAGAGATCAGCGGGGTTGAAAAGGTCATCCTTCTAAGTGGAGGAACAGACGGAACGGACGGACCCACCGATGCCTCAGGTGCGCTGGCTGACCATACCACCGTCCATAGAGCGAAAACCATGGGTCTGAATCCGAAGGCGCATCTCGAGAACAACGATGCCTACCCATTTTTTCAAAAATTGGGAGACCTTTTGATCACAGGACCCACCCACACCAATGTCATGGATGTAAGGATAATATTAGTGGATTGAACGTGGTAGGGAACGCATCTATGCGTTCCCTACCCTGTGACATTTGTAGAAAGGAAATTAGCCATGTATGAGATTGCCGTTCACTCCCACTTCTCCGGTGCCCACCGATTACGCTATCTTCAGGGAAAGTGCGAAGAGCTTCATGGTCACAATTGGAAGGTGGAGGTCTCTGTCGTGTCCAACCGATTAGGGAAGGACGGGGTGGTGATCGATTTCGGAATCTTGAGACAGAAGGTGGAAAAAGTCTTGAAGCCCTTGGATCACACCTACCTCAATGATCTCCCTTTTTTTTCAGGGATTGAACCTTCTTCTGAAAATATCGCAAAATATGTCTTTGAGAGACTGAAAAGTGAGTTGAAGGGGCATCCCGGGACCCTCAAAAAGGTGACCGCCTGGGAGTCGGAGACCTCCAGCGCCACCTATTTCGGGAGGTAACTATGAATGATATTCAGAATCAGAGGGATCATCGAAGAATCGAGATCAATAAAGTCGGAGTAAAAAACATCCGTTATCCCATCAGGGTTTTGGATAAGGCGAAAGGCTTCCAGCATACCGTGGCCAGCGTCAATATGTATGTGGGTCTCCCCCATCGTTTCAAGGGAACCCATATGAGCCGCTTTGTGGAGATTCTCAATAAATACAAAGGGGATATCGCCATTAAAACCTTCTCAAGAATCTTGACGGAGGTCAAACGGAAGCTGAGAGCGAAGACTGCTCACCTGGAAGTAGAATTTCCTTATTTCATAGAAAAGGAAGCTCCCATCACGAAGTCCAAGAGCTTGATGGAGTATATCTGCCGCTTCTGCGGTTCGAGCAACGAAGAAGAGGACTTTTATGTCGGGATCGTTGTTCCCATCACCACCGTATGCCCTTGTTCAAAAGAGATCAGCCAGTTCGGGGCACACAACCAAAGGTCCCTCGTCACGGTCAACCTGCGATTCAAGAAGTTCATCTGGATCGAAGACATCATCCAGCTGGTTGAGGAATGTGCTTCCTGCGATCTTTATTCCATCCTGAAAAGGCCGGATGAAAAATTTGTGACGGAAAAAGCCTACGAAAACCCGATGTTTGTTGAGGACGTGGTGAGAGAAATCGCGAAACGATTAAAGAAGGATGGGAACATCACCTGGTTTACTGTGGAATCTGAAAACTTTGAGTCGATCCATAATCACAGCGCCTATGCCTATGTGGAAAGAGGAAATAACTCCCTCTAATCACGGCCTTAACAGTACCACCTTCTCATCCTGTGGGGATTCCAGTGACATAACCCGATCCAAGATATTGATTACTTTCGTTTTATGTATCGGTGATAGGTGAGCATATCTCAAGGTCATATCCATTTTCTTGTGTCCTAATAGCTCCCTAACATCATTGAGTTCTGCCCCCTCCATAACAAGATTAGAGGCGAAGGTGTGCCTTAAATCATGAAATTTGAAGTCCTCAATTCTGGATTTCTTTAATGCTTCAGGGTTAATCGGAGCCACATCCTTTGCCATTTATTTGCATACTGCTTCGGAAAGACTCTTGCCGAGAGATTGTGATAAGCGTCCTTTAGCCGATTTAATGTTTATAAGATTCCCTTCTACGGAATATCGATTATTGGATAAAATACGTTCTTTTTTTGCTCGACAATCAACTTCCCATGACTGTAATGAATAACTCAAATTCTCATAATCTTTCCCAAACTCTTTTACATACTCAGCTATACCCTTCTTTGTATATTCTAATTTTACCGAAACCTGCACAACAGTGTCTTTATACAGAAAATGTGACCCGCTCACATAATAGAAACCTTCATACAAATCAGTCGAGCTGAAAACCTTCCAATGCCCACCTCGCATTTCCGCACAGCCAAAGATAGAGAGTCCAATAAGGATAACTCCCAACCCACCCCATAATGATTTCATGTGGTCACCCATTTTTTACCTTGATGGTTTACTCGGGTTCACCTCCTTTATAATTTCCGTCTTGGTTCCATAAGGTTACTTACATATTATTTTGTACAATGCCTCATCAATAGAGTCAGGAGATATAAAATCCCAATTAGGGTTTTGGTCATCAGCAGATATTAATACTTTTCCGTCTCTGGAATAACACACTACGGGCACTATACACTTCTTTTTATCTCCACAATGATATTCAAACAAAAGTATCGCATAGCTCAGAGTCCTATACTTTTCCCCAAGAAAACTCACCATATAATTTACACCCTTTTCCGTATAAACTAGTTTTATCCACACTCTGCCAATATCCTTAGATGGTCGTATGCTGTCTGCATCGTAGAAAAACTTTCCAGCATAAGTTTCCTCAATATATTTCCAATCCGCCCCCCATGCTTTCAGGTTACCAAGGGTTAGAAGTGCTATGACTACAAGGATAACTCCCACCCCTAAAAGTGATTTCATAAATGCCCCCCTTTTTTTAATTGCCCCATATTCCAAAAAGTTGGCCCAAGAAGCCTATTACTAAAAGTCTAAATCCCAATTTATATTTAACTGGATCAGGAGGAACTTCTTGAATTCCATCTTTAGGGGTCTGGGCTTTTATCATTAAATACACGCCAATAAATGATATACCAAGCCCAATGCTTAAAAATAATTTATTAGTAATAATTGTCATTTTTATTTTCCCCTCCTTTTAAACATTGCCCACGTGCCGTTTCGCCCCCTCAATCTGGTGACTCGGGTTCACCTCCTTTCTCATTTATTTGCATGCTACTTTGTAAAATATTGCGGTAATTGTTCCTGGAGCTATAAATTTCCATTCCCGTTTTAAATTAGAGAGAGAACATATATCACCTCCACTTTTGGAGCGATCGTGGAGGCATATGATACAGCACGTTTTATCAGCACAATTGATTTCCCAGAACATTAACGTTTCACCTAACTCCTCATATTCCTCGCCGTATTGTGCTGCCTTCTCATCTATACCTTTCTGTGAATAAATAATTCTCAACCAAACTCCGATAATGTTCTTTGATGGATGAGTTATTCCATCTGCGTCGTAAAAATATTCCCCTGTATCGTTTTTTAGCAAAAACTTCCAACCCGCCCCCCACACCTCTGCATACCCAAAAATAGCGAGTCCGATTATAAGAATAACTGCCAACCTAACTGATAATGATTTCATTCGGTCACCCCCGCTGTTATACCATTTTCCCGATTTCAAGATTTACCACCTCCACCATTTCCAAAAACTCTTCCTTGGTGAATATCCTCTTCTCAACAAGATACCTGGTGAGGGCTCCCTGTTGGACAACCTGGGATATGAGGAGTTCTTTTGACAACGCAATTTCTTTCTAAGGCCATTTATGGGTCCTCTCGTCTTTTTCTCAAATTTTATTATCCTAATTCCTCCCTTGCCGCAACCCATTATCGTCTCATATTGAGTTCCCAAAATATCCGTATATTGAATAGGAATTTCAAAATCATATTCGGCCACAACTGGGTCGAAATGGGCAAAGAAAATGTTAAAGCCCCCTACATCACTTCCTGATTCATTCATCACCCTGCCACGCACAAGCCCGACTTGATTCACCAAAATATGATTGATGCTATCAAACTTAAGAGTATTGGTTTTTGGAGGGTTTTCACTTTTAAGAATTACATCTTCTGTTTCCACTTTGAGTGCTATACCTCTGCCTTGATTCTTATAAATAAAACCCTCTCTTCCCTCATCCAAATCTACTAAAATAATTGGGCAAAGGTTAAGTTCATTTTGTCTAACCATTTCATTTTTAACTTTACGGGTTTCCCACGCATACCAGCAAATTGCCATAAACGTTATAAAAAGAATAAGGTCTGTTACAGAAAAGACCAATTTATCTGTAATGATTATTTTTGTTACTTCCATTATTCCCTCCCATTCTCCCTTGCCTCCCTCTCATATTGCCTTAACTCCTCCAAAAAGGATAAGGTTCGCGTTGAATTGTGATTCATTACTTTTTGCTCTTCTTCTCAAACCTCTCCCAATATTCATCAATCGCACGCCTTAAAATATCGGAAAGGGGAAGACCAGTTTTCTTTTGAATCGCCTTTAGCCTTTTGATTTGGCTATCCGCTAAATAGAAGTTCATCCTCTTCATCGCCATGGTCACATAACCTCCCTTTTCAATCTGAGTCAATTATACACAAAGTATCTATTTTGTCAAGCATTTTCTTTGGGTTCTCTCATCTCGAAACTTTCTTCCTGAAACACTCAAAATCGAAATTTGCCATAGGATTGAAGATTACAATCAGATATCTTATAGTCGTTGCCAGGAGCATAGGTGTGCCCGGCAGATCCATGTAGGACTGCGCCAAGATACCGTTTGCCATACGGAGCGGCTGAAAGGATCAAACGTGGATGAGAAAAAAAACGTGATGTCTTACGAAGACTTTCAAGAGACAGCGTCGGACTACGGCGAAGACAAGGGACACGACTTTCTCACTGACCCTGCCGCTGTCGCAAAGGTCAGCGAAAAAGCGGAAGACGAAAAGGCGGTGAGCCACGGGGATATGCTCCGCGCGACCCGGGAAAAGCGCGGGTTTTCTCTTGATGAGTTGGCCGCAAGAACCGGCATTGCACGAGACGCGCTGGCCCAACTTGAAGCCGGTGAGTTCATGCTGCCTCTGGGGCAGCTAATAAAACTCAGCAAGGCCCTTTCTCTTCGGATGGCGGATGTCATATCTACAGGCGAAAAGTCGTTCACCATCGTGAGATCGAATCAGCGTCTGAGTTTTTCTCGATTCGGAAAAGCCAGGGAAGCCGGCTACGGATACGAATACGAATCCCTGGCTGCCGGAAAGAAAGATCGGGCGATGGAGCCATTCATTGTTACGCTCCACCCCTCCGGAGCCGATGAGCCTTCTTCCCACGACGGACAGGAGTTCATCTACGTCCTGGATGGCGAAATGGAAGTCGTCATAGAAGACACCAGAGACGTCTTGAAACCCGGCGACTCTGTCTACTACGATTCCACGAGCATGCATCTGGTGAAAGCTCACGGAGGTAAGCCTGCGAAGATCCTCGCGGTGCTAATCAGCTGAGCGATGCGACTAAATGCCTTCTGAAACGACGAGATAGTGATGCTCTCGATTGGCTTGCGGCCATGACATCGCATGTCCCAAACAAGGGGAAGCAAATGGTTCGCTATTATGGCCACTATAGCAATGCCTCCCGTGGCCATCGACAAAAGAAAAACCTCGATGACCTGATTCCCTCTATCCTGGAGCCTGTAGATTTAAAACCCAACCGCACCTGGCCCGACTGATTCAAAAAATATATGTGGTTGATCCCCTAACCTGTTCCAAGTGCCAGGGGCAATAACCCCGCGAACCCTGTATTCAAGATTTTAACCAATAATCCTCAGTTTTGAGTTCGATCTAAAGATAATGACTTGTAGATACTATGATAGATTGTTAGCCCCTTACATACTGTCTCCATTAGAAAATCCAAGAAAGGAGGCTAACAATTATGGGAGAATTTCAGAACAAAAAAGGTTTAGTCAGAGGCAAGGAAGTCTATATCGGGGTGGATGTTCACAAAGAGAGTTAATCCCTCCTCTCTTCTTCTCCTCTTGCCTTATCCAGGCATTTCTGGCAGCAAGGAACACTCAGGATGCGCCAGGACAGGAGTTTTGCCTTTTGTTAATGCCCTTTTGTCCTTACCACAGTTCAATGACTTAACCCGCCTCAGTTCCCTCTTGATGGCCCTGGTTTTTAGCTTCGCTTCCCGGACAAATTCCTTATTTCTTCGTTTTCGCAATCTGCCGATGTGGAAAGAGGAAACGGGGATCAATAGACAAACGACGGGGTCCCTTTTTTAAAGCTTCAAAACCCTCTTCGCAATGTTGCGCCTTTGAATTTCTGAGGTCCCATCCAGAATCTCTTCAAATTTCACCTCCCGCCAATAGCGTGAGATCGGATATTCATCCATCAATCCGTATCCCCCATGGATCTGGACCCCTCTATCCGCACATCGCTTCGCTGTCTCCGAGGCAAAAATCTTTGCAAATGTTGAGGCGGCAAAATAATTCTCCCCCTGGTCTTTCTGCCAGGCAGCTTTATAAACCATCAATCTTGCCAATTCGATCTCCATCAGCATGTCAGCCAGTTTAAACTGGACAGCCTGAAATTTGCTGATGCTTCTTCCAAACTGCTCCCTCTCCTGGGCGTATGCCAATGACACATCAAAGATGGCCTGGGCCAATCCTACGGAATGGGCTGCAAACCCAATTCGACTCGTCTGGAGAGCCATCAAAAATTGGGAGATCCCTTTATCGGGGTTGCCTAAAATATTTTCTTTTGGAATATGGCAGTCGTCAAAAATCAACTCTCTGGTTTCCGAAGACCGATACCCCATCTTTTTGTACTTCTGACCAAAATTATAACCGCCCACCCCTGTTGGGACGATGAAATTGGAGACTTTCTTCCTTCCTCTTTCCCCCTCCCCTGTCACGGCGGCAATGATCACCAGGCTATTATGCTTGAGGCCGGCATTGGTGATGAACTGTTTGGTTCCGTTTATGACCCATTCGTCTTCCTCCAAAACAGCTCTCGTCTGAATGGCGCTGGTGTCCGAACCGGCCTGAGCCTCGGTCAATCCGAAGGCTCCGATCTTTTCTCCCGTCGCCAAAGGCATAAGCCATTTCTTTCTCTGATCCTCTGTCCCAAGGGTGCAGAGGAGATTCATCGGGAGCGTCACGGAATCTAAAAGGGAGGTACCTAACGAAGCGTCTCCACGGCTGATCTCCTCAATGGCAATGATCATGGAGAGCCAATCCAGCCCCCCTCCCCCACATTCTTCAGGAAAAGGAATTCCACAAATACCCAGACCACCCATTTTCTTCCATACTTCATACGGGAATTGACCGGTGGCATCCATTTCCTCCGCTATAGGCGTGATTTCATTTTTGGCAAAATTTCTGCACAAGGCCCTGATCATCCCTTGCTCGGTGGAAAGCTTAAAATCCATATACTCCTCTCCTTACATGGAAAATAACTTTTGCCAAAGCCTTCTTCACATCCAAGAGGGTGAAATGATCGGGGGGGTGAAAGGGTGCTACTTTGTTCTTCCGGTTCTTGTCCTGGCCAGATCCCAACAATAGTCATAGATATGGAGTCCCTTGCTGGAGGCAATAATCTCTCCATCCTCGACTCCTATCTCCTTCGCCATGTACTCTTTCAACAGTTGAAGACCGGCGAGATTCGACGGAAACCCAGCCCACAAATCCCACGAGCGGAAATAGAGCATAAAATGGAGTTTTCCGTAACGAACACGGGTATCAATGCCGCGAAGACATTGTGGATCCTGGAGTAAAATCGAGCTCGCATCGCCCACCGCCATATAGGCCTGGTTGGTATTCAGACCCTCTTCCCGGTACATCCGAATGACCTCATCAATCTGTTTTTCAAGATCCTCCCCATAGGTGTAAGTTTCGTGAACGTCCTTTCTCGAGGTAATCAACTTCTCGAGATACTGCTCAACATATTCCATGGAGGTCGGAGGAGGGACATTGCAACCCGGGGGGATATCAGGAATAAGGGGCCTCGTGCCGGGATGGGCGATGTGGACAACAATATAATCGTATTCAACCCTTTTTTGCCCCTTAAAACTCCCACGGTCAATCGTATATTCGTATCCCTTATCAAAGATATGATAGACACACTGAAACCACGCATCCGGCAAATCCCTTGCCTGAATGAATTCAATCTTCATTATTTCCTCCGGTTTGTTGTTTGAGGAGCTGGTTTGTCTTAACTTAATCGCTCTGAGATTGTCAACCGACCCGATCGTGTTAAAAATCTGGACATTTATCGGCAAATCTTGTATTTTAATTATGCAAGAAAACCTTGCTCCGTGCCATTCGTTTGACGTCATCCGAACATTCGGGGAGTAGCGCAGCCTGGTAGCGCGCTTGGTTCGGGACCAAGAAGTCGGGAGTTCAAATCTCCTCTCCCCGACCATTTTTTTGCTACTTGCAGATCTCTTGAAATAAAGCCCCGGACATTGAGTCCGGGACGAAAAGATGCCATTCATCGTTTTTGATCGGGTAAAAGATTTCTTTATCCTTGGAATAAAACCGGATGAGTACATGGCGGATTGACCTGTCTACGCAGTTATATTCAGACAATATCAGACTAAAGTCCAAATTTTGAAATTCTTTTCCACCTTCTCTCACCCAATGAGATACCCCTCTCTCCGTATAAACCGATTGAACACACACCCTGACAATATTTTGCGACAAGCGTGTCATCGTTTCCGTCTCAAAAAAATACGAGCCCTCTTCATTCGTCCCGTAATACTTCCAATCAACTCCCCACGCTTCTGCATAGCCGAAGATAGAAAAGGTGATCATCGCAAACATAACTCCCACCTTATTTGCTGATTTCATTCAGCTGGCCCTTCCTTTTTTAGGTTCTTCGAGCGAGGTTCTATAGTCCTCTCTATCTCCATTTATAAATGATCCCGTTTGAATCGGCCCAGAACGTATTCGACCAGACATGTCCGCTGCCATATCCGGTATCCACCCAATGCTCCCAAATATATACACTCCCGCCCCTACCATCAGGAGTCACGCGTGAAGGCGGTCCCATGCTATCTATTATTGTAGAAATAGGCTGGCCTATTCCATCTTGGGTTAGCTTGTCAATTGAGGAGCAGCTGATAGTTAAGACCAATAACGGCAAGATTACCAGTCTAACAAGTATTGATTTCATCCAAGTCACCCTCTCTCCTGGTCAAAGACCCATTAGAGGCTCAGGGTTCACCCTCTTTCCCTTTTTTGGTATTTCTTCAATCCCTCATCGATCATCCTCCGGATGATCTCTGAAACCTTGAGTCCCACTTGCTTCCCAATCGCTTTGAGCCTCTTATGCTGGACATCTCCCAAATAGATGTTGGTCCTTTTCATGGTACGCCCCCTTGCAACTTTGAATACCT
>JBAVGF010000187.1:0-6108 GCA_049684675.1 Thermodesulfobacteriota bacterium | reverse complement strand
CCTGATAGAACTGGGTAAATCGATTACAGAAAGTATTGCCGTCATTTAAGAGATCCCCAAAGGCAATCTCCTTTGAGATGATCCCATTGTAAAAGAAGATGTCGATGAACTGGTCTAAGAGTTTTTTCCCGGACGCATCCTGGATAAAACAACGGTAGGGGTGCGTGGTATCGATCCGGCCCTGAGGGACATCCGTCCACTTTTTGCCTCCAAAGGGCCTTACCCTCGACGCCTGAAAGGGGCTCAGGATGAGATAGCGCATTCCATATTTGACCAATGTCCGAAGGGTGGCGTGGTTGACGGCGGTCTCAGGGAGCCACAGGGCCTCGGGTTTGCGATGAAACCGTTTCTCAAAATCGGCCATCCCCCAGAGAACCTCTGTTTCTTTATCTCTGTCGCTGGCCAGGGGCATGATGATGTGGTTATAAACTTGCGCGATGGCATTTCCATGACCGAATCGCCTCGAACTCTCCCGGTCTGCCTCAAGGATCTTCTGATAGACCGAAGAAAAACGGTTCTCCAACCAGGGGAGGAGCGTGGGACCGAAATTGAAACTGATGGCGGAGTAATTGCTGACGATTTCTAAAATCTTCCCTTTGCTATCAAGGATCCGGGCATAGGCATTTGGCCGGTAGCACTCCAGGGCGATCCGTTCATTCCAGTCGTGAAAGGGATGGGCGCTCTCCTCGGTCTCGATGATTTCGAGCCAGGGGTCCTCCCGGGGAGGCTGATAGAAATGACCGTGAATGGCAACGAAAGCGTCTTTCATTTTGGAGTATGTGTGACTATCTAATTCTCAATGCATTATCTTACATAACGCGCCCAATTTCAAAAAAATTTTTGACCCGGAAAAAAAGCTAAAGATATTAGACGAAAGAGTATTTCGGATGTGAACGACGACAAGATTGTGCTTAAGAGATCGGTTTGAAGAAAAGGAGTAAACGGAACATTGATCTATTAGGCCATCGAAGCAAGCCCAAGCATTTTTTCCTGAAGTCAACAACCCGACTTTTTCATAAGCATGCTTGATTCCAATCGGTAATCACTCGGTGTCGATTTCCCTTGACCTACTATTCCCTTTTTTGTATATTCAGCCCATCCCAAAGCGAGTTCTTATCACTCACTGATGGAGACGGCGTGGCTCAGGATGTCATAAATACCCGTAACTACAACCTTAAAACTGCCTACTTAAGGGACATTAAGTCACCATTATTGGATGACAGGAAAATCTAACTATGGCATAGCCACCGGAGGCCACAGGGGTCTCTTGTGAAATCACCTCTTGATTAGTGGGTTCCCCAAAGTCTGAAAGTCAAAACCCTATAATTAAACTGGTATTTGAAATGAACCCCACAGCAATAATATTGGCTTTGATAACATTTTTGTCGACGCTCCTCGGCGGGTTCATCATTTTAAAATTCAAAAAAAGTCTTTCGATTATATTTGCTTTTGCCGCAGGGAGCATCATAACCGCGGTTTTTGCCGGCGAGTTCATTTATGTGGGAGCTGCGAGTCTTCTCCCGGAGAGCCAAGAGCACAGTATCCTAAAAATTGCGGTAGCGGCAACTTTGGGCTTCCTCTTTATATTCATAATTACGACATTCATCCAGAGACGTCTGTTTAGATCAATTGGGGTCAGGCGTTGCAATAATACATTTGCTTTGACAAGTTGGTTTCTATGGCGAGACCTTTATGTATAGAATTTCCGGGTACAATTTATCATGTTACTTCGGGAGGAAATGCCTAATAGGGCGTTTTTTGGAGGGGGTCAATAAGGATTCTTCATGAAAACTTAATAATTATGAGGGAGGAGAATATGCCATCCAACGGAAAAAAAGAACCAATAGAAGATTTAAAAGATAAGTTACGTTCCTTCTTCGGTCCCCGAGACCCCCAGAAAAAGAAGGATGCCTTACCCCCTAAGACTCATTTCACCATCTGGTATCTCCTGATTGCTTTCCTTTTATTTACTTACCTACAACAATACTTTCTTTCTGGAAAAAAAGTGGAGACAATTCCTTACGGCCAGTTTAAACAATACCTGGCCGAAGGCAACGTGAGTAAATTGACCATTGGCCCAGAAAACATCACCGGAACACTGAAAGAAAAAGATAAAAAACCGGGCCAGGAGTTTACTACAATTCGGGTGGACGATCCAGGCCTGGTGAAAGAACTGGATGAACACAGGGTCGATTATTCCGGACGCTATGAGAGCAAATTCCTGAGCAGTATTCTCTCCTGGATCCTTCCCATCGGCATTATGTTCCTGATCTGGCGGTTCGCCATGAAAAAGATGGGGCCGGGGATGGGGGTCATGTCTTTTAGCAAGAGCAAAGCCAAGCTTTTTGCCGAGAATGAGACCAGGGTCACTTTTGCCGATGTAGCTGGGATCGATGAGGCCAAAGAAGAACTTCAGGAAATAGTGGAATTTTTGAGCAATCCGGGGAAATTCCAGAAACTGGGGGGAAGGATTCCCAAAGGGGTGCTTCTGGTTGGCCCGCCGGGGACTGGCAAAACCCTTCTGGCCAGGGCCGTAGCCGGGGAGGCAAAAGTACCATTCTTCAGCATCAGCGGGTCTGAGTTTGTGGAGATGTTCGTCGGCGTGGGGGCAGCGCGCGTTCGCGATCTTTTCTCTCAGGCCACTAGGCAAGCCCCCTGCATCATCTTCATCGATGAACTGGATGCGTTAGGGAAAGCCCGGGGAATGAATGTCATGGGCGGGCATGACGAACAAGAGCAAACTCTCAACCAGCTCCTGGTGGAGATGGATGGATTCGAAACGAATAAGGGGGTCATCATTATGGCAGCCACCAACCGGCCGGAAATCCTAGATCCTGCCTTATTGCGCCCTGGACGGTTTGATCGCCAGGTCCTGGTAGACCGCCCGGATATCAATGGGCGAGAAGCCATTCTGAAAATCCATTCCAAGAGGGTTCTTTTAGGTCCCGATGTGGATCTCCGAAAGGTCGCTGGCCGCACCCCAGGCTTTGTGGGAGCTGACCTGGCCAACCTCGTCAATGAGGCTGCCCTGTTGGCTGCCCGGAAAAATAAGGAAGTCGTAGAAGCGGCAGATTTCGACGAGGCCATCGACCGGGTGGTTGGGGGTCTGGAGAAAAAGAACCGGGTCATGAATGCGCAGGAGAAGAAAATTGTTGCCTTTCATGAATCCGGACATGCGATTGTGGCTGAGTCTGTAGAGCATGCCGACCCGGTGGCCAAAATCTCCATTATTCCCCGAGGGATCGCAGCTCTCGGGTATACCCAACAGCAACCCACGGAGGACCGCTATTTAATGACACGCTCGGAGCTACTGGACCGGTTAGCCGTTCTTTTAGGAGGCAGGGTTGCCGAGGAGCAAGTCTTCGGAGAGATCTCTACAGGAGCTCAAAATGACTTGCAGCGAGCTACAGACATTGCCCGGGCCATGGTCACGGAATATAGCATGAGCGATTCCCTGGGGCTGGTGACCTATGAGCGTTCTCGTCAACCTATGTTCCTTCCAGAAGGTTTCACTCCCAGCAAGACCTACAGTGAAAAGAAAGCTGCCCAAATTGATGATGAGGTTACCCGAGTCATCGAGGAAGCTCATCAAAGGGTGCGAGGAATCCTGTCCGCTCACCGGAAAGTGTTAGATGAATTGGCCCACCTCCTTTCCCAAGAGGAGGTTGTGCAAGGAGGGGAACTCAGAAAGATGTTGGGCAAAACCCCTGCGGAGACTTCACCGGTGCCACAGGCATCGTGAAGATCAATCGGCCAGACGGCCGCGGTTATCGGGGCTCGTCAGGAAAAGGTCCAGATAGGAGAAGGATGACACAACCCTAAACCTGAGGAGGCGATCGGATGAGATCACCCGACAAAGTCGTATTCTTGTTTGATTGACCCTCCCTTACTGATTTGATAGACTACTTTGAAACAGAGGCGATGCAACAATAACCTCCAACCCTTTAGCCAAACAAAAGGTGACCATATGGGTAGAAATGAAGTGACATCTATTTTCTTAATGAATATGGGGTTATCAGTTATGTAGAGTTCCCTTAGAGAGAATATTGCAACCTCCATTTATTAGTGTGGTGGTGAGGAGGAGGAGGACTGAAGATGGACGATTTCTCCGAACGTATTTCATGCAGTGATGGAACCTGCACTGGCATCATTAATGAGAAGGGATTTTGTAATATTTGTGGGAAACCATTACAAGGATGGGAAGAGAGAGAGGAACAGAAGAGGAGAGAGAAAGAGCAGAGGGAGGAAGAAATAGAGGAGAAGAAACAGCAGGAGGAAGACAGGAGGGAAGGAAAGAAGCCTGAAATTGAAAAGAAAGAAGAAAAGATTGACATCAAAAACCTACTTCAAAAAGAGATAGCCAAAGCAAAGGAAGAAAAACGGGTTAAAGAACAGGCAGATGAAAAAAAGCAACAACAAGCAGTGCGAGTTTTTGATCCAGTAGTTTTAGCGGCAGATCAACTTAAATCAGAACTATCCAACAACAAACAAATAGAATTTGGGATTTCAGACAATCATGTCGAAGTTCACTTTGGTAAGAATCGAAAAGTAGTAGCTTCTTTGCATGGTCCGAGGAATGAATTTGTTGCCGTTGAAGAAATTGAATATGAATATCCCGAGTATCATGTTTCCAAAAGAGATTTCTATTTTAAAACATCAGGAGAAATAATATATTTTCTTGTTAAAGTCTGTGCTGGTTTTATTACAAATCAAGAAGAATGAGACCGACTTTATTGATATTGGAAAAGAAATAAAAGACAAGGATAGGATTGAGACATTGGCGGTGACATTAAAGCATTTCGATCTCGATCAGATCTATATATCGCCAGCTCTGAGGGAAATATTGGACAACCTACCTGATCAAAGACCATTCCGCATCAGTAGTGATGTAAGTCATTGATGGGATAAGACTTGCTTCTTATTGAGGATATATCGATCAATGGAGCAGATTCGATCAGAGACACTATCTTAGATAAACTTAAATCTTACCTATAGGCGGGACCACATTTCTATCCATAATCGTTGACTTTCGGGGTTATCTTGGACTGAAGAGTTGTAGGTGAAGTCCTCATCCCACTTTCTCCACTTTTTCTTTCTGGAATCCTCAAGAGTTGATTTGAATACAGTAAGAAGATGACGACTCGTAATCGAGAGTTTTTCTAAGAAAGAAAGGCAAACATTTTCTGACCGTGCATTTGGTATTCGACGCAGGTAGTCTAAAACGAGGATGTCTTCGATTCAACAGTCCTTGAAATTTGGCCTCAGAGAGATTAGATTTTGCCTGGTAAGGAGGTGTTAAAAGATGAAAACTAAAAACATTTTATGGTTTTTGGGCATAGTTTTAGGAATCCTTTTTCTTGGCGTGTCTCAGGATCGGGCTCAAGTCAAGCCAGAGAGAAAAGGACCTATTATCACGCATGGTTTTGCCGTAGAAAAGGGCATATACGGGTATATCTGGAAAATTTATCTTGAAGCGGAGGATCCCGATGGGCAGATGCTTCGAATTGCCTCAGTGGTAGAGCAAGTCGGTTACGGTTATTACCCCACCGATTGGATCTATCTTAAGCCCCGATATGCAAAGCATTTCAGGGGCTACATTCAATGGAATACCTTCAGTTCAAAGGCATCATACCTGCAGGAGTGGACGCAAATTACCTTGAAGGTTTCCATCTTCGATAGGGCTGGGAATGAAAGTAACGAAGTGGTTTTCCCGTTTACATTCGAGTCAGGAGTTAAGGATCAATACCAATACGAACTGCCAGCTCCCTTCAACGAAGGAGAGGTCCCAAAATTGGGGAATGTCTTCATTGATCTCTATAATCCTTTCTCAATGGATGGGGATGGAGGTGCTCAAGGCAACTAAGTCCTTCGCTCGAGTATTAAAGGTCCTTAAGATTTTAAAAGCTGCGTTAAACCAGGCTTTTTACTTCCTCTCCTTCTTTTTTCTGTCCCATTTCCCAGGAACTACCACCTATTGTGGAGGGTGAATTTTTTATCCTCTTTTCTCAAAGCTTCTTCCTGAAGTCAACAACCGGACGTTTCAACGAAACATGCTTGATTTGAATCGGTAATCATCGATGGTCTTCTTTTCTTGACATACTACTCCCC
>JBAVGF010000186.1:0-6936 GCA_049684675.1 Thermodesulfobacteriota bacterium | reverse complement strand
CGAATTGCCTCATAAAAAATGTTACCGAGAGACTGATTAAAAAGGGATCGTTGACTCATAATGGATGTTACCGAATAACTGACCCTAAAAGGAGGGTTGATCATGAGTCCACGGTCAAGAAAAGAATATATAGAAGTCACCTCTTTACGTTATAAAAAAGCCTCTCGTAAGAGAAAATCTGCTATCCTGGACGAATTCTGTGCCACTTGTAAATACCACCGTAAACATGCCATACGAGTACTGCGAGGTTTTAAACGATTTATCAGACCCGAAATCAAGAAACGGGGAAGGACTCCTCTCTACCCTAGAGAATCTATCCTAAAACCCCTGAAACAAATCTGGCTGGCAGCCAATCTCCCCTGTTCAAAACGCCTCAAGGTGATCTTACCTCTCTGGCTCCCAGGATATGTCCAACTCTTCGGCCCTCTCCCCCTCTCAGTAGTCAAATCCCTAAACCATATCTCTGCATCGACCATGGATCGCCTGCTTAGCCCTACCCGAGTCCAATATCAAAAACGAGGCAGATCCACTACCAAACCAGGAACCCTCTTAAGAAGACAAATCCCTATCAAAACCAATCAATGGGATGAATCCCAACCCGGCTTCCTCGAAGCCGACACCGTCGCCCATTGCGGAGACTCCCTCTCCGGTATGTTCGCCTATACCATTGATTGCGTCGATATCGCCACCGGCTGGACCGAACAACGAGCCGTCTGGGGCAAAGGAGAAACGGACACCCTCGAACAGATCAAACAGATCGAAAAGGCTTTGCCCTTTCCCCTGCTTGGCTTTGATTGCGACAATGGCGGCGAGTTTCTCAATTATCACCTCCTAAAACATTTTACCAAAAGAGATCATCCCGTCCACTTTACTCGTAGCCGTGCCTATCACAAAGATGATAACGCCCATGTCGAACAAAAGAACTGGACACACGTCCGCCAATGGCTCGGGTATCAACGCCTCGATGATCCCAGAGTCGTCCCTCTCCTCAATGACCTCTATACCAAAGAGTGGAGACTCTTTCATAATTTCTTCTGCCCCTCCATGAAGCTCCTCTCTAAGGAAAGGATCGGTTCCAAAACCATTAAACGCCATGACCCTCCTAAAACCCCTCACCAGAGAACCCTCCAATCTCCCCTTGTCCTTCTCTCTGTTAAAAACAGCCTCTCCAAACAACTTGAACTGCTCAATCCTTTTGTGCTAAGAAAGGCCATTGAGAATAAACTTAATACAATCCTTAAACCCTTCACCAAACGCTCCCTCGCAAACGATCCTCTCCGGTAACATTTTATTTTGAGGCAACAGGCCTTTCTCAAAGGGGGCTTTACTGGATTTGTTAAGCTTGTGGGAGGAGCGGAAGATTAATACCAAATTGCAGGGGTTGCCATTCGATATTTTTTAAAAAACGCGGGGTTATTCAAACTTCTTTATCAAGATGGCGCTATTGACTCCCCCGAAACCCGCTGAGATAGAAAGGCCAAGTCTGACCTCCTTCTTTCTCGCTTGGTTGGGGACATAGTCCAAGTCGCAGTCTGGGTCTGGAAATTCATAGTTGAGCGTGGGATGGATGATCCCTTTCTCGATGGCAAGCAGGACTGAGATGGCCTCTACCCCTCCTGCCGCTCCCATCATATGCCCAGTGATTGATTTGGTTGAGCTAATGGGAATGTGGTAAGCCTGTTTTCCAAAGACGTCTTTGATCATTTTTGTCTCCACCCTATCATTCAATACCGTGGAGGTGCCATGAGGATTGATGTAATCGATCTCTTCCGGATGGACGCCGGCCATTTCGAGAGTATCCTTGACGGCCTTACCCAGTGCTTTTCCATCGGGATCGGGGTCAGTGAGATGGTAGGCATCGGCTGTCATCCCGAACCCAATCACCTCCCCATAGATGTGAGCCCCTCTTTTTTTAGCGTGATCTAATTCCTCGAACACCAACACTCCAGCCCCCTCCCCCATCACAAACCCATCCCTCTCACGGTCGAAAGGCCTGGAGGCTTTGCTCGGGTTATCATTTCGTGTTGACATCGCCCTTAACACATCAAACCCTCCAAATACATAAGGGGTCATACAGGCATCTGCTCCTCCCGTGACCATGAGATCTTCTCCGCCACCTTGAATCTGAAGGAAACTATTAACCATGGCATGAGTGGCTGAGGCGCACGCTGTCGAGACAGCGTAGGAAGTGCCCCGGAGAGTAAAATATTCATTGATATGGGAGGTAATAGCACTCAAGTAAATATTGGGAAGGCCAAAAGGAGAGAGGCTTCTGGGCCCCCTTGATAAAAAACGTTCATGAAAGTGTTCCAGCAAATCCATCGACTCTACACCAACTCCTAAAATGACACCAATTTGAAAGGGATCCAATTTCTTTAATTCATATTCTCCGGTCGGCTGATGACGGTCTGGGTTTCCTTCTTTCTTCTCTTCCATTTCAATCCCCGCATCCATCAGCGCAAGCCTCGCTGCAGTAATAGCAAACTGTGAGGTTCTCCCAAGTCGCTTGGAATGTTTTGTGGGGTTGATATATTTTGAAAGCTCGAACCCTTCGATGGGAGCTCCAATCTGACATCGGTAGGGACTCATGTCTCTTTCAGGAAATGAGATCCGCCGAAAAGAAGATTTCCCCTTGATCAAACTCTCCCAGTAAGCCTCTTTCCCAATCCCAACAGGAGTAACAGGCCCCACTCCGGTGATCACCACGCGTTTCTTGTAATTCCTCACTCTCATCTCCTTTCCAGGTTGCCTCGTAATTGTTATCGATTGCCTCCCTATTTGTCAAGGTGAAAACAATTTTGATGAAAAAGGTTGACATCCTCCCGGTTTAGAAATATAAATTCCCCTGAAGTGAATCAACCTTTTCGAGGTGCCGAGGGACAAGATGAAGGGTCTTCATAATCGAACCTGGACTTTCTTTTGTTTATGTCTTCTCTTCCTTGCCTCTGCCTGCCTTCCAAATAAGAAGTTGACCGTCGGCGCTACCGCGACATTACTGGAAGAGGTCGCGAGGGCTTCCTCTAAACAATCTGACCTGAGAATACTCCGGGAAGGAATGCCCGCTTATCTGATGCTGATCGACGGGATGATCCAGGCGTGGCCGGACAATGACCGGTTATTGATGGCAGGCGCCCAGAGTTATTCTTCCTTTGCTTCTCTCTTTGTTGAGGACCACGACAAGGAGTATGCCAATTCGCTCTATACGCGAGGGAAACACTATGCGCTGAGATCTCTCGAAATGAGAGGGCTCAAGGAACCTCTCCAGAGACCCTTCGATGACTTTATGCAGGCCTTGAGGCGTCTCGGGAAGAAAGACGCCCCCTATCTTTTCTGGGCGGCAACCTGCTGGGCAAACTGGATTCGCCTTAACGTGGATTCGATGGAGGCCCTGTCTGAACTTCCGAGGGTGGAATGGATGATGAACAGGGTTTTGGAGGTTGATGAAGGATTTTACTACGGGGGTCCCCATCTCTTCATGGGGATATGGTTCGCCTCCAGGCCGAAAATGGCCGGCGGAGACCTCCAAAGGGCCAGAGAACATTTTCTGAAGGCCCTGGACCTTGGGCAAGGGAAATTTTTGATGGCTTACGTGTATTACGCGAAGTATTACGCACAAAAGATGATGGACAGGGAACTCTTCGTTTCCACCCTTCAAAAAGTCTTGGAAACTCCTGCTGAGACTTCCCCGGATTTAATCCTTGCCAATACCGTTGCCAAGAAAGAGGCGAAAGAATTGCTCGGCCATGTGGGAGATTATTTTGAATAGGAGAAAAAAAATGGACATCCGGTATGCCGTCAAAATGATAGGAGTCAGCCTATTGGTTTCCCTCATTCTCGTCCAGCCCTCCCGTGGTGCGGAGAAGAGTTGGGTCATCAAATTGGCTACGCTTGCCCCGGAGGGAAGCTCTTGGATGAAGACCTTCAATGCCGTGAACACGGAAGTGATGGAAAAGACGGAAAAGAAGGTCCAGTTTAGGATCTATCCGGGTGGGATATTGGGCGATGAGACGGACATGCTCCGAAAGCTTAAGATTGGCCAAATTCAAGGAGTCGCTCTCACTTCCGGCGGACTCTCCGCGATCTTTAAGGACATGGACGTTCTCCAAATCCCTTTTCTCTTTCAAACCCATGAAGAGGTCGATGCCGTTTTGAAAAAAATGGATTCTTTTTTCCGAAAAGGTTTTGAGGACAATGGGTATGTCCTCCTGGGATGGTCAGAAGCAGGATTTGTCTACCTGATGTCCACCATCCCCATTGCAAGCGTGGCCGACCTGAAAAAGGCAAAGGTATGGATCTGGGAGGATTCGCCCATGTCCAAAGCTATCTTCGATGAGGCTGGGGTGAAGGCCATCCCCCTCACTATCCCCGATGTTCTGGTTGGGCTCCAAACGGGACTGGTGGAGGTGGTCTATATCCCTCCGACAGGAGCCATCTCCTTACAGTGGTTCACGAAGGTCAAATATCTCACCAATGTCCCTTTGATCTATCTGGCAGCTGGGGTAGTAGTAAAAAAGGATATTTTTAAACAATTCCCTCAAACCTACCAAAATTTCGTTTTAGAAAGTTTTCAACAACATCTGAATCAATTGAAGATCATTACTCGAAACGAAAATCGAGATGCCGTTAACGTGATGGTCAAAAATGGAGTCAAGATTGTCACTCCATCGAAAAACCAAATCGATGAATACAAGAGGCTTTCGGATAGAGCCATGAGCCATGTCAGTGGACCAACCTTCTCCAAAAAAGTCTTGGAGGAAATGACTTCTCTTCTGGAAAGTTATCGAAAGGGAGAAAAAAAATGAATCGATGGGAGCGCGTGGATGGGGCCATTGAACGAGTGGAGCAGACCCTCCTCGCCACTCTTTTGGGCTTTATCATCCTCCTCGCCTTCTTGCAGATCATTCTTCGAAATTTCCTTTCCACGGGTCTGGATTGGGGGGATGCCTTGGTAAGGAATCTGGTCCTCTGGATCGGCTTCATCGGGGCTACCCTGGCAACAAAGGAGGGAAAACATATCAACATCGATGTGGTCTCGAGAGGATTGCCCTTTTTAGGAAAGAAGGGGATCGCGCTCATCATCCATCTCTTTTCGTTTTGTATCTGTTGTGGTTTAACTTACGCCGCATTGAAATTTATCAAGAACGAAGTCCAGATGGGAAACAGGACCTTTTTAGGTATTCCCGCCTGGATTCCGGAAATGATTCTCCCGACGACGTTCAGCCTGATGACCTTTCGGTTTGGCCTCCGGACTCTTGATAGCCTTTCCAAAACCGGGAAGGGAAACCCCCTTCGTGATCAAGAGAAAGAGACATGACCCTCCTCTTAATCCTCATCGCTTTGGTCATCATGTTTCTCGGAGCGCCCCTTTTTACTGTTTTCTCGGGTCTGACTCTCTTTCTACTGTTCTTCGCCCATATCGACTCCTCAGCCATGATCATTGAAATGCATCGCATTGCCACCACTCCCATCCTGGTCGCCATCCCCCTTTTCACTTTTGCCGGATATCTCCTTTCAGAAAGCAAGGCACCCAAGAGGTTGATCGGGCTAACGAACGCCTTCCTGGGTTGGCTGCCTGGAGGGTTATCGATCATCGCCCTCATCACTTGCTCCGCCTTTACTGCCCTGACCGGGGCTACCGGTCTCACCATCATTGCCTTGGGGGGCATCCTTCTCCCTGCACTGATACATGGGAAATATCCCGAAAAGTTCTCTCTCGGATTGGTTACCAATTCGGGCACGTTAGGCCTTCTCTTTCCACCGAGCCTGCCCATCATCATCTATGCGATTGTGTCTAAGGTGCCGATTAGTCAACTTTTTCTTGCAGGTCTCTTGCCGGGCATTCTGATGGTCGTTTTGCTCTCCGCCTTCAGTGTACAGAAAGCGATCGCTGCGGAGGTCCCAAGAACCAAGTTGGATACGCGCCGGATGCTCAGAGCATTACGAGAGGCTATCTGGGAGCTTCCCCTCCCTCTTGTCGTACTGGGCGGTATTTACAGCGGATACTTTGCTGTGAGCGAGGCGGCAGCGATTACAGCCGTCTATGTTTTCCTGGTCGAAGTGATGATTTACCGCGATATAAAATGGCGGGAGCTACCCGGAGTGATGCGAAAAAGTATGGTGCTCGTGGGGGGGATCTTGATCATTCTGGGAGCGGCCTTAGGTTTGACCAATTACCTGATCGATGCCGAAGTCCCAATGAAGTTGTTCAATCTATTCAAGGCTTATACCGATAGCCCTTTTGTGTTCTTGATCCTGCTGAACCTCTTCCTCCTGGTGGTGGGCTGTCTGTTGGACATCTTCTCTGCCCTGATCGTTGTGGTACCTCTCATCACCCCGGTCGCTAATGCCTATGGGATCAACCTCATTCATCTTGGCATTATCTTCCTTGCCAATCTCCAGATCGGGGCCCTGACCCCTCCTATTGGAATGAGCCTTTTTATCTCAAGCCTTCGTTTTGAAAAACCGATGTCGAAGGTCGTACTGGCTTCTCTCCCATTTATTGTCGTCCTCCTATTCGTATTGGCCATCATCACCTATGTTCCATGGTTCAGCCTGGCCCTCCTCAAATAAGTTCGGAATTCGGAGTTTTTAAAAATGTCTTAAATTGATTGGTAATCGCTCCGAACTCATTACTCCGAACTTCGAACTAAGGTTTTTCTTCCAGGAACGAAAGGATGGCTTGATTGACTTCGTCCGGGGTTTCCCACATGGGAATATGGCCGCTTTTTTCAATCCTCAGAAACTTCGAGCCGGTGATGGCCTGATGGAGGGCCTCCCCCACTTGGGGAGGAAAGATGAGATCCCTCTCGCCCCAGATGAATAAGGTGGGTTTGTGAATCATGGAGAGCTGATCTTTTAGCTTCAAGGCTTCCCCGGCATGTTTGAAGGTGGAGTAAAGGACCCAGGTACTTCCTTTGATCTTAGAAAGTGGGTACT
>JBAVGF010000185.1:0-2615 GCA_049684675.1 Thermodesulfobacteriota bacterium | reverse complement strand
AACTGATAATCAACAATTTCCTAAGAAAAGAATAGGCCATTTTTCTACCCCACTGAAGTGGCAAGGGATGGAGAAGGCCGCAGCGAACCTAAACGGGGACGCATCTGGAAACGGTAGATACAGCCAATGAGATATTTTCGGTAACTCGCCATCCCTCGACCTTACAACAAGAAATGAGAACAGGTTTTCACCTTTAAGGGAAGTAATTCGGGACTTTTGTGGAAAAGCCTTTCAATCTTGAGTTTGGTTAAAATATCGGGCAGTTCAAGATAAACTTATAGTGACGAATAGTTACAGTGCTACAAAAATGCGGCATCAAAGTTGCAAATATCCGTATCCATAAGAGATTTAAACCTCCATGAAATCAAGACATTGGTGTATGCACCAAACAATAGTTAACGTAAGATTCAGGATCCTCCTATTCGTCCCATTCCTCACTGCCCTCGTATTATCGCCTTGCTGGGCGTTCGCCGACTGGTCTCCTCTTATTGACCGTTTAGTAGCTGATGGTTTTGATGAGACCACCGTACGGACTCTCTTTTCCCGTGCTGAGGTAACGTTTGAGCCGTCCGCCATGTCCAACAAGCTCAAGGAGTTGATAGAAAAAGTGGCAAGACTTCCCTCCGACAATCCAAAAGTTGTCTATGAAGGTTATCTGAAAGAAAATGTGATAGCCCAGGCGCACTCTTACCTCCAGGAGAACACTGAGCTTCTGGAAAACATCAACAATAAATATTGCGTGCCCAAGGAAATCATCGTTTCCATACTTCTGGTGGAAACCTTCCTCGGGGATGTTGTGGGAGGGAAGCGGGCGTTCAATACTCTGGCCTCCATGGCACTCAGCACGGACCTCGAAACCATTAGGCCTTACCTTCCCAAAAAACTGATCAATCCCAGGAATGAAGACTTTGCCAGAACCGTCTGCCGACAGAAAGCGAATTGGGCCTACGCAGAGCTCAAAGCCCTAATCTTGTATGCCTACCGGAGTGGATTCGACCCGTTGACCCTCCTTGGTTCCATCTACGGAGCAATTGGCCTCTGCCAGTTTTTACCCTCCAATATCTTACCCTATGGGGTAGATGCCGATAATGACGGCCGCATCGATCTCTTTACAAAGGCCGATGCCCTCTACAGCATTGGCAATTATCTGCGGGAGCACGGCTGGAAGTGCACCATGGATAAAGGCAGCCAGCGCGAAGTTATCCTCCGTTACAACAAGAGTTCTATCTATGCCAACACCGTTCTCGCGGTGGCTCAAAAACTCAAGAATAAATCCCATAACATGCGGTTTAACGAGTTTCTTACTCCTCACATCCTCCTCCTTCACGAACATACTGGAAGTCGGGATTTGATGTTACAGGGAAAGCCTATTGAAGAACTGGAAAACTAACTCCTTCCTCAAACCTTGATTGTTCATCTTTGTTCCACAATACAACATTACGAATGGAAATCAGCAAGGTAGTTTATATTAGTTTACCTTCTTTCAAGAAAAAGGTTTTATATGATTTTATGCCATTTTACACCTCACCCGAAGCTCCGATTTAGTTGCAACCGGATAAAAAAGATAATTTTCACAATCTCATTTTTGTATTGACAAAAGATATAGTTGATGTATTGTAAACGCAACAAGCCTCATAAACTTTCTCTTTCCAAAGGGGGTGGTGGATGGAGAAAGATCCTAAAAATTCCTCTATCAAAATTTTGAGTCTCGGTCAAAAATTTGGTTCTGGATCTCTATCTGACCTCCGGGGATATTTTAAGTGTTTTTGATTTTGCTTTTCATAAAAGATTAGAAGGGAGGGAACACTTATGAAGGTAAAGTTTATTTTATCGGTGGCCTTGATGTTGACGATCCTGATTCCACAATATGTTTCGGCCCAAGACAAAGCCCAAGACAAAACCCGAGAAAAAACCCAAGAAAAAGCTCGAGAAAAAGACCAAGATAAACGCTTTTACATTACAGCAAAGCCAGGAATTTATTCTCCACAAACAAGTGATCTTGAGGGTTTCGACACGGGATTCTACGGGGAGGTTGCGGCCGGTTACAAGATTATCAAATATTTTGCGACAGAACTGGGTGTGGGTTATTTCCATACCGAAGGATCAGAGTCTGCTGCAGGAGTTATTGGTGGATTCAATTTTGGTGCTACTGCTAAAGCCACGTTGAATGTCCTTCCTGTCACTTTTACTGCGAAGCTGATAATCCCTTACAAGAAATGGGAATTCTTCGGTCTCGGAGGTGTCGGTGCTTATTTTGTATGGGCAGATTTTAAGGTCAATGGCTTTGTAGATGGGATATTTTTTAACGGAAAGATTAAGGGTAATGATACGATATTTGGTGGCTACGCGGGGGGAGGAGTTCATTACAATATTACCCGGAGCGTCTTTGTTGGAGCTGAAGGTAAATATCTTTGGACAGATCATGCAAAATTCGAAGATTCAGGGGTATCTTTGAGGACCAATTTGGATGGCATTGTTGCGACAGCAGTTTTGGGTTTTAGATTCTAATACCTATGCATCTTCACACTCTGTTGTTAATAAGTAAAAGAGAGAATAATATTCAATTTTCAGGCAGGGTCACCCATTAAAAGGAATGACTCTGCCTTTTTTATTGC
>JBAVGF010000184.1:0-2083 GCA_049684675.1 Thermodesulfobacteriota bacterium | reverse complement strand
CCCGAAGCCCGCTCTATCTTGAATGGCGTCGTTAGTGGGTGGGCTAACGGGGCGTCCACAAACCTTCCATTTCAAGGCGCCACCGTCGAGATCTATGAGGTTGATCCTTGGTCCGGTCAGCGCCTGGGAGAAGCTGTCCATCGGCGAACGACTTCCACAGATGGGGCCTGGGGACCCTTTACGGCCAAACCGGAGGCTTATTACGAGTTCGTCATCTCAGTCAGCGGCTACCCTATCACTCACATCTACCGAACGCCTTTTCCACGTTCGAGTGTCTACATCCACCTCCGGTTACGCCCTCTCGACGAGCGCGAAAAGGGGACTGGCAGCGTCGTTATCCTCACGCGGCCCAGGGGCTATCTCGGGCATGGTCGCGACACATTTTTGATCGATGGCAAAGTGCCGGAGGGGGTCAACGAGGGGGTGCCGGGGACATCGGAGGCGAGACGTCGCTTTGAGCCAGGTCCTCCACGATCCATCCGGGTCACGTTGAATAAGGAAGCCGTAACAGTGCTCACTTACCCTCTTGATTCCGGGCACATTGTGATTGCCGAGTTTCATTATTGAGGCGGTTTCGACAGCAACTTCGGTCGGATGAAATGAGACAATGAAGTGGCAATAGAATGATTACGCATCGGGGCTATTTCGCCTTGACAACTTTTTCCACCCTATATATTATTTTGAGAAAATTAGATCAAATTTTTCAAGGGGGGTGATGAAAGAGAGTTTGAGAGAGTGAGGACGGGACGGGAGTGAAATGGATTCAACAATGAAACAAAGAAGGAGGGACTTTCTGATGAAAAGCTCAAAATTTTTTGGCATTGCGGTGGTTATTTCACTAATCCTATTAACCTTTAGCCCGGGTTTCGCCTTTGATAAGGTTAAATTTGCAGTCATTTCTGATCCACATATTTCCATTCCTCAGCAAAAAGGGGTGGTCGACGGTTATAAACTGGGGTTAAAGACCCAGATGCTCACAGAAAATACCGTTGCAGAAATCAACAAGATTCCTGATTTGAAGTTTGTTCTGGTGGCTGGGGATTTAACGCAAGATGCAGAGCCATGGAATATTGATGAATTGAGAAAAATTCTTGATCAATTGAAAGTGCCTTACTTCGTCACTCTTGGAAACCATGACTTGAGCCGAGTTCCTCATGAAAAGAAGGATCAGCCTATTACCTTGTCCAAGTATACGGTTGCAGGGGCCTTTATTGGCAAATCCGGAGGGATGGCTCCGGGGATGACCTACTATTCTCACGAAGTTGCCAAAGATCTCGTACTGATTACCCTCGATGCATCACGAGCTCAGGTATTTGTGCCCGAGGCCGGTCTGAATGATTTTGGCGGAAGGATTGATCCGGGGCAAATGAGGTGGTTGGAGAATACACTCAAGGCAAACCAGAAGAAGACCGTCATCATTCTGACCCATCATAGTGCAGTTCCCTGGTGTGAAGGAGACAAGACAAATTATAACTCCTTCAGATGGTTCTGGATGGACAATGCTGAAGAAGTCAGGGCCTTGCTGAAGAAATATGGAGTTAAGCTCGTTTTTTCTGGACACCGGCATATATCAACACGCTATCAACGAGTTGATGACATCTATCATTTTGTCCATCCCGCCCTTTCTACTTATCCCATGAGATATACCGTTTATGAAATAATCCCCAAAGAATTAAGTTGGGAGGTGAGCAACGTTCCTGCTCCGCCTGATGTATGGGAACTCGCTAAGAAGAACTTCCTGGCCGACAAATGGTGGAGGGACGCGGATCAACCAGATACCCCTGAAGGAAATCAGAAGTATTTAGAGTTCTACGAGAGCCCTAAGACAATGAAAGGAAAAGTGACCTATAAGTAATCAGCCATCTAGAGAGGAGGAATTGGGATGAAACGGATCATCATCGTATTGACGGTTTTATTGATGGGTTTCTTATGCTTTGGAGGGATATCATTCGGGCAGGCGATGGAAAATGAGTTTTACCTCATCACTCCTGTTTCCAAAGATGTTCATGACCCGGCATTAAAGGCGTTCGCAGAATATGTCAAGAAAAAATGGAACATCGATATGAAAACCAGTGCCATGCCT
>JBAVGF010000183.1:0-5493 GCA_049684675.1 Thermodesulfobacteriota bacterium | reverse complement strand
GATACCTGCCACTTTTCCCTTCAATTTACCGCCACCGTAATGAACGATTGATTCATCAATCACCTTCTTTACCTGCCATGCCACGTTGGAAAAATAGGTGGGTGAGCCAAGAACGATGCCTTCATATTTTGGGAGAAGAGAAATATCAAATTTACCTACATCTTCTACCGTGACACTTATGGCACTTGACTTCATAGCCTCGGCTATCGCTTTCGCCATCTTCTTGGTGTTCCCACTCCCGCTATAGTAAAGCACCAGAACTTTTGTTGAAGCCATTTTTCACCTCCAAAAAGTTTATTTTTTTCATTCCAATCTATTGGATTAGTTAAAGGGTGTCAATAGGAATTGGGAGGAGAACCTCGATTGGATGGGAGAGATGAAGATATTTGGAGAGAGTCTAAATTGAGGAGTATACTACAAGTCGTTAAGTTTTCCGAATAAGGTTGATTGAAGATTTGCGTTTGAAATAAACAAAAAAGGCAGAGCCGATTCTGACCCCGGTTTTTCCCTCTCTATCAGGTATATGAGCATAAAAACGATTTGGTGGACGGTTTTACCAAAAAATACAATGCCCACCGGCTGGTTTGGTATGAACTTCACGAATCTTCGGAATCGGCGATTCAGAGGGAAAAACAGATAAAGAAATGGAAAAGAGCATGAAAATTGAGACTGATAGAGCGGAATAATCCATCCTGGGAGGATTTGTATGAAAGCATCTGTAGATGATGACTCTGGATTCCTGCTTTCGCAGGAATGACTTCCCCTTTTATCTCGTCCACAAAATAATTCCAAAATGTGGACAAATGATTTTTACGTAACAACATCACAACACCCGGCAGATCAGACCCCGCAGATATTCTCCTTCGGGATGGCATAGATTGATGGGATGGTCCCAGGGATGCCCCATTCGACCGACAAGCTGAACGCTTCTCCCAGAATCCAGTGCCGCAGAGAAAACAATTTTCTGAAATAGGTCCCAGCTCATATAGTGAGAGCAAGAGAAGGTGAAGAGGAGACCTTCCTTATTTAACAAACGGAAAGCCCAGAGATTGAGATCTTTATATCCCCTCGATGCACTTGGAAGATGCCCCTTTTTCTTAGCAAAAGGAGGAGGATCGAGAATCACCATATCGTACCCGGGTTCAAGGCTTCTCATCATCTCAAAGACATCTCCTCGAATGCACCGATGGAGGGTTTTCTCCAACTGGTTTAACCTGAAATGTTCCTCTGCGATCGCCAAAGCCTCCTCAGAGGAATCGATGAATGTAACCTCTTTTGCTCCTCCTGATCCCGCATGAATAGAAAAAGCCCCGGTATGGCAGAAACAGTCCAAAATCTTCTTTCCCTCAGAGAGACTTTTCAAAGAGAATCGATTTTCTCTCTGATCTAAGTAAAACCCGGTTTTTTGCCCCTTTCTTACATTGACTCTAAAACGGCAGCCATATTCTTCGATCTCAATCAATTCTGGAACGTCCTTCCCGTAGAGAAGGCCGCTGCTCTCCGGCAATCCCTCCTCACTTCTCGTCGCCACATCGCTTCTCTCATAAATACTCCGGGGACGCAACTCTTTTGCCAGCAATTGAGTTAACATCCCTTTTAACCGATCCATCCCGGCCGTCAAACACTGGAGAACAAGGGTCTCTCTATAACGGTCCACAATCAACCCCGGGAGAAAGTCTCCCTCTCCGTTGATGACCCGATAGGCATTCGTTCTTCCCCTCGACCAACCTTCTCTTAAGACGATTGCCCTTGAAATCCGCTCACTAAAAAACTTTTCTCCCAATTCTTCTCTTTTTTGCGTCAGGACCCGCACGATGATTTGTGAGCGGGGATTGATATGCCCAAGGCCCAAAAATTGACCCTCCTTCGAATAAACCTCTGCAACCTCTCCAGGCGAGACTTCTCCCCCCACCTTGGCGACCGCTCCGGAGAAGACCCAGGGGTGCCCCCGCAGCACCGGCTTCTCTCTGCCTCTCTTCAATATGATCCTGGGAAGGGTGATCATTTTTCTGACAGTGGATGGGGTGAGGAGGGGAGGGATGAAACATCTTTTCTGTGAAGCGCTCTCTCGAGCAAGTTAGCGATGAACCCCGCATAGGTCATACCTTGAGCTTTGAGCGCTCTGTTCATCCCGGATTGAGGGGAGATATCCGGGTTGGGATTTACTTCCAAGACATAGATTTTCCCATCCCGGTCGACGCGGACATCCACCCTGGCATAATCCCGGCATCCGAACAGCTTAAAAACCTTGATCGCAACGTGCTCCAGCCTTTTTTTCATCACCCATTCCAGGGGAGCAGGGCAGACCGGTTTTGATTTCTGATATTCGGAGCTATCCGTGACCCATTTGGCCTCGTATCCGCATATTCTGGGAACCCCTTCCGGGAACTCGGAGTAGTCGATTTCTGAGATAGGAAGGACTTCCACGTTTCCATTGGTCTCCATCAAACCCACATTCAGCTCTCTGCCGTCGACGAATTCCTCGACCAAGGCAGGCTGTTGGTATTGTTCGATGACATATCGAATCTGGTTGCTCAACGTCTCATCGTTAAAGACCACACTTTCTCTCGAAATCCCGAGACTTCCGTCTTCATGGAGGGGCTTGACGATGATCGGAAAGATATTCCCCTTTACTGGGCCTGAGCTCCGCTCAAAGATTCTATATCGAGGGGTCAGGATATCTTGAGACTGGAGGATGTCTTTCACCTTTCCTTTGTCTTGACACAACCCGAGTGTAAGAGGAGAGGATCCGGTATAGGGAATTCGAAAAAGATCCAATAAAGCGGGGATATTCATCTCCAAGCAGCTATTTCCATACACACTTTCGCATAAGTTGAAAACGACATCGGGTTGGTACTGCTTCAACCAGTGGATGATCGGAAAAATCTCGTCCCGGACGGCCATGGTGACGCATTGATGACCGAGAGATCGGACCGCATTCTCCACGGCATCGATCTCTTCGATGATCGCGCCCTCCGCCAGGATATCCTTTTCTTCGCCTTTCTGGAGCCGTTCGAAAAGATTGTACAGGATCACCACTTTCAGCACGGATCCTCTCCTTCCTTTTTACAATATCATACAAACACTGGACTTTGGACCTCAGACTTTTCTGTACAGGAAATTAACCCTCTATATCAAGAATGCTAATTCATCTGCTCAATGTCTGATGTCTATGGTCTAATGTCTCAATCTCAGTTACCACGCTTAGGCCATCACCTTTTTCGACGCAGCCTTTTCCTCCGCCATGGGTCTGGTTTTCTTGAATTCAATGATATTCGGCTCTGGATATTCAAAAACCTTCCCCTCATAATTTCTCAAGACAATCTTACCCCTGCCCTTGGAGACCACGTAATCCGGCTGCAACGGAATCTTTCCTCCGCCTCCGGGTGCGTCGACGACATAGGTGGGAACAGCATAGCCCGTGGTGTGACCGCGCAATTTTTCCATAATCTGAATCCCTGTCGCCACAGAGGTTCGGAAGTGTTCCGTTCCCATGGCCAGATCGCACTGGTAGATATAATACGGGCGGACCCGGATCTTGAGGAGCTCATGAAGGAGCTTCTTCATCACATAGGGCTTATCGTTGATCCCCTTGAGAAGGACCGTCTGGCTCCCCAGGGGGAACCCTCCATCTGCCAGTTCGCCACAAGCTCTCCTCACCCGGTCGGTAATCTCTTTCGGATGGGTAAAATGGACAGAGATCATGAGCGGATGATACTTCTTCAACATCCTCACCAGCCCGCCGGTGATTCTTTGGGGAAGGGTCACCGGAACTCTCGTCCCAATCCGGAGGACCTCAATGTGGGGAATAGCCCTCAATCGGCTCAACATCTCCTCCAACCTTTCATTTTCCAGGAGGAGCGGATCTCCTCCCGATAAGAGGACATCTCGAACCTTTCGATGGCCTTTTAAATACTTGACCACCTCCTCAAAATTGCCTTGGGTGATGGACTTCTCGTTGCTTCCCACCAGTCGTCTCCTCGTGCAGTACCGGCAATAGACGGCGCATTGATCCGTGACGAGCAGAAGCACCCGATCCGGATAACGATGGACAAGGCCCGGCACGGGGGAATGGTTGTCTTCTCCCAAAGGATCCACCATTTCACTTTTTGATAAATGGATTTCCTCGATTCGGGGAATGGCCTGTCTCCGGACGGGGCAATTGGGATTGATCGGGTCCATCAGGCTTGCGAAATAAGGGGTGACCGCTAAAGCTAATCTTCCTTTCGAATGCTTGATCCCCTCGACCTCCTCGGGGGTCAGATCGATGATCTCTTTGAGCTGTTCAAGCGTGGTGATTCGGTGTCTCAGTTGCCATCTCCAGTCGTTCCATTCCCTTTCTGAAACTCCCTTCCAAACTTGAGGAATGGTCTCTCTCGATTCTTCAACCCTTTCCCCTTCCATCTGAAGGGGAAACAAATAAAGCTGCGAGGCCCTTCTCACCCCCCTTGGGGGGACGGACAAATTTGAGTCTGAAGCAGGCTCCATCTTCTCTCCTTCCCGCATATCTGCTGAGAGGACACCGATCCCCTGCCTGACCTGCCTTTTTTGAAAATAAAAAAGGAGATATCTTTAGATACCTCCTCCATCAAGACAAAGAGAAAAAACCCTTCTTCCTGATTAGCAGATATGCACCTTTTTTTCTTTTTGCGTTGGACTCGAATAACAAACTCCTCTCATGGATAAAATTCACTTTTGTTGGCGCCCCCTTTCTATTACAGAGGGGGGCGCCAACGCTTGGACCATCAAACAAACTTCACTTCTTGGGGGCTTCAGGAGCCGGAGCCGGCGCTGCGGTTGTCGCAGGCGCTGGCGGAGCCGGTGCCTCAGGTGGCTTAGCCTCCTCTTTGGCTGCTGGCTTCGGTGCCTCCTTGGCTTTGCACCCGATACCCATTGCGGCAATATTAATCACCAAAACCATTGCGAGGAAAAGAAAAATCCACTTCTTCATGTAACTTCACCTCCTTTCTGAATGAAATGGGAACCCTCCCCTTTTTTCCCAAATGAAGGAGTTTTCACCTCATCGGGAAAAGAAATCTCCCTGATGACCTTTCTTAACAACCTTGGGTCAACAGGCTTTTTGATAATACGATGAATCCCCATTTTTTTCAATCGAATAGTGAGTTCGTCAGTGACCAAAGGGATCATCAGTATAAAACGGTCATTCCATTTCTTCAGGAGAGAAAACCCCTTTTCCAAAACATCGATCTCCACGTCAGCTAAGATCATCCCTCCTTCAACGTCCTTTCTTCTTTTTTCCAATTGAGAAAAATCCTCAATCTCCTCTACATGAAAACCATACTTCTTCAAAATTTTATTCAGGCTGAGCCGCACAAACTCATCTTTATCAAGGATAAAGGCCCATTTCAGCTTTTCCTTCATAAAGGAATACTGTATCAAATTTCATGCCAAATTTTTTTTGATCTATTTCCGCCTCCATTTTAAAACCATAATGATATTGATAGGTTAAATCTCTACCGTTTTCACTTTATC
>JBAVGF010000182.1:0-6437 GCA_049684675.1 Thermodesulfobacteriota bacterium | reverse complement strand
GACAAAGCCAAGAAGATTGAAGACCTCCGCAGCTGGGAATAAATCTTGAAAGCCCAAAACCGATTCTTATTTTTTGCCGCCGGCGAATTCGTTATGGGGAATTTAGTAGGAGAATCCCGTCGGATCCCCCCTACCCCGCCCTGGCGGGACGGGGCACCTCCCGGTCAAGAAACTTTTGACCCCTTTTTGTAAAATGTGCTAAGATGAAACCGGTAAGGAAAGGAGGAAAATTTATGAAAATTGAATACAAAGGGTTTTTGAGAGAACGGATACAAAGAAAGCCGATCACCATTAGTCCTGATGCGTCCTTTTTTGAAGCTCGGAATCTTATCCATGAGAAAGGAATCCGACATCTCCCGGTTGTCGACAAGAACAATAAACTGATTGGAATTGTTACGGACCGCGATATCCGGCAGGCCGCACCCTCCGACGCAACCCTGCTCAGTGTCCAAGAGCTCAACTACCTTTTGGGAAAGCTGAAAGTTTCGGCCTTTATGACACCGAAGGATAAGTTGATCACCATTACTCCTGACTCATTGATCGAAGAAGCGGTCCAATTGATGCACGACCATAAGATCGGGTCTCTTCCTGTTGTGGAGGGGGATAAACTATACGGAATCTTCACCGAGACGGATGTGCTAGACCACTTTGTGGACATCTTCGGTTTCAAGCAGAAAGGTACTCGCCTGACCCTCGCCCTTGAAGATAAACCCGGCACGCTCCTTGAAATCCTTCAGGTCTTCAAGAAACATAACGTAAATGTGATCAGCATTGTCACTCCCTCTTTTATGGTGGAAGGGAAAAGGATCGCCGCTATCCGGATTAAAACAGAAGAATACAAGGATATTGTTAAAGATTTGGAGAAAGCAGGCTATGATGTTTTATCCATAGGCAAGTGGCCTTCTGTTTAGCCTAAATTTTTTTCGACGAAGCTTGACAGTTTACGTTAAGTGGCATAATCAAGGTTGTTCTATGGAAGGAAATGCAGCAAAGTATTATCAAATCGGAGAGTTGGCAAATTCACTGGAGTTGAGCCCCCGAACGATTCGATACTACGAGGAAATTGGCCTCCTCGATTCCGTCAAGAGGATCGAAGGCACAAGAAGGGTTTATACGGATAAAGATCTTCAGCGTTTAAAATTTGTTAAAAGGCTTAAAGATCTCGGACTTACCCTCTCAGAGATGCTCGAGTTGGAAGATATTTATCAAATTCACCGGACGAATAAAAAGGTATTACCCCGGCTTTTGGAACTATTGGATAATCATGCTACTAAAATTGACGAACGGATCCGCAGCCTGATCAGGCTAAAGAAAGATATTTTGAATTATCAGGAAAAAATACGTCAGAAATTGGACGTTAGAGAAGGTTTTCAGAAAGGAGAGGACATTGACGCGAGGAGTGGTGATTACCAGTGCCGTCCGAACAGCCATCGGTAATTTCCTCGGGGGATTAAGCTCTCTCAGTGCTACGGAATTGGGGGGGAAAGTAATCGAAGAGGCTGTGAAGCGATCAAAGATTCGTAAGCAGGATGTTGATGAAGTGATTATGGGGAATGTTCTCCCGTGCGGACTGGGACAGAACCCGGCGCGTCAGGCAATGATCAAGGCCGGACTTCCAATGTCCGGAGGGGCGATCACGGTAAACAAGGTTTGCGGTTCCGGGTTGAAGGCCGTGATGCTTGCTGCACAGGCTATCGTGGCAGGAGATGCAGAGGTGATCGTCGCAGGCGGCATGGAGAGCATGAGCCGAACTCCTTACTATTTGGAAAATGCAAGGACGGGCTACCGGCTTTGGGATGGAAAATTAGTCGATGGAATGGTCCATGATGGCCTCTGGGACGTCGTGAACGATTACCATATGGGCAATACCGCCGAGATCCAGTCGAAGAAATTCAACATCAGCCGTGAAGACCAGGACCACTTTGGCTACGAATCAAATTTCAGGGCGATGAAGGCAATACGAGAGGGAAAATTCAAGCAGGAGATATTGCCTATTCCGATCCCTTCAAGGAAAGGGGAGCCCGTTGTTTTCGACACCGATGAGGGACCCCGTGACACAGATCTTAAGTCTATGTGCAAATTGAAATCTGTCTTTAAGGAGGGTGGAGTCGTCACGGCGGCAAATTCTTCCAAGATCAGTGATGGAGCAAGTGCCCTTGTCCTGATGTCCGAAGAAAAGGCCCAAGCCTTAGGGGCAGAGCCCATGGCTAAGGTCGGAGCCCAAGCAGCGGCGGGTGTGGAGTTGGAAGATGTATTGGTCGCTCCGATTCAGTCCATTCCAAAAGTTTTAAAAAAGGCAGGTCTTTCTCTTAAAGATATTGACCTATTTGAAATCAATGAGGCCTTCTCCGCAACCACGGTAGCCGTCTTCAGAACCCTTGGAATCGACAAAGATAGGGTCAATGTGCATGGCGGAGCTGTGGCCTTGGGCCATCCCATTGGAGCCAGTGGTGCAAGAATCTTAACCACATTACTTTACGCCATGAAAGACAGGGGGACCAAGCGAGGCATGGCCTCTCTCTGTTTAGGCGGTGCAGAGGCCGTTAGTTTAATCGTCGAAAGAATAGGCTAAAAAGAACATTGCAAAATGGAAAGTTAACATCGCAAGGTTATCCACGAAAGATTTTTTCTTTCCATTGCTAATGGTTAATTTTTCAATGCTGATTTTGCAATGAGCTTTTGAGAGGAGGGCCTATGGAAATCAAAACCATCGGTGTCGTGGGGGCGGGGCAGATGGGAAACGGAATCGCTCAGGTAGCCGCCTATTCTGGGCTTCGGGTGGTGATGACTGATATTGCAGACTCCTTCGTTCAAAAAGGGCTTGGTACTATTTCTAAAAATTTGGACCGAATGGTAGAAAAGGCAAAGATCCCTTCTCAAAAGAAAGACGAGGTCATGGGAAGGATCAAGGGAACCATCCAGGTTCAAGACATGGCGGAGGTCGATTTTGTTGTCGAGGCCGCCACAGAGAACGAATCGCTCAAATTAGACATCTTCAAAGGACTGGATCAGGTTTGCCGGAAAGAGGTCATCCTCTCGAGCAATACCTCCTCCATCTCTATCACCAAAATTGCCTCAAGAACCCAAAGACCCCCACAAGTCATTGGAATGCATTTCATGAACCCTGTCCCTGTGATGCAGTTGGTGGAGATCATCCGGGGCCTTCAAACTTCCCAGGAAACTTTTAATGCAGTGAAATCTCTCACTGAGAAGATGGGTAAGACCCCGGTAGAAGCAAATGACTCCCCGGGTTTTCTCGCCAATCGAATCTTATTACCTATGATCAACGAGGCGATCTATGCCCTCTTTGAAGGCGTAGGAACGCCGGAGGCCATCGACGCCGTCATGAGACTGGGAATGAATCACCCAATGGGGCCCTTGACATTGGCCGACCTCATCGGCCTGGATACGTGCCTGGCGATTATGGAGGTCCTCTATAAGGGGTTCGGGGATTCCAAGTATCGTCCCTGCCCTCTCCTCAAAAAGTATGTCGAGGCGGGTTACCTGGGCAGGAAAACGGGAAGAGGATTTTATACCTATAGTTAGGAGTTAGGAGATTCTAAAAATGCTCCGAACCAGGAACTGAAAACTCCGAACTGATTTTTGGAAAGCCATGGACTTCAAACTCACACAGGAACAAGAGATGATTCGGGATATGGTGAGGGATTTTACCACGAAGGAAATTAAACCCGTTGCTTCCCTCTACGACGAGGAGAAGCAATTCCCTTATCAAAACCTCAAGAGAATGGCAGAGCTGGGCCTCATGGGGATGAATATCCCTGTCGAATATGGTGGAACAGAAGTGGGAGTCATTGCCTATAGCCTTGCGATAACGGAAATCGCAAAGGGATGTGCCTCCCATGCTGTGACCACTTCTGTAACCAATATGGTCGCTGAGGTGATTTACGAGTTTGGACAAGAAGAGATAAAGAGAAAGCATGTTCCAAAGCTTTGCAACGGCCAATATCCAGCCGGTTCCTTTGCCATCACCGAGCCCCATGCGGGGTCCGATGCAGCCAATATCCGAACAACAGCCGTCCGAAAAAAAGACATATACATGCTGAACGGAACGAAGGCGTTGATCACGAGTGGAGAAGTCTCAGGAGTGATTGTCGCCTGGGCCGCCACGGATCCGAGCGCGAGGAAAGGTAAAGGGATAAGCGCCTTCGTCATTGAGAAGGGAACGCCCGGATTCATTGTCGAAAGGTCGGAGGAAAAGATGGGCCACCGAGCTTCGCCAATCAATGAGCTGATATTTGAGGATTGCGTGATCCCGACCAATTGTCTTTTAGGAAAGGAGGGAGAGGGCTTTAAAATCGCCATGGTGGAGCTCAATGGAGGGAGGATTGGAATTGGGTCCTTAGCTCTTGGGGTGGGTTTTGCGGCTATTGACTTCGCAACAAATTATGTTAAAAAAAGGCAGGCTTTTGGGAGACCTCTTTCCGGCTTTGAGGCGATCCAATGGATGATCGCCGATTCTTATACAGAATTGGAAGCTGCCCAACTTCTTGTTTTACGCGCTGCCTATCTGAAGGAAAAGCACCTGCCCTTTGCGAAAGAAGCTTCCATGGCAAAGCTTTTTGCTACAGAGACAGCAAGAAATGTGGCGATCCGTGCTGTTCAAATGTTGGGCGGATATGGTTATACGAAAGACTATCCAGTGGAACGTTACCTCAGGGATATTATCGGGACAGCCCTCTATGAAGGTACTTCTGAGGTACAGCGAATTGTGATTTCGAGAGAAATATTGAATCGTTGATAATTTTTGACATTGCTAATGAAATTATTCACAGGGTGGCATCTCAGATTTTGGTTTGACATTTTCGCTTTAGTATTTGATACTTAGGTATACTGATACGCTGTGGGTTTCGACACGGGGAGGATGAAAAAAAATGGAATCATCGGAACAGACTTTTGCCCAAAAATTTGACCTCTATGGATGTTTTCAATGTGGTAAGTGCACAGGAGGATGTCCTGTTTCCCTCAAATCGAAGCTTAATATCCGCAGGCTGATGATCGAGGGTATTTTGGGAAAGAATCTCGATCGGATCAGCGAGAAGGAGGAACTCTGGGATTGTACGACATGTAAAACCTGTACCCTGCGATGCCCTCGTGGTTTGAAGCCCATGGATCTGGTCATCGGAATGAGGGGGACCTTGATTGAAGAAGGGCACATCCCTAAAACACTTATCGAAGCTATGGAAAGCGCTTACAAGCACGGGAACCCCTGGGGAACACCGAAGAACAAAAGGACGGAGTGGACCAAGGGGCTGCCTGAAGATTTCAAGATCAAAGACTTCTCCCAAGGGGACCGTGCTGAATTTCTTTATTTCGTCGGATGCACGGCTTCCTCTGATCCCCGAATTCAGGAAATAGCAAAATCCTTTGCTCTCGAACTTCAACAAGCCGAAGTCGATTTCGGGATTCTCGGAAACGGGGAACAATGCTGTGGCAACGAAATCCGGAGAATGGGGGAGTTAGGTCTCTTTGAGGAGCTCGTCGAAGGAAACATGAAACAGTTCGAGACCTATCAGATTGAAAATATCGTCACCACGTGTCCTCATGGCTTCAATGCCCTCAAGAATGAGTATCCTCAGGGAAAATTCAATGTTCTCCACGCGACCCAGTTTCTGGCTAAGCGATTAGAAGAAGGGAAACTTTCTCTCACGCAGGAGGTCAAAAAGGTAGTGACCTATCATGACCCTTGTTTTTTAGGCAAACAGAATAACGTCTTCGATGAACCCCGAATCCTTCTCAATGCCATTCCGGGCCTCACCTTCAAAGAATTGGACCGTTCCCGAGAGAGAAGTCTCTGCTGCGAAGGAGGAGGAGGAAGGATGTGGGTAGAGTCTTCCACCGATACAGGCCAGCGTCTTGCCGAGACCCGAGTCAGAGACGCCGTGGAATTGGGAGCAGAGATCTTGGTAACGGCGTGCCCCCTCTGCGTGTTGACATTGGAGGACGCTGCGAAGACCTCTGGCTTCGAAGAAAAGCTCAAGGTGATGGATGTGACGGAATTATTGGCAGAGGCCATGGAATGAGATGAAACTGAGAGAGATTCGAGACATTTTGGATGCAGAACTGATTACGGTAGACGCGAATCTCGATAAGGAGATAAAGTACGTTAATGCGGCTGACCTTATCAGCGATGTCCTCGCTTACAGCACAGGACCGGGGGCCCTGCTCATTACGGGGATTGTCCATTCCCAGGTGATTTATGCAGCGAATACAATCGAATTGGGGGCCATCCTTTTTGTCAGAGGAAAACGGCCCAACGAGGCGACCCTGCAATTGGCGGTCGAGAATCATATCCCCCTCTTGACTACCCGTTATATCATGTTTGAAACGTGCGGTCGCTTGTATCAACTTGGTATGAGGGCGTGTATCGAAAAAGTGAAAAATGAACGGGGCGGGAAATAACGTATCATTTAGTGAGA
>JBAVGF010000181.1:0-4040 GCA_049684675.1 Thermodesulfobacteriota bacterium | reverse complement strand
AACCCCAAAAGCGTGAAGGCTATGGAAACCAGCGGATCACTCTTTTCATGAGCTTGCGGAAGCAGATCTGAAGATCCCAAATACAGGAATCCCCCGGCAAAGAACGGCAGGAACAGTATCAGGTAATTCTCGGGAATCCTGATCACCAAGGTGGATAATACACCCAGCACGGGTGTAATGGCATCCAGCAGGAGCATCTTAATCGAAGACCTCAAGGAGTTTCCCGCATTCAGCATGACCGTTACTGTATTAAGGCCATCCGAAAAATCATGGGCGATGACTGCAAATGCTACAATGATACCCACATGGAATTCCAGCTGGAATCCTATTCCGATTGCCAATCCGTCCATGAAGCTGTGAGCGGAAAGCTCAGCAGCCCCGAAAAACCCTCCCTGATGGTGATGCACATTGGTGCATGTCCCGTCGGGAAGGCAAATCCTGTGAACAGAAAAATAGCGTTCGAGTATGAGCAGGAATATGAAACCTACAGCGGCTACATACATGACCTGCTCAAGTGGTACCCCGGCTTTCGTAGCCAGCCTGAAGGCCTCCGGGAGCAGATCAAAAAAGGAAACTGCTATAAGAACCCCGGCCGCAAAAGCGGCAAGTATCCCGAATCTCTTCCTGTACCGGACAGCAAACAATCCGCCAGCCATTGTGGAAACAAATGTGAGCGCGCCGAAAATGATTGGAAACATATTCATGCATTCACCCGCTTTTGCCGGTGGCCATCATTATCCTTTGCCAGCCGCTATAACGTTGGAAAGCATTATAGTATAGAAGCAGGTCCCCTTACAATCTTCTTGATTACACATAGGGGCCCCTTAATCTGGACCTGGCCTTATTGTTGGTGTACTCGTTAACCAGGAGACAATCTGACAGAGTCTGTCAGATAAAGTATCGTTTAGGATAATATTTTTCCGAACTCATAACTGGTTAGTAAAAGGCAAGACTGGCGAAGGTGACAACAGATTGGGTCTCCGGTGTAAAGGCCTGGCCATATTTGAGAAGTTTGCCCTCCTTGGCTTCGAGGGTATTGAGCATTGAATAGATGGCAGGCAAACCGCAGATCTTCCTCCGATCTCTCTCTCTCGAAATCGATGAGAAAAACCCTTCCCCATCCATCTTCTCCGCATATTCCAACATCTCCTGGTCTTCTTGGGCAATGACCCTGAGGCTGTATTCACTCACCCCATCTCGATCCCCAAATTGAACGCCCATATGTGCAAGATCTGCGCTGGCAATATAACAAACCTCTCTCCCAAGAGATGAAACAGCTTCCTTCACCGCATCGATGAACTGCCGGATGGGTTTGATCTCCATCGGTGAGATTCCCTTCTCAATCGCCTCATGAAATGATCCGGTCAGGATGGGGACGATTTTTAGTGAATTGGGCTCCGGGTAGAGGTATCGGAGAAAAACACTTTGAAACTCAACGGAATGCTCGCTTCGTTGGACTCCTTCATCCTTTAAGAGGTCATCGGGACAGCGGGATTGGATGGCATCGACCAATTCCTTGTCCACATTCAAAGTGCCAAGAGGTGTGACAAAGTCCTTCCGGGTGAGACAGAAAGGATTTTCCATAGGAGCATGAGCGGTTCCAAAGATGACAAAACAAGGGGAACAATTCCTCTCCCATATCTCTCGGTGTGCGAAGGCATAACAGGACCCTCCCCTTTGAAAATCGATGTGGGGCGCGACCACTCCTTTCAGACCTTTCGTACTCTTTTTCTGTCCGAGAGACCCCGGACCGTTCTCCCCCTCAAAGTACCTTTCAAGTTGAGCCCTTAGTCCATCGGGATCCGCCTCATAACTCTTCCCGGCAAAAACCGCTTCCCGGAACGAAGCCTTCCTAAATTCCTCCTCTTTCTCTCTTAACGCCTCTTGAAACCGTTCCCCTTCAAGGAAGAGGGCTTCATCCAACTGGCTGATGATCTCCTGTAACTTTTCTGTATAAAGGAACTCTCTAAACTTTCTCATGTATTCAGCCTGAATATCCAGAATCGAATGTTGGCCATCAAAGAGGGAGACGATGAAATAAAGAGGGGGTGACAAAAAAAGGGCCTTTTCACCGATGTTCTGTGGATCCTGAAGGCATAGAAGAGTTTGTCCGGAACTTTGGACTGGAAAGGCATTAATGTTTCTGAGTTTGGGGTAATCCACGAAAAGGCCTCAGAGGAATACCGCAATTCCGGGCATGTTTCAAGAAAGGGGGTGTGCTAGACCGTCATTCCCACCCCGTATCAAGTACGGGGTAAACTCCAGCGGGAATCCAGCCCATAAACACTGGATTCCGGGTCAAGCCCGGAATGACAAATAAAGGAAAGACATTTCTGAATCACTACCACTAACTAACTGGAGGGATAAAGGCTTCTCTTTCCGCGCTCCGTGGTTCCGTTTGTTTCAGCGCCAGCTCGATGGCCTCGTCCATCCTCTGGATATATTTGAAATTCATCTGATTTCGAATATGCTCAGGAATCTCCTCCAAGTCTTTTTCGTTCTTCTTCGGAAGGATGATCGTCTTAATCCCGGCCCGCATTCCTGCCAGGACCTTCTCCTTAATCCCCCCCACAGGAAGGACCAAGCCCCTCAAAGTGATCTCTCCGGTCATGGCAATATCACTCCGAACTGGTTTGTTGGTCAACAGGGAAGTGAGTGCTACGAACATCGTGATCCCGGCCGAGGGCCCGTCCTTTGGAATAGCGCCCGCCGGCACGTGAATATGGATATCATTCTTTTCAAAGAAGTCCTCCTCGATACCGAGTTCCTTCGATTTGGATCGGACATAGGCTAATGCGGCCTGGGCGGACTCCTTCATCACATCTCCTAATTGCCCGGTCAAGGTCAACCCCTTCTCTCCCCTCATTTTCGTCGCTTCCACAAAGATGATGTCTCCTCCGGTAGGCGTCCAGGCCAGACCCGTCGCCACACCTGGATTAGAGGTACGTTCTGCCACTTCGAGGAAGAATTTGACCGGCCCTAAAAATCTGTGCAGGTTGTCCGGAACGATGACCACCTTCTCTTTTATCTCTCGTGCGACATCTTTGGCCACCCCACGACAGATGGCTGCTATCTCCCTCTCCAAATTTCTGACCCCCGCCTCTCGTGTATAGGAACTGATGATGGTCTGAATAGCCGCATCCTGAAATTCGATGAACTCTGAACTCAACCCGTGCTCGTTGATCTGTTTCCGAATCAAGAACTCTTTGGCGATCATCATCTTCTGATCTTCACTATAGCCCGGGAGCTCGAGGGTTTCCATTCGATCCCGGAGAGCGGGAGGAATGGTATCGAGCACATTGGCGGTGGTGATGAACATCACCTTCGAGAGATCGAAATTAACATCGATATAGTGATCCGAGAACGAGAAGTTTTGTTCTGGATCCAGCACCTCAAGCAGTGCGGACGAAGGGTCCCCACGAAAGTCCATCCCGATCTTATCCACTTCGTCCAGCATGAAGATCGGGTTATTCGATCCGGCTTTTTTGATCCCTTGGATGATCCGGCCAGGCAGGGCACCCACATACGTCCTGCGATGTCCTCGGATTTCGGCTTCATCTCGGACTCCACCCAAGGAGATCCGTATGAATTTACGGCCCATCGTTCTGGCAATCGACTTCCCAAGCGAGGTCTTTCCAACCCCTGGGGGACCAACAAAGCAAAGAATCGGCCCCTTCATGTCCGCCTTCAGTTTTCTTACCGCCAGATATTCTAAGATTCGTTTCTTCACCTTTTCCAAATCGTAATGGTCCTCATCTAACGTCTTTTGGGCATTATCAATATCAAGATTATCCTCTGTGGTTTCAGACCAGGGTAGTTCTGCCAGCCAATCTAAATAGGTTCGAGCGACGGTATATTCTGCCGAGGCAGGTGGGATCTTGGCCAGGCGGTCCAACTCTTTTTCGGCAGCCGCTGCAGCCTCGGGCGGCATCTTAGCCTTCTTAATCTTCTCTTTCAGTTCCTTGATCTCTGTGGAATGTTCATCCAACTCTCCCAGCTCTTTCTTGATGGCCTTGAGTTGCTCGCGGAGATAGTACTCC
>JBAVGF010000180.1:0-10063 GCA_049684675.1 Thermodesulfobacteriota bacterium | reverse complement strand
AGACCCTTTATGGACTCCCTAACGGTGTTCAAATGAAAGAGCTCGATTTTACTTCTCCTCAGTACCCTTGCGACCTCCCGGCGATTGAGTTCTATCCCAACGGAGGATCCAACGGAGGCTCGGTCCTTTTCAATAGCCCGGAGAGAGGGGGATACAGGATCAAGGTCTATTTCCTCACGGGTATGGTAGAGGTTGAGAAGGCTTAGATGGGTACCATGCATCCGAGAAGGCTGCGACGCGTAAGAGTCGACAATGGGTTCACATTGATCGAAGTGGTGGTAGCCCTTGCCATCTTAGGGATTGGGCTAACGGTGATTATTGAACTCTTCTCGGGTGGGCTTCGACTTGGAAGAGCCTCTATGGAATATACGAGGGCTGTAAATTATGCCCGGATAAAAATGGAAGAGACGATGCTGAAGCCGGCTGTTGAAGAGGGGACCCAAGAGGGGGAGGCCGATGATGGGACCTTCCGTTGGCAGGTGGGGGTGAAGAAAGTCGATCTTCTCTCTATAGATAAGAGCATAGACTACAAGCCTCCGATTGACCTTTTCCAGGTGAGGATCGATGTCTTCTGGAAATCGGGCGCTAAGGAAAAGTCTACGAGTGTTGAATCTCTGAAGGCGATCAAACCGGAGGAGAAGGGTCAAAAGAAGAGTTAGTGAGTTCCAACGATGCCAAAATGTCATTGCGAGCAAGCGAAGCAATCCCTTGAGATTGCCACGCCTGCGTGCCGAAACTGCATGCTACTAAAATTTCCGGGTTCAGGCACTGCGGCGTGCAGGCACGTCGTCCTGCGAAAGCGGAACTCCTCCCAATGACAAGGGTTCAGGTGCAAGAGTAGCAGATGGGTCAACAAGGGCTAAACGGAGGATCTAAAAAGAGGTTGCTTAGCGCGGGCTTCGGCGCTTCTGATGCGTCAGGGTTCACCCTCATCGAAGTGATCGTTACGCTGACGATTCTCGGGTTTATCATCCTCATGGTTTCCGGGACCTTTCGCCTCGGCCTTTCCTCCTGGGAAAAGGGGGATTCGATCAAGGAGGATTTCCAGAAGATACGGATGATCTCCCAATTGGTATCCCGGCAGATAAAGTCGGCCGTTCCTTACAAAATTAAGACTGAAAAGGCAGAAGGGGATTATCTTGCTTTTGACGGTAAGGCCCACTCCTTAAGGTTTGTCTCTGCTCTGGCTATCAAGCCAAAACGGCCGGAGGGGTTTGTTTATGTGGTTTATCAACTTAAAGACGAGGGAGAAAAAAATGGGCGTCTGATCCTTTATGAACAAAGGGCTCTAAATAGAAATTTCTTCGAAGATGACTTGAAGGAAGACTCAGCCCTGACTCTTTTTGAAGGGGTCTCTCAGGTCCGCTTTGAATATTACAGGGAAGCCGATGAAGAGAAGAACCGGAAAGAAGAATGGGTTGAGGAGTGGAATGTCAAGGAAGAGAAGGAACTGCCGAAGGCCCTCAGAATGACGGTCACGTATTGGAACGAAAGAAGCAGGGAGAAAGCTTCTCCGATTACCGTCCTCGCCCCGATTTCAGCTTATCAATTCGAAGAGGTGAGAAGAGGTCCGCTCGGATTGAGACGGCAGACCACTATGGGGGGACCTCAGCCCGGGACTATTAGATGAAATTGAAATTCCGAAATGCGAGGGGAGTTGCGCTCATCATGGTGTTGTGGGTCATTACCGTTCTCACCGTGGTGGTATTGGAATTCTCCTTTGCCATGAGAACGGAAGTCAATATCACCAAAAACTTTAAGGACGAGCTACAACTCTACGCGATCGCACAGGGAGGAGTTCAGCGGGCCATTGCAGAGATGATTTTTAAGAATGACACACGGCTTCAACAATTGAGGAAGACCATGAAGACCGAGGAAATTGCTCCAGAGAAGAAAGAGTGGGTGGCGGACGGGAGGCCTTATACCCTCCACTTTGATCGGGGGGAATGCGAGCTCCGGATCATGAGCGAGGCGGGTAAGATCAATATCAATACGGTTTCTGAGGTGACGCTTCGAAAGATCATCGGGAATTTGGGTTTGGAGGCCGAGGCGAGGGACATCGTCGTCGATTCCATATTGGACTGGATAGATCCGGATGATTTTCGTCGGATCAACGGAGCGGAGAATGATTATTATCAATCCCTGAAAGAACCGTATAATTGCAAGAATGGCAATTTGGACTCCATTGAGGAGCTTCTCCTTGTTCGAGGAGTCACCCCCGAATTGTTTTATGGGAGGAAAGGGACGAAGACGGGAGAAGAACGAGCGAAGGCATACGATGCAGGATTAAAAGACATCTTTTCTATTTACGCACCCGGGGAACAGATTGATATCAACAGCGCCTCCTCCGTTGTATTGAGGTTTGCTTTGGGGATTCCCGATAAAGTGGCTCGACTTATTGTAAAGGCCAGGGAGGAGAAAGCCTTCGAAAGCCTACAGGATCTCCGCTTGAGGGTGCCCGAGCTTGTCTCTTTGCCCTCGATCGGAGATGTTGAAAAGCTAATGGTGACTCAATCCATAACGCCTTACTACACGATCGAATCAAGGACAAGGAATAAGGCTGAAGGATCGGTCCGGGGGGTCAAGGCGATCGTCAAGATTGACCGGATGGACAAGAAGGGATATAAGATTATTCAATGGGTGGATACCCTCATTTGATCTTGAACAAAGCACCGTAGGCACCCGATGAAAAAGTTAAAGAATTTGGCAAAAGAAACCTTCAAGAATTTGGCAAAGGAATGGAGGGAATTCGTTCCCATCATGATCTCTGATAAAAGTCTTGGCATCGATCTCAAACAGGATCATCTCGTCCTCACCCTTCTCAGGAAGTCCATCGGCAGGATGGATCTCGTGGATTACGGGGTCTATCCCATTTCCTCTGAAACTCAGAAAGAAGACCGAGAGGCTCAGGTCATCAGTCTGGTCAATACCTTCATTTCCAAGCATCAGATTGACAGGGAGAGGGTCTCCGTGGCGATGCCGAGGGAAAAAGTGATTGCACGTTTCATCAGGCTTCCCGTCGCTGCCAAAGAAAACCTGACAAAAGTACTCGAGTATGAAATGCCCAAATATACCCCTTTTGAAAGGGGGGAAATCTATTTTGATTATTGCCTTCTCAAGGAGGAGAAGGATTGGCTTCATCTTTTTGCAGTGTTCGCAAGGAAGACAGAAGTAGATCCTTATGTGTCCCTATTGAAGAAAATGGGGATCCAACCTAATTCAATCCAGATTCCTTCTGTTGCAGCCCTCAATCTTTTCTTTTACAACAAAGGGGGCAGCGAGAACGAGACCTCGGTCTTGATTGATGTCGCAGAGCCATTTTTTGAGATGAATCTCGTCCAGGGAAAGAATTGGAGGGAAAGCTTCCATCTCCCCCTTCCCAAGGAAGGAAAAGAAGCAAAGATGATCAGCACTTTCAAGCGTTCGGGGGACGTTGATTCTCCTGCAAACTCCACGTTCTTCGTTTACGGGCTAAGTGCCGATGAGACCATTCTGACAAACCTTAAAGAGGCCAACGAACTCAAAGGCGTTTTGCTTCCTCCCATGGATCGGATTCAAGGAGAGAGGCAAGGATCGAAACTGTACGGAATTTATGCTTCTATCGGGGTCCCCCTCAAGGGATTAATCACCCCTTGGGTCGATCTGAACCTCCTTCCGCCCGAAATGAGAAAAAAGGTACGGCAGATTGGAAAACCTCTCTTGATCCTCTTAACTTCCCTCGCCCTGTTTTTTGGCCTGACATGGGGAGCGGGAATGATCATCCACTACAAGAAGGAATGGAATGCGGTCAACGCGGAAATAAGAAAAAGAAGACCCGAAGTGGAGGCCCTTGAAAAGTTGCAAAAGCAGAAAGACGACCGTAGCAAAGAGATGGCAGAGCTCGACCAGATCAGATCAGGCGAGGTCAGTAAAGTGGAGGTCTTGGAAGAGTTGACCAGGGTTCTACCTGAGACGACCTGGATCTGGAATCTAAAATATAATGGCAAAGAAATTGAACTGAGCGGATTTGCGGATTCGGCTTCCGATTTGATTCCTCTTCTTGACAAATCTCCTCTCTTCGAGAAGGTGGAATTCATGGCCCCTGTAACAAAAGAAATGCAGATGAGAGGCGACGGGAATAAGGAAAAAGAGAGATTTAAGATCAAAGCGAGGATTGAGGGGAGGAAATGACATCTTGAAAAAGTGGTCTTTTCCCAACGATTTGACGTTTTTAAAGAACGTGAAATTTTCTCAGAGAAGGATTCTTTTTGTGCTGGCTGGAATCGTGATGGGCATCCTGTTCATTTTTTTCGGCGTTTTTCCCCTCACGGAGGCGAAGAAGAGGGCGGAGGAGGAGATCGCGCTGAAGAAAAGAGCTTTATTGAAATATGAACAGTTTCTCCAGAATCGGAAGACGATCGAGGAGGAACTTGGCCGGACGGTTAAACAGTACGACGGGATTCAGCAAAAGCTCCTTGCCGGAGAGACACCCCAGCTCGGGGCAGCCAATCTTCAGGAGATCGTGAAGCGGCTTTCCGAGAAGAACGGGATTGGTATACGGAGTTTCCGGATGTTGGAGCCCAAAGAGACGAATGTCTACCTGAAGATTTCCCTTCACATTGACTTCAATCCGATCAACAGCGTGTTGAGCCTGGGGCAATTTATCTACGATATCGAACATCATGAAAAAGAGTTGATGATCTCTGAAATGGATTTCCTCGTCTTCAACCCAAGAATTCCCAATAATATCCAGGGAAGTCTAATTATCACTGGGTTGATGAAAAAGGGCAAAGCCGAAGAAAAAGGGAGGCATGGGTAATGTCATCCAAGTATGGATTCTTATGTTTCCTGGTTCTTGGAGTGCTTCTCCTGCTGATCTTTAAGAATTATGAGGTCTGGACCAAACCAATCGAATTGGTACCCGAAAAGAACGTGGGGAAGAAATCACAGAGCAAACCACAAAACAAGCCGGCGGTTCCCTCAACCATGGGAGCTCAGAAGGATCCTGCCTCCCTCAAGTCCTATATCTCGATAGCTTCAAAGAACATCTTCAGCCCAGAAAGGAAAGATTTTCCAATCCCCATGGGTGACGGGAAAAAAGAGCTTGTGCGTCCTCAAATTGTTTTGTACGGAGTGACGATCGTTGGAGAATACCGAGCGGCCTCCATCGCCAACCCGGGAAGACCCCTCCGAAAAGGCGAGAGAGAGACGTTTACTGTAAGAGCGGGGGAGCGGATCGGTGACTATAAGCTGGCAAAGATATTATCTGACCGGATTACATTAGAAGCGCAGGGAGATACTTTCGAAGTCCTTCTTTATGATTCGAAGTTGCCAAAGAGAAGGATGGATGTCAAAACAGAGGGTAGGCCGGCCACCGTCACAAGTACTCAGCCTGTTCCTGCAAGTCCACGCCCGGCTACGCCCGTACCTGCCTCACCTCCGGCACCCGCCGGAACGACGATGCCCATCCCTCCTGCAGTTCAGGAAAGGGTAACAACACCACCACCACCTGGACCTCTGAGTCCGTCCGCTCCTATTCCGCCTGCAAGAAGGGGGAGAATCCCTTATTATCCGCCTTCTTATTCGCCGCCTTCCGGAAATCCAGCAATACCAGGGGTTCCACCAGGTTCTCCGCTGCAAGAAATGGGGGGAAATTGAAGAGAGGGGTCTAGTAAGGATGAGAGAAATGAGACATTTTCGGATAAACATTCTTATGCTTATGCTGTGCTTCGTTGTTGGTATTTTAGGCTGCGCTGGGAAGAATGCGCAACTGAAGGCGGGGCCGGAAGGAGCTTCAAGTCAACAGGTTAACAATTCCAAAGGAGAGACAGCGGTTCCGGCGACATCTCAACCTGCACCTGCAGCCCAAGCAGGAGCCCAGCCTCCAGAGCCATCACAGCCTCCAAAGATGGTAGAAGCCCAAGTGTTGACATCGCCGCCGGCACCCTCGGCAGAGCCACCTGTTCCGGCTACACCACAACCACCTTCCCCGGTAGCAGTTGAACCTCTATCAGTGCAGCCTCCAAAATCAGCCGGAGCCCAACCCTCGACGCCGCCTCCTGCCCTCTCGGCGGTACCATCACTGGCAGCTCAAGCGGGAAATCAACCTGCACCACTATCGCAACCTCCAAAACCAGGGGAAGCCCAGGTGGCGACACCGCCTGCAAGCCCCTCGCCGCATCCACCCGCTCCATCTACAGCACGACCTCCAGCTCCAGCGGGAGTCCAGCCTTCAACGCCATTACAGCCATCCGCTGCTCCAATGACAAGGCCCGCGATGTCTGCTGCAGCTCCTGGAGTGATCTTCAATTTTGACAATGCGGACATCTATGAAGTGATTCGGGTGATGGCAGAAATAATGAAGATTAACTATCTCGTCGATCCGAGGGTGAAAGGGACTGTCAATATTCACACCACGGGTCAGCTCCCCGGCGAAGAGGTTTTTCCGATCTTTCAGTCGATTCTAAGATTGAACGGAGCCACGGCGGTGAAGAAGGATGGTCTTTATGAGATCGTTCCTTTAAGTGATGCCAAAAAGACGTATGTTCCTCCGACGACCGTCCGGGGTGGGACAAAACTCGCTTCTGAAGAGAAATATACGATTCAAATCGTTTCCTTGAAATACATTCCTGCGACAGAAGCCTCCAAATTGATCAAGCCCTTTCTTTCGGACGGAGCGGATATTGTCGAGCATCCTCCCCATAATATCCTAATCATCAGTGATGTGGCCTCCAATATTAAGAAATCGCTCGACATCCTTGCGCTTTTCGATATTGATATTTTTACCGACATGAGGGTGAGGATCTATCCGATCCTGAATGCTGATGTCACTGAGGTGGCTAAGGAGATGGAACGCATCTTCTCTTCCTTTGAGGTATCTACAAAGTCAGCGAGAGGGGTCGGGATTACCTTCACGCCCATCGCCCGGATCAACTCGCTCCTGGTCGTCAGTTCCATCCCGAATATCTTTGAAAAAGTGGAGGGATGGCTCAGGGAACTGGATAAAATACCGGGAGAAGGGTCGAAGTTAAGCGTCTTTGTTTACTATGTCCAGAATGCGAAGGCCAAAGATCTCGCTGAAGTCCTGAAAGAAGTATTTGTAAAGGGGAAAGAAAAGAAGACAGAAAAAGCGGGAACACCTGCGGAGACAACTCCCCGAGGGGCAAGACCAGCCCCGACCCCCGCCACTCCTCCAACCTCTGCCAAGGAGGAAGCAGGGGGTGTCCCAGAGGGAGAAATCAATATTGTTGTTGATGAAACCACCAATTCATTGGTCATTAAAGCCTTCCATAGGGATTATCGAGCAATCCTCGAGACGATCAAGAAGCTGGATATCTACCCCAAGCAGGTGCTGATCGAGGTCTTTTTGGCTGAAGTCACCCTTGATGAGGCGAACAAATTCGGCATCGAATGGGCGAAATTTACGTCAAGCAAGGTGACTGATTCGCAGGCTCAAGGGGCTGTGGCAGGGCAGCAGCCACCTGCTCTCCCTTTTGATGCAGCCCTTCCCCAGGGCATTTTCTTCCGATACGCCATTGTAGAGTTGGGAGGAAGACTTTCTGCTGCAATCAATTTAGCAGCATCACAAGATCGGTTGAAAGTGATCTCGTCACCCCACATCATTGCCTCGAACAATAAGGAGGCAAAAATTCAAGTCGGATCGTCCCAGCCCATCCTGACTTCCACGTATTCCTACGGGTCGGCAGCCACAAGTGGAACTGTGGTCACGCCCAGCACTGCACCTGCAACTGGTGTCATCGAAGGATCGATTGAGTACAAAGATATCGGCATTATCCTCTCTGTTACGCCTCGCATCAGCGATGGAGGGTTGGTGAGTATGGAGATCAGCATTGAGAATAGCACCGTGAATGCTTCCGCCATCCCCCTTGGAAACCTTCAAAACGTCCCTGTTTTTGGAAAGAAGACTGCCAAGACCATCCTCTCCGTTATGGAAGGACAGACCATTGTTCTCGGTGGATTGATAGCAGATTCTAAGGAAAAGATAACGTCGGGTATCCCTCTGCTGAGCAAGATTCCCATCATAGGCGCTCTCTTTGGGTTTCAAACCTATGAGAAGAAGAGAGATGAGTTGATCCTGCTGATGACCCCTCACATCATTAGCGATCAATTTAAATCGAATGATGTCACCAGGGAATTCAAGGAAAAAGTGGAAGGTATAAAAAAGCAGTTGGAAGAAAAAGAGAAAAAAGAGAAAGGGAGAAAGGAGAAGAAAGAGAAATAAGGCTGTCCTTGATGAGTCGAGGAGATTCTTGGTTTGCTATTCGTTTAGTCTTTAATTTTGAAAGATCCTATACCGACAGCCCGAGATCCTTAAATTCTAAAAAGATGCTGATGTCACCGTCATAATGGTACATTCTTCTCCGTCTATAATAATCTTGTCCGAGTCGCACACGTAACTCTTACTGAGGCGAATGGTTGACGAGGGTTTGATTGAGCAATCAGGGATGTTAAGGGTTCCTAAAGGTCTTGATCCTCGATAGAAGACAACGTTGTGGTTGTCCTCCGCAAACCAATCGGTGAAACCAACCAGACTCACGCAGTCCGCCAAGGTCAAACTTGAAAAGAGTAATAAGATCGCAAAGCTTAGCAAGATAACTTTCTTGTTTCGCATTTTCACGCCTCCCGTTTGCCTCTCTGCCCCGTACTCCCTTTACGGAATCGAAAATTAATTAACCCCCTTATTCTCAAATCTATTAGCTGGGCGCGTAAATGTCAATCAAAATTTGAGTCAAAATTTGAGGATGGTAGATTGACCATTGACGAAAGTATAACAAGCTTGTATAGTTACAAACGCTGCCCCTGTAGCTCAGGTGGATAGAGCAACGGATTCCTAATCCGTGTGCCGCGTGTTCGAGTCACGCCAGGGGCGCTTTTCTTTTCAATGACTTCCATTTTTGTGCCCTTGAAATCCATTGCTCATTCTGCCTGATTGTGCCTAAATTGTGCCCGTAGAGGTCAAAAATTTTTTCTTTATCCATTCTGTGCCTCTTTGAATGGAATAACCTCACCGCGCTTGGTATCCTGAATCTCCGTTGCTGAACTCAACTTCTCATGGTAGGTCTGCATCTTCTGAGCAGCTTCTTTAAGATCCTGGTCACTGACGATGTTATAACGGTCAAACACGCTCCGGGTCTTGTGTCCTGATACCATCATAGCCACTCTCTCAGGAATGCCAGCTCTCACCATGTTCCTCACCCCGGTCCTTCTGAAATCATGGAATAGCTTGGTAGGTATCATCACCACTTTTTCCTTAACCTTGCCCTTGCTAATCCTTCTCACAACGGCCTCTCCATTCTCATCCCTGAGAGGTTCACAAAGTCCGGCTTTGATACAGGCCGTTCCCCATGCCCTCGTTATTCTCTTGATCCTATCCCCGTTATGATGGAAGACGAAGGAGCAACCTAATTGCCGGTTACTGGAAAGGGACTTCATTTCTCTTGTGAGTTCTTCATTCAGATAGACCATCCGGGCCTTTTTATTTTTGGTCTCCCCAGGATTCAACGAAATGATCCCCTGCTTGAGGTCAACTTTATCCCATGTGAGATTTAGAATCTCTCCGGCCCTCCATCCCGTGTGATAAGCGAACGTAACAACTGGTTTCAGGTAGTAGGGTAGGGCATCTTTTAAGGCCACATATTCTTCAAGCTCAAAAAATCCCTTCCTAACATTGGATTCTTTGAGGATAGGAATATAGGGTATCAGGTTGACCTTTGGAGGCGTGCTTTCAGCTCCAAGGCTAAACATCCTCTTCAAGACTGCCAGTTCCCGGTTGATTGAGGCATTGGAAAGACCTTCCTTCATTCTTTTTTCAATATAGGCTTTAATTCTGTCTGTGGTGATATCCGTTGCCCTCATCCCCTGGAAAGATTTCTTGAGGCAATCGACAGACCATTTAGCTCTCTTGAGAGTGTCCCTTTTGTTTATTTCATAGTCCGCCAAAAAGTCTTTGGCGAGATCATCAAACCTCACCTTGTCAAAGTAGATCCCCGGAAGTTTGCCCTCTGCGATTTCACCTTCTCGCTTCTTTAAAAGCCTTTCAGCCTTGGTTATCATATCGGTGTGA
>JBAVGF010000179.1:0-11435 GCA_049684675.1 Thermodesulfobacteriota bacterium | reverse complement strand
GATCTCGAAAAGGATATTGCCGACTACGTCCTTTTTCCAAAGACGATTCCCGGCGTCACTTCTCCAAAGCTGATGGTTTTGCTCAAGGAGAAGGGAGGAAAGGTGGAGATTGCAGGATTCCCCTCTGGAAGCAACTCCGAAAAGGCAGGAATGAAAGTGGGAGACATGATTTTATCAATCGATCATACTCCCGTGCGCGATATCGATGATGTTAAGATCGATCTCCTTTTCAAAAAGAAGGGGGAGGAGGTCAAGGTAAGAATTTTGAGAAAAGGCTTCTTCGGTTCGCAAGAAATCGATTTTAAAGTGGCTCTTCAGTAAAAGGTGGGATAAGTTTGAGTGAAGCTCCCCGGCCACAGGCCGGGGCTTCCCGGAAAGGAAATATCGTTTGAATTGTGCCCTTAACCCCGCCTACAAGGTGGGGCTTGCGGGCACTTGCCGGCCAAGATGAAACAGCCCTCTCATGCCTTTTGGAGCGTTGCCGCCGCTGAAATCCTTAGGAGACTTCAAACCACGCCGCAAGGTTTAGACGAAGGGGAGGCCCAGGAGCGTCTCGCCCGCCACGGCTCGAACCTTCTAAGGCCCAAGAGGAAAACGGATGCCCTGACGCTTCTCCTTTCCCAATTCAAGAGTCCCATTATCCTTATTCTCCTCTTTGCCGTTGGACTCTCCTTCTTGCTCCACGACTCTGCGGATGCACTCATCATTCTGATCATCGTCCTGGTCAGTGGTCTTCTCGGATTCTGGCAGGAAAGAGGGGCGATCCATGCGGTCGAGAAGTTGCTGGCTATCGTTCAGATCAAGGCCGCCGTGATTCGGGATGGAGCCTCCAAAGAGGTTCCCGTCGAAGAAATCGTTCCGGGAGACCTTGTCGTCCTGAGTGCAGGAGATGTCATCCCGGGTGACTGTCTCATTCTCGAATCGAAAGATCTATTCGTCGACGAAGCCACCTTGACTGGAGAAACCTTTCCGGTGGAGAAAACGGCCGGGATTCTGCCAGAAGAAACGCCGCTCGGCCAACGAACGAACGCCCTTTTCATGGGAACCCATGTGGTCAGCGGTAATGCCAAGGCTGTTGTGGTTCATACGGGAAAAGAAACCGAGTTCGGAAAGGTTTCCGAGCGGCTGAAGTTCAGGCCGCCGGAGACAGAGTTTGAGCGTGGCGTCAGACGATTTGGGTTTCTCCTCTTGGAGGTAACACTCGTCCTGGTGATCGCCATCTTCGCCATCAATGTCTTTTTCAAGCGCCCGGTCATGGAATCCTTCCTCTTTGCGTTGGCCTTGGCTGTCGGGCTGACTCCACAACTGCTGCCAGCGATCATCAGTATCAACCTCTCCCATGGTGCAAAGCGCATGGCATCAAAGAAAGTCATTGTCAAACGCCTCGCCTCCATTGAAAACTTCGGCAGTATGAACGTCCTCTGTTCAGATAAAACCGGAACTCTGACCGAAGGCGCGGTGCAATTCCATTCCGCTATCGATGTGGAGGGCAACGAAAGTGAGAAGGTCTTTCTCTACGCCTATCTCAACGCCATTTATGAAACAGGTTTTGTCAACCCGATTGACAAAGCCCTTCGGACCCATCGTCACCTCGATGTCTCTTCGTATCAGAAACGAGATGAAGTCCCTTACGATTTTATTCGCAAACGCTTGAGCATTTTAGTCTCAAAAGATGGCGCCTGTCAGATCATCGCCAAGGGTGCGCTGTTGAATGTGCTCGAGGTCTGTTCGTCAGCAGAAACTTCGCTTGGTACGACGGTGGATATCACGACGGTTCAAGACCAGATCCGGCAGCGCTTTGAAGAGCTAAGCCAAAAAGGGTTTCGAATATTGGGCATCGCTTACCGGGATGTAGGGTCTCTCTCCCTCATCACGAAGGACCATGAAACCGGCATGACGTTTTTAGGCTTCCTGGTTTTCTTCGATCCTGCCAAAAGCGGAATTGCCGAAACCATCAACAAGCTGAGACATCTCGGGGTTTCACTGAAGATCATCACGGGGGACAACCAGCTGGTTGCGGCCAATGTCAGCCACCAGGTGGGACTCTCGGATCCGAAAATCCTTACGGGTCGAGATCTTCACCAGATGAGCGATGAGGCGCTGCTCAACCGTGTCAATGAGGTAGATGTCTTCGCCGAGGTGGAGCCGAACCATAAAGAGGCGATCATTCACGCACTCAAGAAGGCCGGAAATGTGGTCGGATATATAGGCGATGGGATCAATGATGCCTCTGCACTCCATTCTGCCGATGTGGGGATTTCAGTGGACAGTGCTGTGGATGTTGCCAAAGAGGCGGCTGATATCGTACTCCTCGAAAAAGATTTGGATGTGCTGGTGGAGGGCGTCCGTGATGGAAGGGCAACCTTCGCCAACACGCTGAAGTACGTCTTTATGGCCACCAGCGCCAATTTCGGAAATATGTTCAGCATGGCCGGGGCCTCCCTCTTTCTGCCTTTTCTCCCCATGTTGCCTTCACAGATCCTCCTCACCAACCTACTGACCGATTTTCCAGAGATGACGATTGCCACGGACCGAGTGGATCCTGAACTCGTTGAGAAACCTCGACGCTGGGACGTCAAATTTATCCGCAACTTTATGATGACCTTTGGTCCAGTGAGCTCGATCTTCGACTTCCTCACCTTCGGCGTACTGCTCTTCGTTCTCCGTGCTCAACCGGATTCATTCCGAACTGGCTGGTTTCTGGAATCGGTCATCTCCGCTTCGGTAATCGTCCTGGTCGTTCGCACCCGTAGACCTTTCTTCCAGAGCAGACCGGGAAAATATCTGCTCACAGCAACCCTCCTGATCGCGGGACTAACGCTTCTTTTTCCTTTCAGTCCGTTGGGAGGGCTTTTTAAATTCCGTCCATTGCCCGCGCCGTTCTTTATTGCTCTGGGAGCGATTGTGGTTCTGTATATTGTTGCGGCAGAGATAGCGAAGAGGCTTTTTTACAGGAAGATCAAATTTTAATCAACCCTTTTCACTTTTCAGTTTTTTTGTCCAGACCACCAGGCTCTCGAGTAGCTCACCTATTTTTTTCTTCGTCTTCTCATCTGTGACTTTCCCGTTTTGGTCAATTTTCTCATTTGCAAATGAGACCATTACTTCTGGTTGATTCATCGGGCACATGTTCAAAAAGACGAAGCTTTGCCGGAGATGATATTGAGCCCTCGCTGTCCCCAATGTTCCTACCGATGCACCCATCATGGCAACAGGCTTGCCATCGAAGGCATTGTCCCCGTAAGGCCTCGAGGCCCAGTCAATGGCATTCTTCAATACGCCCGGGATCGAATAATTGTATTCCGGGGTGGCAATCAGGGTGGCATCGGCTGCCCTGATTCTTGCCTTGAACTCTTTGACCTTATCCGGAGGTTGAAGTTCTAAGTCTTGATTAAAGGGCGGAATCCCTTCGAGGTCAAAGATTTCAAGGGATGCATCGTCAGGGACCATCTCAAGCGCTGCGGCCAAGATAGCCCTGTTATAAGATTGCTTTCTCAAACTGCCTGCGAATCCAAGGATATGCACTTTTTGGTTCATCGACCTGCTCCTCCTGTTTCATCGAAAGGAATTCTTAATTGAAAACTAATCATCCGTCGCCAGAATCGCAACGTCGTTAATTTTTGCACAATATTCTCAGCATAACGCCTGAAAATAAAATTCCACACATCCAAAATACGTTATTTCCAATTCAAAAATACTTGCTTCATCTTATATATTTCTCGAGCGATTCCTCATATCCTAAAAATCATTCCAGGTTCCAAGAAAGGTTATGGCAATCCATTCTATCTTCTTGAGGCCCGTTGAACTCTCGAACAGGAGGTGAAAGATATGAAAAAACAAATAGGACTTCTGATTTTTTTGTGCCTCTCCATTGGAATGACCGTACCGCTGAGTTCTGCTCAACCGGCGCCGGATTTTCGCCAGGTGGAGCAAATTCTGGGAGTACCCGGACAGATGCAAGAAGGGGCACTGGTCGTGCCCTTCCCCCGAAGTGATATCAAAGTAACGATTCACGGTGAGAACGTTCCGACTGCCTTTGGCTTTGGCTCTTGGACGGCATGGAAAAACATGGGGGGCGAGACCATGGTCATGGGTGATCTCGTTCTGCTCGAAAAGGAAATCAATCCCGTGATCTCTGCTCTTGCCGAGGCCGACATTAATGTGAGCGCGTTGCATAATCATTTCCTCGGTGAAAAACCACGGATCATGTACATGCACATTCATGGTATGGGACAAGCAGAGGCGCTTGCACGCGGGATTCGAAAGGCCCTGGATAAGACAGGAACCCCGCGGTCACATCCTGTTGCAACCAGTGCCTCACCCGCGATCGATACAAAACGGATCGAAGAGATCATTGGCCATGCCGGCAAAGCCGGCGGTGGCATCTTCAAGATCGTCGTGGGACGACAAGGCGTAAAAGCAGATGGAGTGGAACTCACTTCCAGCATGGGACTTAACTCATGGGTCGCTTTTATCGGCACCAAAGAGCGGGCCCATGTGGCTGGCGACATAGCCATGACAGCCGCCGAAATTAATCCGGTCATCCGTGCCCTCCGTAAACATGGGATAAAGATTTTAGCAGTCCATAATCACATGCTTGATGAAGAACCCCGCATCTTCTTTCTCCATTACTGGGGCACTGGCAAAGCTGAGAATTTGGCCCACGCTTTTCATGATGCCTTAGCCCAGCTGAAGAAACAAGAAGTGAAGTGATTGATGAAAGCATCATAGGCCATTTCAAAATACAGCAATTACACACAAAAAATACGGATTTTACCTTATTTATTCCTTACCAGATTCTTTAGTATTTATATTAAAAATCATTCATCTACATGGCAAAGGGCGGGCTGAGAAAATATTTGGGCCCAGTCTTAAGTTCATTGGAGGGCGTCGAGCCTTCAGTCAAAGCACCGATTGCAGCCTTCCACGACCTGGAGATGCTGAAGAAGGCAAAGATCCTTTAGTCCTTTATACAAGCTCCGAGCTTTCCAGTCTTAGCTTATGATTCCTCTGAAGGATACCATTCCACGCATAGGATTTTCGTTCATCACCTGGATGCTTATCCTTTTAAACGCCGTTGTTTTCTTATTCGAAATATCCATTCCTAAGGATCTCTTGCAGCAATTATTCTATCTCTTCGGTCTCGTCCCCGCGAGGTATACTTATCCGGAGTGGGCGCTGGTCCATGGTCTTTCTCCGGGAAATTATTCGCCCTTCTTAACAAACATGTTCTTGCACGGGGGATGGCTTCACATCATTGGCAATATGTGGTTTCTCCACCTCTTCGGAAGTACGGTGGAAGATCGCATGGGCCACATAAGATTTCTATTCTTTTATCTCCTTTCAGGGCTCGCCGCGAATTTAATTTTTTTTATGGTTGACCCACATTCCACGATTCCTGAATTCGGAGCGTCCGGGGCTATCGCAGGGGTGATGGGGGCTTATATCGTGATGTTCCCGAAAGCGCAAATCCTAACACTCATCCCGATCCTGTTTATCCCTTTTTTGGTACACTTGCCGGCTTTCCTCTATTTAGGTTTTTGGTTTCTCATTCAGGTTTTCTCCGGAACACTTTCCTTTGCCTCCCACGGTACAGGAGGCGGGGTGGCATGGTGGGCGCATATTGGCGGGTTTATCACCGGAATGGTGTTTCTTCCTTTCTTCAGAAACAAAAAGCTTTCCTATCGCAAGACTTTTCCGGATGAAGCCTATCATTACGTTCATCGTTAACCGAGAGGACTTTAAAAGGAGGACAAAATGAAATTTGACATCTCTACGATATTCTGGCTATTTTTCATTTTTGCGGCACTTCAGCCCCTCTTAAAGAAGAGATTCCTCGTGGCGATGAGACAGAAGCTGATCGCCTCTTTTGAAAAAACGAGAGGTTCAAGGGTGATTGTTCTCATACATAGGCAGGAGACCATGAGCCTCTTAGGTTTTCCCATATTCCGGTACATCGATATCGATGACTCGGAGGAAGTCATCCGGGCGATTCACATGACAGACCCTGACATGCCTCTCGACATTGTCCTCCACACCCCGGGAGGTCTGGTGCTCGCAGCTTACCAGATCGCCCATGCCATAAGAATGCATGAAGGTAAGATCACGGTCTTCGTCCCCCATTACGCCATGTCCGGGGGCACGTTGATTGCCCTCGCAGCGGATGAGATTGTCATGGAAGAACATGCTGTCCTGGGTCCTGTCGATCCACAACTCGGTGAATATCCTGCGGCATCCCTTGTCAGGCTGGCTGAGAGCAAGCCGATATCGGACATCGATGATAAATCGTGGCTCCTTGCAGATGTTGGCAGAAAGGCCATCCAACAGATCAGGGTTCAGGCAAAGTCCCTTCTCGACGGGAAATATGCACCCGAAAAGGCGGAAGAGCTGGCTCGGATTCTTACAGAGGGCAGATGGACCCACGATTATCCGATCACCTATGAGGAGGCCGTCAATCTCGGCCTCCATGTCACAAAGGGCATTCCTCCTGAATTGTATCAACTGATGAGCCTTTATCCACAACCGATCAAGCACCAGCCATCGGTCGAATATCTCCCTATCCCAAGATTTAAGGGGCCCGCTCATAAACCATAGGAAGGGATGAAATGTCATTTCACCTCCTTTTCATAGTCTCTATCGTTGCCGGGTTTGTCGGTGCCATGAGCGGAATGGGCGGCGGCGTGATTCTCATTCCAGTCCTCACATTGTTTGGAATGGACATCAAACATGCCATTGCCGTGAGCATCGTCTCCGTCATTGCCACATCGAGCGGTTCCGCCTCGGCCTATGTGAGGGACCGTATTACAAACCTCAAAGTTGGCATGTTTCTCGAAATGTTTACGATCGTGGGGGCGCTCGCAGGGGCTACCATTACCTTAGTTTCTGGAAGAAGGTTTCTCTTCATTCTTTTTGGTATCGTCCTGTTGTCTTCATGGATCGCTTTGTTCCGACAGAGAAACGAAGGCTGGCGGCCAGCCGCTCACCAAGATGTCTTCTCCCGCTGGCTCGAATTGAAGGGCAGCTATTATGACCGCTCTGTTCAGCACACGATAGTGTATCACGGTGCCCGAGCCTATTTCGGCGGTCCCTTAATGTTTGGCGCAGGCCTGATTGCCGGACTCTTGGGCATTGGTGCAGGAGCCCTCAAGGTGTTGATCCACGACCTTGTGATGGGGCTCCCGCCGAAGGTATCCACCACTACCAGTAACTTAATCATCGGTGTGACGGCCCTGGCCGGCACCAGTGTCTACCTTTCAGCGGGAATGATCGACCCGGGCCTGGCCGCCCCGGTCATTCTCGGCGTCGTCTTCGGCGCCTTCATGGGCACACGCTTGCTCGTCCGTTTGACCAATCAGACGGTTCGCCACATATTTTTAGGGGTGTTATTGGTTTTGGGAGTCGAGATGATCCTCCGCGGTATCTGGGGAGGCTAAGGATGAAAGTGCAGGAATCGACCAAACATTCTGAGAGGGTACAGAATGATGACCGTTTCGATATGGAAAGCCTGGTCGGGTATATCCTTTTGACAGGAACTCTGTTGAGCGTGGCTCTCCTTGCGGTTGGCTTCGTCTGGCGCTGGCTGAGGGTGGGCAATCTACGATTCGAACATTCGATCGTTGGAATGAACTTCTTCGAGTTCATATCGTCCACCCTTCGGCAGATGGCCTCCCGGGCTTTCCGTCCCCGTCTCTTCCTCAACATGGGAATCGCCGTTTTAATGTTAACCCCTTTTGTGCGGGTGCTGGCTTCTGTCTTCTATTTCGCTTTCGTGGAGCACAACTGGAAGTATACTCTCTTCACTGCCTTTGTCCTAACCGTTCTCACCTATAGCCTCTTCCTGCGATGAGCCATTCTTATAAAGGCTATTCTTGCTCGCGGATCGCATCCGCCTGCAGCATTTCCGGCCAACAGGAAATTAATCCTTTAAATACTGCCCCTCAGCCAATAAAATACACCGTTCACCTTATTCACTTCCTAAAACCTATTTGTTTAAATGGAGATAGAATGACCGGTTTGAAAGGAGGAAGAAACCAGTTGGTATCTCGAAACTTCGCATACTATCGTTTTTTATATCGGGGAGACACCCCTTGCACGTCTCGAAATACCAAATTGCGAAATGAATCCACTATCGAGTATCCGCATCATCAAAAGTTACGTGTGTGACTCGGATGAGATCATGGTCGCTGGTGTAGCCTGCCGTATTATCACAGTGGAGGTATTGTATTAGAAGGCAATTCTTGTCGTTCACGCCGGCCTTCGGTGCGGACGGGAGAAAGTCCACGAAGACAGGGTTATAACTAAATCTCTCTTGGGGGTAAATAACTATGCTATCGAAGATACCGATCGATATCGAAAGAATGAAAAAAGAAGGGCTGGACAAAGAGATATTGAGAGCCGCCATGATCGCGGAATTGGATGCCATCAATCTCTATGAGCAAATGGCTGATATGACCCAAAACAAAAACATCAGGAAATTACTCATGGATGTGGCAAGAGAGGAAAAAACACACGTGGGAGAGTTCCAAACCCTTCTCTTGAGGAAAGACCCTCAACAGAAAAATGAGTTGGAAGAAGGGAAAAAGGAAGTCAAAGAATTATTGAGTGAGGACTGAGCACCCCGTCTCACCGGCTATATCCTTGATCGCTGTTTCCCTTTATCAAAACGAATTTGGGTTAGCAGAAATTACTGGTTTCACTTGGATGATCTCAGTCTATCATAGAATTCCTGCTGTTTCGGGCTAAGCTTCACCTTTTTTGGCTTTTCTGCTCTGCGTTGGGCCATCTTTTTTACCTCCAAATTTCTTATCCCTGAGATAATCACGGCCAGACAATATGGCAAGGAAGGGGGTCATCAACCCTCAAGGAATCGCCGGAAAATACGGCTTTCTCGCACAAAAAATACGGGAATCACCTTATTTATATCTCTAATTCTTAGTAAGAAAATGTTTTTGTATTGATGTATCTAATTAAAAGGAAAGGAGAATCATTATGGTCAACCGCAAACGTTGTGGTCCTTTATTTTTTGTTTTTCTTAGCTTTTTTCTGTTTTCAATAATATCAATTTGCCTCCAGCCGGTCCCTGTCCAGGCTGCGGAGAGGGCGAAATCAATCGATCTAAGCACAGCTATTATACAGGTGGCAAAACAGAACCTCCCCGCGGTCGTCTACATCGAAGTGACCGAAAGCCGGGAAGTAACCAATCCCTTTTTACCGTTTGAGAACGACCCGTTTTTTCGGCGTTTCTTTGGCGTTCCTAAGATACCAAAAAAATTCAAACAGGAAATGAAAGGCCTCGGGTCAGGAATGCTCATAGACCCCCAGGGTCACATCCTTACGAATTACCATGTGGCAGGAGGAGCAACCAAGATTGAGGTGACATTGGCCGATGGCAGTAAATATCCGGCGAAATTGGTGGGAGGTGATCCAAAAACGGATTTGGCAGTGATACACATTTCAGCAAAGGAACGCCTACCCCACGTAACTTTCGGCGATTCCGACAAAGCGGAGGTAGGAGAGTGGGTGGTCGCCATCGGAGCTCCTCGTGCGTTGGAGAAATCGGTTACACAAGGGATTATCAGCGCAAAACATCGTCGGGGAATAACCGACCCGGCAGGCTATCAAGATTTTCTTCAGACCGATGCAGCCATTAATCCGGGCAATAGCGGCGGTCCCCTGTTGAACCTTTATGGTGAGGTGATCGGGGTCAATGCGGCGATTGCGACAGAATCAGGCGGTTTTGAAGGAATCGGCTTCACTATTCCCAGCAATATGGCCCAATATATTGCCAAGACCCTGATCGCCCATGGGAAGGTGGATCGGGGGTGGCTGGGCGTAACCATTCGGGATCTGACTTCGGAACTGGCTAAGAGTGTTCATATGGAAAGTCTTAAGGGAGCTTTGGTTGTCGATGTGGCGAAAGGAGGACCCGCAGAGAAGGCAGGGATCAGGAAAAATGATGTGGTCGTTGCTTACCGAGGCAAGGAGATCCCGGATTCCAGCACATTGCGAAATGCTGTAGCGGAGACTCCCATCGGCACGGACGCGAAAATTACAGTTCTTCGTAATGGCAAAAAAGAGGAACTGACCGTTAGGATTGGAAGTTTGGAGGCTTCGACAAAGATCCTCGCTTCCGCAGTGAAGGATCGTTTAGGGGCGGAGGTGAGATCTCCCAATTCGGGAGAGGTCAGCAAATACGGTTTAAGCCCCGGTCAAGGGGTTGTGATCACCTGGGAGGATCCAAAAGGTCCTTTGAAGGAGGCCGGTTTTGAGACAGGAGACATGATCCTCGCCATCAATAACCAGCCCATCGACAGTATGGAGAGTTTCGTGGATCTGGTGAGTTTGCTAAAGCCAAAGCAAAAAATCTCCATTCTCGCTCTCGACTATCGGAGCGGCGACACAGGCACAGTCCAGGTGGTGGCGCGATAGGGGCGAAAGCAAGGTGGAATCATATCTGCTGATCGCCCGCTAAAAGGAAAATCCATCAAGTCTCTGCTACAACTCATGTTAGGGTACGGTAAGATTTCGAAGGGGCCTGAGGATGACTTGACCTTAACGAATAGAGAAATGGTGCTGCCGATGGATTGACTCCGACAGGAGGAGATATGAATCAGTAAAGGGAGATCGGCGAAGAATGCAAAAGAAAAGATTTATCAAAGATTATTTAGAGCTGCTCATCATTACGGTCCTGATCGCTCTTTTTATAAGGGCGTTTGTTGTGCAGGCTTTCGAAATTCCGTCGAGTTCGATGGAGCCCACGCTGCTGATAGGAGACTACTTACTGATTAATAAATTTACTTACGGGATAAAAATTCCTTATACGGATTTCAAATTTTTCCAATTCAAGAAGCCCCGGCGAGGGGACGTCATTGTATTCATCTTCCCACTGGATCCTTCGAAGGATTTTATCAAAAGGGTCATCGGAATAGAGGGGGAAAAAGTGGAGATCATCCACAACAAAATATATATCAATGACAGGTTGATCGATGATCCATGGGGACACTTTGTGACGAACCAAATTCCGAGAAGCTATCTTCAAAGGATGGAAAATTTCGGTCCAGTCGTTGTTCCGAAGGATTCCCTCTTCGTTTTAGGCGATAACCGTGACAACAGTGAAGACAGCCGTTTCTGGGGATTCCTCAATGTGAACGCCGTTTTGGGAAAGGCTCTGATCTTCTATTTTTCATGGGATCAGAATGCTGAAAATCTATTCGACAAGGTCAGGTGGTCCCGGATAGGAAAGTTGATTCATTAGCGAACCTGCTCTCAACCACTCTTTCCTCAGCCCGCAAGTCGTTCATTTTAGGGATCCTACGATGCGCTACGTAGGTGCTTCAGATGGAGACAAATTTCAACACTGATCCGAGGGGAACAAGAAATATAAAATAAGTCCGGTGATTACGCTGGCAAATCACTTGAAACCCGTTCTTTGCCAA